>NZ_JBWXGA010000093.1:0-512 GCF_059900815.1 Lactobacillus sp. C449L | reverse complement strand
CAGCCCTTTTTCCTTTGCCAGTTTCCTGACTTCAGGAGATACTCCGTGGGCGGTGAGAAAATGACAGTCCCGCCGTTCACTTTTTCCAGGATTTCTTTTCGGTTTTTCCCGTCCAGCGTAACGATGCCTTCCTCTTCAAATGCGTCTGTCACATGCTTGTTATGGACAATCATGCCGAGGATGTAAATCGGGCGCGGCAGGGTTTTATCTAAAGCGGCATTCCGGGCGATGACCATTGCATCGACAACCCCGTAGCAATATCCGCGAGGTGAAATTTTTAAAACCTTCATAGTGTTCCTCCTTTAGCGGCATAGAAAACAGGTATGGCGTTCTTAACGCCACCATTTATTATGAAGGATGAGTATGTTATTAATTCAAGCTCACATCATAAGGCGGCAGGTCGGAGTAAAACCCCTATACTTAATTATCCAATATGAGTATTTTTTCCGAATCGCATGGAGCCCTGTCCCCTTTCCTACATAGCAAAGATCGCTATACTTGCTAATCTATAT
>NZ_JBWXGA010000092.1:0-512 GCF_059900815.1 Lactobacillus sp. C449L | reverse complement strand
CCTTATTTTCTTGACCTTACTCAAGATCTTGTTCTTACTTGAACTCTCTCGGTCGCTCGTGCAATCTGTTCTCTTTTGATTGTTTCTCGGTTTTTTTCTTGGATTATATTCAGTTTTCAATGTACTAGTTCATTAGAAGATTCTTCAATCTTCCAATGGAGGCTAACGGGATCGAACCGATGACCTCCTGCGTGCAAAGCAGGTGCTCTCCCAGCTGAGCTAAGCCCCCAATTTTTTATTATTCACTTTTCGACAACAGATTGTTCCTTTTCTTTGCCTATGGGCCTAAATGGACTTGAACCATCGACCTCACGCTTATCAGGCGTGCGCTCTAACCAGCTGAGCTATAGGCCCGTCTTTCTCGCGTATCTGTTCTCTACTTCTTTTGAGGTACTACCCTCAAAACTAAACAATGTTCTCGCTACTCATGTGCTTCCTTGCTCATAGGCTGCTTCTAGTATCTCTACTCTTCACCTATTGCGCTTTTCCTTAGAAAGGAGGTGATCCAGCCG
>NZ_JBWXGA010000091.1:0-513 GCF_059900815.1 Lactobacillus sp. C449L | reverse complement strand
GAGCTTTCGGGAGAAGGTTCTCGAGCACATCTTAGTCGGCGAGCTTTTGAAGCACCTCTGGTGCAAGGGCATCCATTCAGTCGCGGTCCTCAGGTCCGAAGTCGACGGCGCGGGTTACGATCTCGTTGTAGATTGCAATGGAACGCTACGGCACATCCAACTTAAAGCAAGTCGTCTGACGGGTAAGACTGCCGCCCAAAGCATCAATATAGGACTATCCTCAAAGCCAAGCGGCTGTGTGGTTTGGATGTTCTTCGACGAAGCCTCTCTGGATCTTGGACCTTTCCGATGGTTTGGAGCGCGACCAGGAGATCCCCTCCCTGACTTGGGAGACAAGATCGCCCGGCACACGAAGGGTGACCGCAACGGGTACAAGGCGGAGCGGCCGAATGTCAGAACAGTCGCGAAGGCACGTTTTCGAGAGCTCCCGACGATGGACGCGCTCGTGACTGAACTATTTGGTCCGATCGAGATATCTCGATCGGACGCAGTTGATCGCTTGCAGCCCCTCTC
>NZ_JBWXGA010000090.1:0-515 GCF_059900815.1 Lactobacillus sp. C449L | reverse complement strand
CGTTGGAGACGCACTCCATCATGGCGGGATGGGTGGCATAGTACGTGCGTTCGAACATTTCCGGTCCTCTTGTCGTCAGGCTGCGGTGGCTTGGGGCGGATCGTCCAGGCGATAGGCGCGGCGGACGAGGCGCTGGGGCAGCGCTACGACCTCATCCTGCTCAACCAGGTGATCGAGCATGTACCGGACCCGGTCGGCTTCCTGCGCCCCTTCCGGGGCGCGCTTGAGCCGGGCGGGCTGCTGATCGTCACCACGCCGAACAACCGGACGAACGACGCATTGGTCAGGCCGGACGTGCTCTGGCACTATGCCCGCCGCGTTACCGCCTCACCGCTCAAGGCCATCCGTCTGCTGGCACGGGATTCCTGGCTATGCTGCGATCCGCCGAGGCATCTTTACGCCTTTAATGCGGAGAATTTGGCAGGCGCCGGTTCACGCGCGGGTTTCAACCTCGTGGCAGTCGACACGGCGCAGTTCGACGACGATCCCTATGGGCAACCCAAATACAGTTATAG
>NZ_JBWXGA010000089.1:0-515 GCF_059900815.1 Lactobacillus sp. C449L | reverse complement strand
GTTGTTCCTCCTAATTAATATGCTGCACCGTAAATTTTTTCCATATCTTTCACACTTAATTTACGAGGGTTATTTCGTAACAAACGAGTTTGCTTTGTAGCTTCCTCAGCCATTTGTGCCAAGGCTGATTCCGGAATATTAAATTCACGGAGGGATTGGGGAATTTCCACATAACGGCATAAACGGATCATGGCTTCAATTGCGGCATCGGCAGCCTGATCATCATTTAAATGGTCAACTTTTTCCCCTACAGCTTCTGCAATATCACGGAACCTATCTAAACATGCGACTTTGTTCCATTACATTACATAAGGGAGTAATAATGAGTTACTTACTCCGTGTGCCATATGGAAGCGTCCCCCAAGAGGATAAGCCAGAGCATGGACAGCCCCAACACCCGCATTTCCAAAGGCTAGTCCAGCCATAAGACTCCCTGTAATCATTGCCTCGCGAGATTCAATGTTATCCGGGGAAGCGTATGCTTTCGGCAAGTGTTTAGAAATAAGTTTCATGGC
>NZ_JBWXGA010000088.1:0-517 GCF_059900815.1 Lactobacillus sp. C449L | reverse complement strand
TCCAGCTTATCAGCCGAGATCAGCGACCGCCACATCAGGATGTTGGCGAAGTGCTTCTCCTCTTGGCCCCGCAGGCACTCCCTCACGGCAGAATGGATACCGTCAGCACCTACCAGGACGTCCGCCCGAAGCGTCTCCCCCGTGCTCAGCGTGACTTCGACCTGCTCGTCCGTCTGCGACAGCCCGACGACCCTTCTGCCGAACCGGATCACGCCTGGCGGTAAGGCTTGGGCTAGAATGTCTACGAGGTCTGCCCGGTGGATGTTGTACATGGGCGCGCCGTAGCGCTGGGCCGCTTCCATCCCGAGCGGAGCCTGATAAAGCATGCGCCCCGTGTAGAGGTCGCGGTAATCGTATGAGAGCGGCATTACGCCAACGAACCGGATGGCGTCTTCGAGGCCCAACTCCCGAAGCACCACGCTTGCGTTGCTCGCGATCTGAATGCCTGCGCCGATCTCCTTCAGCTCGGCGGCCTGTTCGAGAACGGTGACATCCAGGCCGAAATGTCGGCAGGCGA
>NZ_JBWXGA010000087.1:0-519 GCF_059900815.1 Lactobacillus sp. C449L | reverse complement strand
GCTTTAAGGGACAAAAGATATGAAGACATGATTGGTTTGCTTGATGAACATGCAGACTCTGTTTTGTTTACGGAATTCGCTAATGAGCGGGCCGCTGATTCAGGGTTGTTTTATAACCAGAGCAAAACAATCATTAAGAAACAGATAAAAAACTGGCAGCAGGCAATTGAGGAAGCCCTTTGTACGATAGAGGAAAATGAAGTCTTAATCATCGCAGGCTCACTATACTTTTTATCATTGGCCAGGCCTTACCTGAAAGCAAAGCTAGAGCATAAAAAAATTTAAAACGCTAACTTTTTAGTGTGTGACAATTTTGTAAATATTTGCTAAAATTATTTTCTAATATGACTTTTTTACTAAGCATATAAAAAAAGGCAATGTTTTGAAAGGGGGATTGAAATGGAAGTTGAGAGGCATAAACGGATAATAGTCTGGCTGTCATGGCTGTTCATCGTGCCTGCGGGAATCACGCTGACATATCAATATTTTCCCCCGCTTTTGGATGTGCATGTGTGGGAC
>NZ_JBWXGA010000012.1:0-978 GCF_059900815.1 Lactobacillus sp. C449L | reverse complement strand
CATTCGCGCCGAGGACAGCTCGATGCAGGCGCTGCTTGAAGGCGGCGGCGAGCTGGTGGCGCGCGCCTCAGAGGCCCTTCGGCGCATCAACAGCACCCTTTCCGATGACAACATCGCCAATGTCTCTCTGGCGATCGCCGACGTGCGCGCGACCACCGCCGAACTCCGCTCGCGCCGTGCGATGTTCGCCCGCGCGGAAAGCATGTTCGACCGCCTCGACCGCGCCGCGCGAGACCTCGAGAGCGCCGCTGAATCCGCCGAGGCCGCCATCGACGGTGATGGCCGCCGTGCCTTCTCCGACATGTCGCAGGCCGCACAGGACCTGCGCGGAACCGTCGGCGAGGCGCGCGAGGCGATCGGCAAGATCAATGTGGCTGCTGGAACGCTGGCGGGTGATCAAGGTACGGGGATCGGGGAAACGCTCGAATCGATCGACGCCGCGGCGCGCTCGCTGGAGACGCTGACCCGCGAGATCCGCCAGAGCCCGCGGGAGCTGATCAGCCGGCCCGCCTCGCGTGAAAGGGAGATACCTCGATGACTCCAGTCGGCAAACGCCTGCTCTGCGCATCATGCGCGCTTTTGTCTCTATCGGCCTGCGGAAGCCTTCTCGGCGGTGGCGACAAGGCTGTGCTCTATCGGCTCGGCGGCGACATTCCGCCGGCACAAGCGGCGCCTGCCGGAGAGCTTCCTGTTAGAATCGCCCGGCCCATCCTGCCTTCCGGTGCGGAGGGTGAGAGGATCCTGACGATCAGCGGCCGCGAAGCGGCGCATCTGGCTGGCTCCCGCTGGGTGGGGCCGGCGCCCGATCTCCTCCACGAGACAATCGCTGCTGCGGTGGCACGCGCGCCAGGCCCTGCCTACGCCCTTAACGGAGGCGGCTCGCCGAAATTCCTGCTAAGCACCAGTTTCACCCATTTCGCCGCCTATTACGATGCCGGCCCGGAGCAGCCTCCCGTGGTCCGAATCGCGGCCCAGACG
>NZ_JBWXGA010000086.1:0-520 GCF_059900815.1 Lactobacillus sp. C449L | reverse complement strand
ACGATTCCGGCGTGCGGGAAGAGTTGCGAAGGGAGCTGGCGTTGGCGCAGGCCCCGTCGTTATTCGACGTCGAAGCGATGCTGCTTGAAAAGTACAATGCAGTTGACTTTCTCGATGGCGATTGATAAGATGATTACAAAACCGACCTAATTACTCGGGATTATCCTTCTCACCGTATGTCGGGCGGGTCGGATCTAAGGAGGATTCATACCGTAATGGCCAAATTAGTCCAAAACATCACGCAACTCATCGGAGACACGCCTCTCGTAAAGCTCAACCGCGTCGTACCGGAAGACTACGCGGAAATCTACGTCAAGCTCGAGTACCAAAACCCGGGCTCCAGCGTGAAGGACCGGATCGCGATCAACATGATCGAAGCGGCGGAGCGCGAGGGCCGTATCAAGCCGGGAGACACGATCGTCGAGCCGACCAGCGGCAACACCGGTATCGGCCTCGCGATGGTCGCCGCCGCGAAAGGATACAAGGCGATTCTCGTTATGCCGGAAACGATGAGCATCGA
>NZ_JBWXGA010000085.1:0-522 GCF_059900815.1 Lactobacillus sp. C449L | reverse complement strand
CGACCTGGCCCGGTCACTCGGTCCGAAACCGTGCTGAGTTGGTGCCGTGAACGTTTTGGGCCCTCCGGCTGGTCGGGGCGGCAGGATTTGAACCTGCGACCCTCTGCTCCCAAAGCAGATGCGCTACCAGACTGCGCTACACCCCGTCCAAGCTGAAGGAAACGAAATCCGCTCGTTCTGGCTCACTTAGGCCGTCCTCAGTTCAACTGCAATCTCCTTTCCACGCCGCGGTCCGCCGGCACTTCATAGGAGATCTTCCGGGCCACCAGGAGACCCAAGTGCAGCGATCAGCCCTGCCACGTAACTGTATGTTTTGTCGAGAGACACATGGACGGGTCTCTGCAGATCGTTGTTGCGGGACGTTCCCCATCTCGAAGGTGCGGAGGGCGACCTTCGGAGGCCAGTGCCCGATCATACCTATAGTTTTGCGGCTGACAACTACGATTGAGCCTGCGCCTCCCGAAGGCTATCCCGCCGGACCGACCAAAGGCTCCTAACCGGGTGTTTACCGGGGGCACCCAC
>NZ_JBWXGA010000084.1:0-526 GCF_059900815.1 Lactobacillus sp. C449L | reverse complement strand
TCTATAGACAGCGCGCTCATTGCTGATATCTTCAAGCAATCTCACCGCCAGCAATATATCCAATTTTCTTTCATTCAATGATATGGAAGGTGTTTGTCCTATGCCAGCCCCGAATCCAGTGATTTTAATTTCCAAATCATCACAGGACATCGTGATCTCCTGCGAGAATCGATCCGGCAGCCTCCCGCCCGAAGAGACATATGGAGCGATCGCAGCGCCCATCGCAAATATTAAACTGCTAAAAAGTATCATCTTTCAAACTCCTATAGATCATAACTAAATATAGCATAGAATTATGCCACTATAGCTTATTTATCTATCGATATTTAGTTGCACATGAATCTACTTGAGATATGATCTTGATCAGCGCCTTAGGTCTTCTAACAACTTCATCCTCTGATTCTCGGTAATCAGTACCACATTATCACGGTTACCACACGTATAATCCATTACTCGTGCTTCGATAGACCCAGCCACAGCAGTTTTCCAACGCAAGCTATCCACGTCAATTTCTGTACGAATAGCT
>NZ_JBWXGA010000083.1:0-527 GCF_059900815.1 Lactobacillus sp. C449L | reverse complement strand
CCTTCGTCCAGGCGGGCTTCGCCGATGCCGGCGCCTGAGCCGTTCGCGATCCCCCCAGGACGCGCCGGAGGAGAAGGCCATCACTTCGGGAGGCCGGGCGCGCAGAGCGTCAACGGCTTCGGCGCAAGATCGCTGCGGGCAAGCAAGGTGACATTCCGGTCCAGCTTCGCTCCGGCGCGAACCCGGCCCTCGGCGGTGAAGACCCGCGATCAGTCGCGGCTGCGGCCGTTCAGGACTCCACGCGCCCGCGCATGGCCTTCACCCCGCTCCGCTTCTTCTTTGCGTCCACACGGCGCGCTTTCGCGGCTTTCGAGGGCTTCGTGGGACGGCGCTTCTTCGGAACAACCGTGGCTTCGCGGATCAGCGCAAACAACCGTTCCCGAACGGCTTCCCGATTCATGTGCTGGCTTCGGTGATCCTGCGCCGTGAGCACGATCCAGCCATCCTGCGTCATCCGCGATCCGGCCAGCCTGGCCAGCCGGTTCTTGACCGCCTCGGGGAGGCTGGGGGAGTTCGCCACGTCGAAG
>NZ_JBWXGA010000082.1:0-529 GCF_059900815.1 Lactobacillus sp. C449L | reverse complement strand
TTCGGGGAGACGGTGGAGCAGGCGCCGCCTGCGCGGGAAGCCACGCCGTCCGGCGCGCGCGGGGGCATCTGGATCGCGCTGGGGTCGGCGCTGGTCGCGGCCATCGCCGCGCTCGGGCTCGACCAGCCGCTCTACATCCTCGGTTTCGGCCTGGTCGGCTTCGGCCTGGCGATTCTGGTCAACCACCTGCTGGTGGCGCGCGGTGCGGCGGACTCGATGCTGAACCACATCCTCAGCGACCTGCACACGAAGCCGCGGGTCATGCGGCAGCTGGCGCTCGTCCAGTTCCTGTCCTGGGTCGCTTTGTTCATCATGGGGATTTATGCGACGCCGCTCGTCACCGAATATCATTTCGGCGCCGCCGATCCGGCGGGCAAGGCCTATAATGAGGGGGCGGATTGGGTGGGCGTGCTGTTCGGCGTCTATAACGGCGTCGCCGCGCTCTACGCCTTCCTGATCCCCGGCCTCGCCCGCGCGATCGGCCTGCCGCGGCTCCACTGCCTGAACCTCGTCGCGGGCGGCCTTGGCT
>NZ_JBWXGA010000081.1:0-530 GCF_059900815.1 Lactobacillus sp. C449L | reverse complement strand
AAGCGGCCCCCGCTTGCCGGCTGGCCGATCGAGACGACGAACGGCCGGTCGCGATGATGGCGCAGCAGATAGTCGCGCGCCTCCCGTCCCGAGCGGAGCCCGGCCTCCACCAGCGGCCAGCCGGCGGCAAGCCCACGGACGACGAAGGGCCGAACCGCTTCGCGCAGCAGCGCGTCCAGCTCCGCGGCGTCCGCCGCCGTCCTTTCCGGAACGGAGGCGAGGCCGGAGACGAAGGCGGGATCGGCTTCAGCCATGACGTTCCCGGCGGTTCTTGCGCGCGATCAGCGCATGAAGCCGGCCGAGGGAAGCCAGCGCCATGAAGATCGGCATCAGATGTCCCTCGGCGTGCAACTCCCCGAGCGCGGCGGAATCGAGCGCGCGCAGCCGTTCCTCGTCGATCGTGTGGAAGCCGACCAGCTGGTGGCGCGCGCCGTCCTCCAGCGTGACCTCAAGCGCGAAGGGCTCCAGCAGCCGGTGGCGTTCGAGCGCGGCGAAGAAGCCGGCGCAGCGCTGGTAGCCGACGTCGAGCG
>NZ_JBWXGA010000080.1:0-536 GCF_059900815.1 Lactobacillus sp. C449L | reverse complement strand
GGCCGATCGTGATCGACCCGGCCGGCGCAGATCCGGTCGCCTACGACCGCGAGCACGTGATCGTGCTCGCCGACCACAGCCGGATGACCGGCGCCATGATCTACCGCAAGCTCAAGCAGATGGGCGGCGGCTACTTCAACACGCAGCGGCTGACCCTGTCGGGCCTTCTCGCCGGGCGCGACCTGCCGGCGTCGGAACGCCAGCAATGGGCGGCGATGCGCATGGACCCGACCGACATTGCGGATGTTGGCAGATACACCTTTCTCGTTAACGGCTTGACTCCGGAGCAGAACTTTACCGCACTGTTCAGGCCGGGCGAGCGGGTGCGGCTTCGCTTCATCAACGCGGCCGCCATGACGTATTTCGACGTGCGCATTCCCGGTCTGAAGATGACGGTGGTCCAGGCGGATGGGCAGAATGTCCAGCCGGTGCCCATCGACGAGTTCCGCATCGCGGTGGCCGAGAGCTTCGACGTCATTGTGCAGCCGACTGCCGACAAGCCTTACACAATCGTGGCGGAGACCATGGACCGATCA
>NZ_JBWXGA010000079.1:0-540 GCF_059900815.1 Lactobacillus sp. C449L | reverse complement strand
GATATGAAGAACACGCGCTGCGCGGGTCTTTCCCCACCGCTTCGCAACGTCTCCATCTATCCAGGCGACCGCACGAGGCATGTCGATTTCGACGCCGAGCCAGTTTCTAAGAGCCTCGACCCGCTCGCGGGAGCGGGGCAGTCGGTCCGACAGGAACTCGACCGGCGATATTCCCGCCATCCATCCCGCCTGATGAATCCGGCGGTAACGATCATCCTCCCAGATCGTCAAGCCGTTGCTGCACACGAGCCTTCGCCACCAGACGGCAAGCTCGAAGGCGCGGCTTCGATCCACCGAGTTCCAGATCACGACCTCGG
Organism: Lactobacillus sp. C449L; assembly: GCF_059900815.1. Lineage (NCBI taxonomy): Bacteria > Bacillati > Bacillota > Bacilli > Lactobacillales > Lactobacillaceae > Lactobacillus > Lactobacillus sp. C449L. The sequence continues at coordinate 223 of NZ_JBWXGA010000079.1, read as the reverse complement.
CACTAACAGGATCGTTGGGCGTGAACTCTACGGGCGCGACAGGGAGCTTGACCTCGACGCGCATGCGCTCCCCATAGTCGGAGAGCCACGCGATCACCTTAACGGCCTCGGCCTTCCATTTGTTTTGTTCATAAGCGGCCTTGACCCAGCTAACTGCGTCTCGGTGTTGAATGAGGGCGTAGCTGCGCGAAACCGTGGCGACCGGAACAGAGCGCTCATCATT
>NZ_JBWXGA010000078.1:0-541 GCF_059900815.1 Lactobacillus sp. C449L | reverse complement strand
CGCACTGGTCGCTGACGCGTGACTTCGGTGCGCGTTTCCCCAACGTCAGGATGATGCCGGATCAGATCTTCACCCGAGACGGAAGCGTCTGGACCTCGGGCGGCGTCTCAGCCGGGATCGACCTGGCACTCGCAATGGTCGCGGCGGATTACGGCGACGATGTTGACGAGGCGGCCCCCGGCGATCGGGTAATGCACGAGATGCCGGTCCCGCCCCAGCCAAAGCCCGCCCTCGTTGCCGCCCAGGGCAGCCGGCGCATCGTCGGAGGCGATCGTCGAGCGATAGGCGACAAAGCCGCTCGGGACGGGCTCGCGCGTGTCGCCGAGGCATTTCCGCGCCCGCGACCAGATGCCGTCCGCAGCGACGACGAGCTCCGCCTCGCAGGTGTCGCTCGCGCCACCGGCCGCGTCGAAGGTGATCCTCGCCCTGTCGCCGTTCTGCGAGATCTCAGTCAGGCTTCGTCCGACGCGGAGCCGGACATTGCCGCGGCCGCGGACCGCATCGAGCAGCGCCGTATGGAGGTCGTGGCGCGAGACGAACC
>NZ_JBWXGA010000077.1:0-542 GCF_059900815.1 Lactobacillus sp. C449L | reverse complement strand
GCCCTTCTGATTGGCAACGGCAATCCGGATCATCGCGCGCCTCTCCCTTTCCGCTTCGGCATCACGCCTTCGGCGATGACGATTCCCGCATCATCGTCGGTCAGGCTCTTCTCCAGCCGGAAGTCACCCTGCCATGAAGATCGGGCAGCTTCCAGTTCGGCGGCGGCATTTCGCCCTTTTGGCAGGATCCAGCGCGTCTTTGCTGTGGAAAAGCTGTGGCTAAGCGCAAGAAGCCGGCCGAGCGGAGCGAAAGCGCGGGCGCTGATCACATCGAACGGGGGCGAATCGAATCTTTCAACCCTCGTGCACTGGATCGTGACTCGGTCGCGCAGGCCCATCCGATCCGCCGCTTCGGCAAGGAAGGCGGCGCGAAGGCGGCGCTCCTCGACCAGCGTGACCGGCCCCGAGTGGAGCGCGGCGACGACCAGCCCGGGAAACCCCGCGCCCGTCCCGAGATCCAGCCAGGACGCCTCCGGGGAAGGGGAGAAGCGGAGAAGCTGGGCCGAGTCGGCGATGTGGCGGGTCCACACGTCCGGCAAGGA
>NZ_JBWXGA010000076.1:0-544 GCF_059900815.1 Lactobacillus sp. C449L | reverse complement strand
GCATAACAAAAAAGGAGATGTAGGCATCTATTCTGCAAGGGGCTAGTTGGCAGCCGCTCGGCAGGTGCCATCCTCACTGGGAACTGAAAGCCAGGAGGTACGGCAAATGTCGGGGGCCGCTCATGAGGACTGCGAAGGGCCAATTCCAGGTCTGCGCCTGCCAGAGAATGCCTGGCGCGCATTGAGGAGAGAGAACATCAAGACGCTCGGCCAACTCCAGGCCGTGGCTGATCAGATCGAGCGCATCGTTCCTGGCATCGGGACCAAGACGGCCGCGGCGATTAGAGCAGAACTCGCACGTCTGACGAGCGAACCAGAGCCCAAGAAATTGTAGGGGGTTGCGGGGGAGACGCTGAACACCTCCCCCGCTTACGCTGAGAGCTTCGAGGTAATGGGGGCCTGTTAGCGAAGACTGTCAGCGCAGAGAGGAGCCTAGACCGGATGGCATCCGCAGCAACGCGCGCAAACGGATTAATCTCCTAGTGCCCGGGAGCAGGTGAGTGCACAGCCAAAGCGGCGACAAGGGTATCGGGATCTGTAGAGT
>NZ_JBWXGA010000075.1:0-544 GCF_059900815.1 Lactobacillus sp. C449L | reverse complement strand
CCTTTCGATAATTCCGGCACGAAAAAGGAAGGGGTCTCCTACACCTACAAAGGAATGGACGGTTTCGCCCCGATGTTTGCGTACCTTGGACAAGAAGGCTACGGCGTCAACACCGAACTGCGGGAAGGCAGTCAACACTGCCAGAAGGGTACCGTCGAGTTCCTTGAGCAGAGCATCCGCTATGCGCGGCGCATCACCGATCGTCCTTTGCTCATGCGTTTGGATTCTGGCAACGATAGTCTGGATAATCTGAAGGTGTGCCACAACCATGCTGACGTGGATTACATCATCAAGGTGAATTTGCGCAAAACGCCGAAAGCAGCCTGGCTCGCCATCGCGAAAGAGAAGGGCATCGCTTGCGAGCAGCGAGAAGGGAAAACAGAGTATGTCGGCGCCATCGAATTTCCTCGCAAAGGATTCGACGTCAAGCTGCGCCAAGTGTTTCACGTCATAGAGCGAACGATTGATCGGAATGGACAGGTGCTGCTCCTTCCCGAAATCGAAGTGCATGTGTACTGGACTTCGCTTCGTTGCGCGCCTTGGC
>NZ_JBWXGA010000074.1:0-546 GCF_059900815.1 Lactobacillus sp. C449L | reverse complement strand
ATGTGACGACTCTCGAAAATGCGCAGGCGGCCGGACTGCTCTGGTGTGAGGCCGGCCGGGTCGGCTTTCGCCACGACCTGATCGGAGACTTCTTCGCGGCCGACGCAATTCTGCGCCGGGCGGATACGCCCGGCGCACTCTGCGCATTGGCGCGCCAGCCGATCCATGCCGAACTCCGCGAGTTCATGCTTGGCGGCTGTGCGACGACACAGGAGATCGAAGCGCTACTGTCGCAAGCGCCGGACTCCCGTCTGCTCGAAAGCGCGCTTTCCGGGCGAGCCGGCGCGAAGGCAAAGGGATATGTGATCAGCCGGTTACGCGACCTGATCGCGCAGCTCAAACAGCGCTATGGTGATCTGAATCTCTCGCTTCCCGAGGGAGTTACGAACGCGCGCGAACTGTCCTCGCTCGTCCCGAGCTTGGTTGATGCCGGCGAGGACGACCCGCTCGAGGGGCTTTACCTCGCGTTGATCCCGTCCGCGCTCGGCGAAGGGCTGCTGCCACACCTCCTCGATTTGTTCGCGGCAGTGGACATGCGGCTCGTCG
>NZ_JBWXGA010000073.1:0-548 GCF_059900815.1 Lactobacillus sp. C449L | reverse complement strand
GTTGCCAGGGAAGTAGAAATCGGAGTGCTTGGCAATGACGAACCGGAATGTTCTGTTGCAGGCGAAATCATTCCGAAAAAAGGTTTCTATGATTATAAGGCGAAATATGAAGATGGCAACACAGCCCTTGTCATCCCGGCGGAAATTACTGAAGAAGAATACCAGATGCTTCAGCAAATGGCCGTTACCTCATTCAAAGCATTGGATTGCTCGGGCCTTGTGCGGGCTGACTTCTTCTTAACTAGGGATGGAAGGGCATATATACATGAAGTAAACACGATGCCTGGCTTCACTCCATTCAGCATGTTCCCGCTGTTATGGAAGCATACTGGTCTTGAGTATCCGCAGCTAATTGAAAGATTAGTCACTCTGGCAAAAGAACGCCATGCAGAAAAACAAAAGATCAAGCATACCTTTTAATGGATAGCTTTATTCAGATTAAATTTACAACAGAAGAAACAGAGAAGCGGGAACCTGAAGGCTCCTGCTTTGTTTCGTTTTTATAAGGGGCAAGGCAAGAAAAGAAAGGCGAACATACGCTAGGAGGA
>NZ_JBWXGA010000072.1:0-554 GCF_059900815.1 Lactobacillus sp. C449L | reverse complement strand
TCCTTCCTCTGTGCCCCGAACTATTGCGCCCGCTACCGGCCCGAAGCGCGCCATGCCCAGGAGGAGACGAGCGGCGCATCCCATCTCGGCTTCAGGACAGTGGCGGCGCAGCCGTGACGATCGGAACCAAGACAAGCGCTAGATCACAGCGCGGCCATGCGCGAGGCCGCAGGAACAAGCGTCCTGGTGCATGATCGCCCGTTGAGCCCAAGACGGCGGAGCGAACCTCCCGACATAGCCGTTTTGCATGACCGCCTCGGCGCGAGGAGCGCCACTCGACCTTCACCTTCACCCGACCCCTCAGGTCCCGGGTTCGAGGCGGCACGGTGCCGTTGTCGCTGACGATGGTGAGCGGTCGGCCCCGATACACAATGATCTGGTCGAGTTCGCGCGCGACACCCCAGCAACCCGGCTCGAAAAAGCTCGTGCGATCCGGCCATACCAGAGTCGCACTAGAAAGTCCGCAGATACATCCCATCTTGGAAGTCTGGCGATAAATGCAAGCGATCGGTCGGAACGGGGCTTCCAGTGCGGCATGGAAGCACTGCTCGATC
>NZ_JBWXGA010000071.1:0-554 GCF_059900815.1 Lactobacillus sp. C449L | reverse complement strand
AAGTCGCTCGTCGTGACCGCAGACAAGGTCTATTATTCCCCCATCTCTTCGGCGACGTTGAAGAAGCGGGCGCATCAGCCGTTGGCGTTATGATCGAATCATAGAAACCAAGAATCGTTATAGATACCTCTTTTGACGATCCAGAACGTATATCCTGCGGATGCAACACCTGAATCGTCTCGGTAAACGGATACCGTCCTTATAGGACGGCGAAGCCGTTTATCCTTGAGGGCTAGGCAAAGCGGGGAATGAACATGAACTTATCATTAAAGCTGACGTTACCCGGAACAACGTGGCTCGCGGCCGTCCTCTCGGCGGCCGCCATCGCGGCAGGCGCCATGGCGCCGAACGCGGCCGCGGCCGAACCGCCGAACGATCCGCATTACGATAAACAGCGATATTTGGAACAGACCGGCGTACCGGCGGCGTGGGAAGCGATCAAGGCCGGCGGATGGGCGCTGCAGGACGTGACGGTGGCGGTCGTCGACACCGGCGTCGATTTGACGCACCCGGATCTGGCCGGAAGGCTCGTCGAAGGCACGAATATTTTGCAG
>NZ_JBWXGA010000070.1:0-554 GCF_059900815.1 Lactobacillus sp. C449L | reverse complement strand
CTATTCGAGGCCGTAATCCTTGGCGAAATTGAAGATGGGCTGAAATCGCTGCAGGGGCGCCTTCCAGACTTCGGCGACGTTCGCCTCGAACTGAGGACACTCTCCGAAGCCTTCCTTTCCTGGATGCTGAGTGACGGGAATGTGGCGATGGAGCGGATCATCATGGCGGAGGCGGCTCGATTCCCGGATCTCGCCCGCAGACTGTACGACTCAGGTTTCATGGGCGCCGCCCGATTGGTGGCGGAGCTGTTGAGGCGAGCGGCAGCTCGCGGCGAGGTTCAGCTTGCAGATCCGGACTTTGCCGCCGATCAGTTCGTGTCGACCGTCATCCTCTCCCCCTTCCGACGCGCAGCGCTTGGCGTGGAACAGGCGGCGTTCGACGATGCCGCTTTCAATCGCATGAGCCGGGCCGTTGATCTGTTCCTGGAAGGATGCCTATCGCCGCATTCGCGCGGGAGTTGAGAGATGCCCCGCAATAAGCGCCGTTGCCGGAGCTCCTGGTCGGGGCTGGCACCAGACGTGCAAGCTGGCAATTATGATCGGCGACAGAACAC
>NZ_JBWXGA010000069.1:0-562 GCF_059900815.1 Lactobacillus sp. C449L | reverse complement strand
GTCGGATGATCATATTCGACGAAGGTGCCGTTGTGGCGGATCTGGGGATCCTCGACGAGCTCGGCATAGCCGTAGACCGGACCGCTCCAGACATCGTTGGCGCGGAACAGCTCGAGCCATTCGGCGCTGGTCCGCTCCGGCAGCTTCGCCTTCACCCTGGCATGGATCTCGTCGCGGTGGAGCCAGCTGTCGCGTTCGTCGTCGAGCCCGGCGAAGAAATCGTCCTCGAGCAGGGCGCCGAGCTTGCGCACCGGCGCCATCGCGACGGTGATGTAGCCGTCCTTCGTCTCGAACACGCCGTAGGGCGCGCGGATGTAGCTGTGCGCGTGCGGCTGATCGGAGCGGGTCTGCGGCTTGCCGCCGACGGTGAAGACCGACAGCTCCTGCATTTGGAGGGTGGTGATCGCATCGAGCATGTTGACCTGGACGAGCTGGCCCTCGCCGGTTCGCTCGCGATGGAAAAGGGCCGCGAGCGCCCCCTCGAATGCCGAGTAAGCGGTGACAGCGTCGACCAGATACTGGACGGCAGGCGAGGGCAGAGAGCCCGCGGCGCCGGCCGACA
>NZ_JBWXGA010000068.1:0-564 GCF_059900815.1 Lactobacillus sp. C449L | reverse complement strand
ACGTGCTGCGCGCGCCGCGCGATCCGGACAAGCTCGTCGCCGACGCCGCCGCGATGCGGCGCGACATGGCGGCGCACAAGCCGCCGGCGGGGCCGTTCGACGTGAAGCTCGGCGAGGGCGGCCTGGTGGACCTGGAGTTCGCCATCCATACGCTGCAGCTGTCGCGCAAGCTCGGCCTCGTCCCGCGCCTCGACGAGGCGCTGGAGGCGCTGGTCGCGGCCGGCCTCGCGCCCGCCCAGATCGCGGACGCGCACCGGCTGCTGACGGCGATGCTGGTCACATTCCGGCTGGTCTGCCCCAGGCTGGCCGAACCGGCCGAGGCGTCGCGCCCGCTGGTGGCGCAGGCCTGCGGCTTCGCGCGCTGGGAGGATCTGGTTGCGGCGCACGGGCAGGCGCGGCAAAGCGTCGCCCGGTTCTGGCGTTCGGTCGCCGGCGGCAAGAGGGAGTGAGACGATGCTGAGCGAAGGCGATATCGTTCCCGACGTGAAGCTGGAGGGCGCGGACGGGAAGACGTTCAGCCCGGCCGACTTCAAGGGGCAGAAGCTGGTCCTCTATTTCTATCCC
>NZ_JBWXGA010000067.1:0-565 GCF_059900815.1 Lactobacillus sp. C449L | reverse complement strand
CCGCCCCAAGCCACTGGTTACGCGAGCCTGCAACGCTGACGAGCGGACTTTCGGCATAATCGTTCAGCATGCGCTTGTACGTGCCGCCCGCGACGATCTTGAATCCCTTCAGCAGGTCGCCCGTCAGCGAATAGGTGCCCGCCAGTCCGGCAGAGTAGTTCTTCCAGCCGCTGCCGGCGGCATAAGTCGGTAGCCCGCTCTGCAGTGCCTCCGCGGGCGTCACGCTGAAGTAGGTTCGACCGTAGTTTGCCGAAACGTGCTCGGCCGAACCGAACAGGGCCACCGCGGCCCTGCGGCTGACAGGGGTTAGATAGCTGATCGAGGGCGTCCAGATACCGCTGTCGTGGACGTCGCTGACATCGTGGCGGTAGCTGACCGAAACGGACAAACGGTCGTAGGGGCTGGTGAACACGCCGACCTTGCCAACGCCGACATAACCACCAATCTCGATCGCGACATCACGCTCCGGCAACAGCTTGACGCGCGGGTCCTCGATCGACTTTCTGCTATTGCGGCTCAAGTTCACCACACCGACCGGGCCAAGCTGGAAATCCCAGTTGGGACC
>NZ_JBWXGA010000066.1:0-567 GCF_059900815.1 Lactobacillus sp. C449L | reverse complement strand
GTTCATGGCCTCGACGCTCGACACGCCGCGCATCTTTGTATTTTCACCGTCGGTCATCAAGATGATGTACTTGGTCAGTCCCTTCGTACCGAGAGGGAGTGCATTCGTTACGGGCTCGCCGGGCGTCAGCAGGTGGTAGCCCCAGACGAGCCCGATGGTCAGATTGGTCGTCCCGCTCGCGACCATTCCATTGATCGAGCCATGGAGCGCCGTGTAGTCCGTCGTGAGCGGCAGGATGGGGCTGATGTTGCACGGTGAGGTTCGGGTCTGGTCCGCACCGTACAGCGTGCTCGGCACTCCCGTGCTCGGCGGAGTGTCCCTGACGTCATTGGGCTGGTCGCGGTCCCAGATGCAGCCGGCCGTCATGGGGTTCGTGGCCCAGTAGCTCGTCTGCGACGGGTCCACCCACCAGGAGCTTTTCAGGCCCCCCAGGTTCACGTCCGTTTCGAACGGCACGACGCCGATGCGGATCGAATCCGCCGGGCCGGTATTCGCCTGCATCTTGTTGAGGAAATTGTTGGCGGCCTGTTTCAACGTCGGAAGCTTGTTCAGCTCGTTCATCGAGCC
>NZ_JBWXGA010000011.1:0-1094 GCF_059900815.1 Lactobacillus sp. C449L | reverse complement strand
CGGGTATCCGCTTCGTGATTGTGGAGTCTTTGCCTTCTGCAAAGATCGACGGTGTTTGCTTCTGGTTGAGCCCCAGCGCGCCAGTAATTGGTCTTTCGCTTCGCCATGATCGAATTGACAATTTCTGGTTCGTCCTTCGCCATGAGCTGGAGCATGTGCTTCAAGGGCATGGCCAAGTCTCCCCTATCCTCGACACTGAGTTAGAGGGCGACAAGGCCGGAACCGGCGCTGACATTCCAGAAGAGGAGCGCGTCGCGAACGAGGCAGGCGCGGAATTTTGCGTGCCTCAGGATCAGCTAAAGGGCTTCATCGCCCGTAAGGCTCCCTTCTTTTCTGAACGCGACCTTTTGGGCTTTGCCCGCACCATCAATGTTCATCCCGGACTGGTCGCGGGACAGCTCCAACACAAGACGGGACGGTATGACCGATTCCGCAATCATTTGGTGAAGGTGCGTAACTTCATTGCGCCGAGCGCAGTGGTGGATGGATGGGGCGACGTAGCGCCCATTGATTTCTGAAAGGGCCAGTAAAGTGAGTAAGAAGAAGGAAATGCAGCGCCTGATCCGCGCTTACAAAGAAGAAACCGGCGAGCACGAAATCGACATGCACAAGGTCGCTCATTGGGCGGTCCGGAAGGGCTGGCCGTTGCCGGTGCCGAAAGACCCGCTGGAGCTACTGGCCAAGCAATTCAAGGATGCGGCCAGCGACCAGATCGAGCGGGACCCGAAAACCGGCAATCCCTACCGTGTTTATCACGCGGTGCCGGTCCAAAGCGGGCAGACGACCCTTTTCCACTATGTCGATATTCGCGAAGCGCCACGGAGGGTCATGCACAAGTCGCTGATCAACCGCCGCGAGCAAATGATCGGCGATGGGCTCCAGCTCACGTTCGACGCGATGTTCTGGAACAGCCTGCATCCTGAAGAAGAGCCTATCGAACTCCCGATGGACTTCACTCCGGACATTGAGTGGCGGCTTAATTCCCGGGACGGCGAGGCCGAAGCGGCTTAGTCTTTCTTCCAGCGAGCTTCAGCAGCGAGGCGGGCTATGTCCGCTCGTTGCTCTGGCGAAAGCTTGATTGCACGGGCCTTGGC
>NZ_JBWXGA010000002.1:0-488785 GCF_059900815.1 Lactobacillus sp. C449L | reverse complement strand
AACATTTTGCCAGTCTCTTGCTTGCTTGTCAAGCTCTTTTTACCCTGACTCTTGTCTCGATTCTCTTCTTTGACAGCGTTCTATATCTTACTAAACCACTCGCTCTTTGTCAACTGGTTTGGCTTGAATTCTTTTGTCGTCTTTGACGCTTAAACCTCTTGGTTTGCGCCCGACGACAGTTATTTATACTAGCAACTATTTCTTCCTTTTGCAAGTCTTTTTTCCGATTTTTTGGACAAATAAAAGATCCACTTTTGATAGGATATATCATCAGTCAGACTATTGTTACTAAAATTATATTTACTACTAATACACTTTTTGGCTATGCTGTATTTTCAACGCTTATTTATGCAGCCTAATTCTAGTGTTACCTATATTTACAAACTATTTTACGATTGTTATATAAACTTAACCATTTTTGCATACCTTTGTTACCTTGAACGATTTATAATACTACTAATATCTTTAAAGGGGAGAAAGTCTGAACTTTGAAACATAAAATATTCTCATTCGCTGTTGCCCTGCTTTTGGGAGTGACTGCTTCATTTGGCGCCGTTGCCATGCAAACTGAAGCAGCAACTTCCACTGCAAACGAACAAGCTGAAATGTCTAACTTTGTTAGAAATACCTTTAAAAACCATCACGTTCGTGGAGTAGTAACTGTAGTTAAAAATGGAGTACCACAAACAATTAGTTATGGTTATGCTTGGTATGGCAGACGAATCGGCAATGGCAGCAGTAAAGTTACTTTTCCAACTGCATCTCTGCAAAAAACTGTCACTGCAGCAATGATTGTTCAACTAATTAACGAAACTAAAAATACTAGCAACGCATTTACACAGAACACCAAAATTTCGCGTTGGTTTCCCGATTTAAAAAATGCTGACAATATCTCTGTCGGCAACTTACTGACTCATACTTCTGGAATAACCGCTACTAAAACTGAGATAAATCGGGGGATTATTTATTCTGAGGCTGATTCGATTAACTGGGTAATCAAAAATATTAATGCCTCACCATCAGATAGTGTGGGGGCATATCACTACAACAACAGCAACTATATCTTACTAACGGGAATAATTAGACAAGTTACTGGCCAATCTTATGAAGAAAATTTCCAAAACCGAATTGTAAAAAAGCTGAACTTACAAAATACGTACCTTTACCAAAACATTCCTAGTGGCATTACCGACCCTATTTCTTATTACTCAAATGGTGGAAAAAATTATCAGAATGCAAGCTATGTCAAAGCTAGTCTTGCTTCCCAAATACCCGGGGCTGGTAACATGTTTACTTCACCTCAAGAATATTACAAAATTCAAGTTGGTCTAAGTGATGGTTCCATCCTTAATAAAGATGACTTCTATTACATGACCCACTTAAATAGTAAAATTACTGATTACTGTGGCGGAATGTACCTCAGAAATAAGGATACGCTCAAAACTTCATATGGTAGTTTTTATGGCTTACACTTTGGTACATGGATGCAGCTAACCAACGATAACCAAAACGGAATTGTATTGTTTTTAAACCAAACTAATGACAACGAAAATGATGAAAAAGATGTAGGATACGAAATCTTACAGCACATCAAACCCAATACATTTGTTGCAAGATAAAATATTGATACTGCATGCTTCTATTTACTTGTTTATTAATAGAAGCTTTTTATTCTTCAAATAGCAATTCATACATTTTTGATTGTAATGGTTGTCTAAGCAATAAGTTCATTCCAACTGTCGCTTTTTTCTTTGGCCCCAACTGTTCTTCTTTAACTGTTTCTTTTTGAATATCAGCCTGACCCAAATAGAAAAACTGCTTGCCAATTGCATCACTTTTCTTCACAAACATATGTATTTTCATCTCAGGTGTGTTTAAAAGCCGCTGAACTTCATCTGAATCAAGATGACGAGGTGAACGAGTGTACCATTTCAAGCAACGTCCATCTTCTAAAGTATTGTGGTATAAGGCACTACGCTTTTTAGTATTGTCTTTTTTATAGGTAATAAAAATAGGCGTCTCATCTTGGTCTACCCGATAACCATACATTGGAGCCGAAACATCTTTCGGCCAATTCAACAAACGACATGCATCTTTACGATCATACTGCTGGTATAGTGTAAATTGGCTCTGATTATTATATTTATGATTTAGTGCTAAACCAGTTTTAATTACGTCCATAAATAAACGCTTAAAATCACTATTTTCCGCAAGTGCGCTTTCTAGTTCTGGCGTTAACACATAATTAAAGAAATCTGGATGTTCAATAAGTGGTTTATTGCCATATTGTTCTTTTTTCGTCGTTTTGCCCTGCTTAATATCAAAAAAGCTCAAGGTCAAAATATTCTCAACAGAGTTGATAACTGCCGCATTCACATAAGCGTTCTGCCTGCGAAGTTTCTCTTCATATTCGGATTGTTTTACGTGCTTTTTCTCTATTAAAAGCTGTAGTAATACAAGCTCATGTAGCCTCTTACCATTCAGCAATTCTTTAGTAACAAAAGCTAAAACTGCACTCTCGTATTCAGTAAGCTGAATTTTTTCCCCCATCTTAGCTAAAAACTGACCATAATGCAATATAGTATGTTGATTAGCAAAAACCGTTGGAGAAGTTGAACCATACCGGTAAAAGTCAAATAACAATGGCGGTCGACCTATTTTTTCCTTTAGTTCTAAATAAGATTGGCGCAACTCTTTCATACTATCTAGCTTGATTCGATCAAGTGAAGCTAAAATCTTTGCAGAGGCAACTTGAGTAAAGTTAATGGTAGAAACGTCAATAAAGCCAGGCAATGTGCTTTCTTCACGTGCCTTGTCGCGATCCCTACTATCATCTTGGTTTAACGAAATTGGAATTAAATAGTTATTCTTATAATTTCCGATAAAATCAATGATAGTCACATAGTCCTTACCCGGAAACTTGCGCAATCCTCTTCCTAGCTGCTGGATAAAGACAATGCTCGACTGCGTATTACGAAGCATGATGATTTGATTTAAAGACGGAATATCAATACCTTCATTAAATAAGTCAACCGAGATAATATACTCAAGCTCACCTCGCTCAAGTTTTCTAACTGCCTGTATTCGCTTTTTTTCACTATCTTCATTGGTTAATGCAACGGCAGGGTGGTTTTTCTCAGAAAAAAATTGTGCAAGCTCATGAGCTTCTTCTTGTCGACTGCAAAAAATCAAGCCCTTAGGTTGATTGCCACAGTAGCCGTAATAATCAAGCTGCTTTAAGACGTAATCCACTCGCTTAGGTGCCAGTAAACGTCTTAAACTGGTGGTTTCGTTAATGCTTTCGCCGCCGGTTTCATAATCTTCAACTCCAACATAATGAAATGGAGCTAACATTTTTTCTTCTAGTGCACCACGCAGACGAATTTCATAGGCTAGGTTGTAATCAAATAGTTGATAAACGTCTTGATCGTCCATACGCTCAGGCGTTGCGGTCATCCCTAACCAAAACTGTGGACTAAATTTTGCCAAAACTTTTTGATAGCTTGGAGCAGCGGCACGATGCGCTTCATCAATCAAAATATAATCAAATTCAGCTTCATCGAAATTGACCAGCATCTCCGGCTGACTTAATGTCTGAACTGTTGCAAAAACATATTTACATTTTATGTCATGTTGGTGTCCAGTTAATAAACCGTAATTGCTGCGTTTGCCACCGATTACTTGGTAAAAGCTTTCAAGTGCTTTTTTAGCAATTTGTTCCCGATGAACTACGTATAAAAGCTTACGCGGTCGGAAGTCTTTAACCGCAAATGCTCCCAGATAGGTTTTGCCAGTGCCAGTTGCCGACACAATCAAGCCACGTTTTTGACCGGTAGCAATTAGACCTTTTAATTCTTTCAGAGCTGCCTGCTGCATTTGATTTGGCATAATTTTTTGAGCAGAAATAGACGTCTTAACTGATTTTGAAAGTGGTTTAACCCAACTTTTTTCGTATTTATCTAACCAGCCAGTGGTCAGTGGCTGCGCACTTATACTAAGTTGTTGGATTTGCTGGGCAACTTGCCTAGTGAGCGTAGCGTTTTTCTTAGAACTAATCTTCAGCGCCCATTCGTAATTACTTAGCAAAGCCGAACGGGTAAAATTAGCGCTGCCAATTACAATAGTTTGCCGATCCACATGTTCAAATAAGTAGCCCTTAGCATGAAAACCGTCAGCTTGGGCTATTTTTACTGTTAAATTACTAATTTTCATCAAATCGCGGAAAACTTGTGGATTGTTGAAGGCTAGATAATCACCGGTAATTAAAGTACCAGTAATGTTCTTTTTGGCAAGATCAGCCATTACCACCTTAAATGGCACCAGCATATCTTGAGTAATAAATGCCACTGCCCACGTAAAACCCGTACAGCTTAACAGCTCTTGCCGAATGGTTAACCAGATATTTTCGTCTTTATTGTTCTGCAAAAGTTTAGGGCCTAGCAACTCATGCCCCGGATAATTTGGGTCATATAAGCCATTAAGTATGGCATCTTGAAGTGGTTCATTCATTTTCATCGCCTCAGTATCATTGTTACACAAAAGAAAAAGAAACCCAGCTATTCTGTGTGGATTTCTTTATCATACCTATGTCTATATGCTAATATCAAGCAAAATTGGACAATGATCAGCTCGAACTCCGGTATCTATCATTTCAGAACGCTTAACTTTATCAGCAATCCGGTTGCTTGTAATCCAGTAGTCAATTCTCCAGCCGGAATTGTTGGCTTTTGCGGTTTTAATTCTTTGAGCCCACCAAGAATATACGCCTTCAACATCACCATTAATTTTTCTGAAAGTATCAGTAAAACCAGCTTCAAGCAGTTTAGAAAAGTCAGCGCGCTCTTCATCAGTGAAGCCCGCAGAATGATGATTATTATCCGGATGCTTCAGATCAATTTCTTGATGCGCACAATTATAATCTCCACTTGCTAGAATTGGCTTTTCATGATCCAACTTCTTTAAGTAGTCAACATACTTTTCATCCCAGACTTGCCGTTCAGCCAGTCGCTTTAACCCATTACCTGAATTAGGAGTATACACCTGCGTTACAAAATACTTTGGAAATTCTAACGTAATGATTCTACCCTCACTGTCCATTGGTTCAGGTGCACCAATTTCAGGAAAAGTAACTTTAGGTTGAAGTTCTTTTTTGTATAAATACATTGTTCCAGCATAGCCTTTACGCGCAGGTTCTTCAGACGAGCGCCAAACTACAGCGTATTCCGGAAACTCTTGTGCTAAAACTTCTAGGTGTTTATTAGTTGGACCTGTTGCACGCAATTTAGTTTCCTGAATAGCAATGATATCTGCGTCTTGCTCATGAACTTTTTCTAATACCTTACGGGTTTCAACCGCTCTTGAAGAAGTTCCGGTTAAAGCTGCATTTAATGAGTCAATATTCCACGAGATTAAAATCATAATTTGCTCCTTTTTATCTATTAATTCATTATATAATTTTTTAGTCTCGACTCAAAATATCATTAAACTTTTTCAAGGTTCCATGTTCATAGCTTGACCAAGATAATTGGATAAGAATTTGTTACGAATTTCACTAAATTCACACAAAAATCAAATAATCATCTTATCTAGCTTCTACACTTGCTGGCTCAAAAATGAAAGCGCTTATTGTTAAATCAAGCTTTTCTGAAAATGAGATTTCGGGAATTTAACATTTTTAATTCCCTTAATACAAGTGTATAATAGCACAAGAGATAATAATAACGATTTTTGGAGGTTAAATTTTATGACTAAAATTTATGCTTATGCGATTCGTAAAGACGAAGAGCCCTATGTCCACGAGTGGAAAGCCGCTCACCCAGATGTTGAAGTTGATTTCACCGACCAACTTTTGACACCAGAAACTGCAAAACTGGCAGCTGGTGCTGACGGCGTTGTAACTTACCAACAATTAGACTATAAGGCTGATACGATTGAAGCTTTAGACGAAGCTGGTGTCCACAACTGGTCAATCCGTAACGTTGGTATTGACAACATCGACTTAAAGAAAGCTAAAGAACTTGGCTTTAAGTTAACTAATGTTCCGGTTTATTCACCTGACGCTATTGCTGAGCACGCCGCTATTCAAGCTGCTCGAGTTTTGCGTCAAGATAAGGCAATGGACGAAAAGCTTGCTAAGCATGATTTCCGCTGGGCTCCTACAATTGGCCGAGAAGTTCGCGACCAAACTGTTGGTGTTATCGGTACTGGTCATATTGGTCAAGTATTTATGAGAATAATGGAAGGCTTCGGTGCTAAAGTTATTGCTTATGATATTTTCCAAAACCCAATTCTTAAAAACAAAGGCTACTACGTTGACACTCTAGAGGAGCTCTACGCTCAAGCTGACGTAATTTCACTTCATGTTCCTGATGTTCCTGAAAACATCCACATGATTAATGACGAATCAATCAGTAAAATGAAAGATGGCGCAGTTATTGTTAACGTTTCTCGTGGTCCACTTGTTGACACTGACGCTGTTATCCGTGGTCTTGACTCTGGTAAACTATTTGGCTTTGTAATGGATACTTACGAAGGCGAAGTTGGAGTCTTTAATGAAGACTTCAGCAACAAAGAACTTCCTGACAAGCGTTTAGCCGACTTAATTGCTCGTCCAAATGTTCTGGTAACCCCTCACACTGCTTTCTACACCACACACGCTGTTCGGAACATGGTTATTAACTCATTTGATGACAACTTGAAGATGATTAATGGTGAAAAGCCTGACGCTCCCGTTGATTTAGACAAGGAATTCTAAGTTTATTAACTTTACTTCCCTTCTTAAACACATTTAATGATTTGACTTAAAAAAAGGTATCGAGCTACTTACTCGATACCTTTTTACGTTTTCTAAAATTAAAAGCAATTGTTCCATACATGCAAAACTATTGCTTTTTTAGTTATTCTTCTTAGTTCGCCGATGCATTTACTGCTTGAATTAGCGCATTTCTGAAGCCTGCTTCTTCTAACTTAACCACGCCCCTTATGGTTGATCCACCAGGTGTGGTCACTTCATCTTTTAACTCTTCGGGAAGTTTTTTACTCTTTATAGCCAACTTAGCTGTTCCCAAAAGCATTTTTTCAATAATTGCATACGACTCGGCTCTTTTTACCCCGTTTTGGACCGCTGCATCACTTAGTGCTTCAATCAGCAAGTCGACATATGCTGGAGTACAACCAGCAACAGTGCCATAAATTCCCAGCTTGTCAGCAGGTACGACATAGACGTCACCCATTCGAGCAAAAATACTTTTAACCGTATCAATTACCGCCTGATTTTCGCCATTTGCAAAACTAATCGCCGTAATTCCTTCACCAATTTGAACTGGTGTATTCGGAACAATCTTAACAAACGAAGAATCGACTGGCAGTTCCGCATTCACTTGCTCTAAATCACCGCCACCGGTTGACATTACAATACCATGATATTTTTGTCCAAGCTCTTTGAAAATAGTCTTAATTGCGGGGCCACCAACAGCAACTATTACAGCTTGGCAAGCGTTGAAGTCGGCGTAGTCGTTAACTAAGTTCAAATCTAATTCGGCCGCAGCTTTTTGCGCAGTCTTATGTCCGCCATCAAAAACATAAATGTCATGATTAGCTATGTTTCCTTGCAGTAGGCCTTGTATAATCGCCTTACCGATTTTACCAGCACCAATAAATCCTATTTTCATTAGATATCACCTTTAGCTGTTCTGCTGAACTAAAAATCTGTCTTATCTGGATCAGTTGCAACTTCTGCTACTCCATGCAAGCTATCAAGTTTTGCCATGTCAGCAGAGCTGATCACAAAGTCAAAAATGTCCGCATTTGTCTTCATTCTCTCAACATGAACTGATTTTGGTAGTGGCACAAATTGATGCTGCAAAGACCACCGTAATAAAATTTGCGCCGGGCTTTTACCATAATGCTTAGCTACTTCATTAACTACTTCATTATTAAATAAGCCGCCCCTGGCAAGTGGACTATAAGCCTCACTTAAAATACCAAGTTCATTATTGTAGGAAACAACATCTTCTTGCATATCACTTGGATTAAGATAAATCTGATTAACAGCAGGAGTTACAGAAGCGGTTTTAAGTAATTCATCCAAATGCTCTCGTCTAAAGTTTGATACACCAATAGCTCGAATTTTGCCAGCTTTCACGGCATCTTCCATGGCCCGCCAGCTTTCAGCATTTAATTCAGCCCAGCGGTCACGAATACCAATTGGATTAGGCCAATGTATCAAATACAAATCAAGATAGTCTATGCTTAACTTCTCAAGGCTCTCGTCAATTGCCGACAAAGTTTGCTTATAGCCATGGTGATCATTCCATAATTTAGTTGTAATAAACAAATCATAACGGTTTACATTACTATCTTTAATACCTTGACCAACACTTTTTTCGTTACCATATGCGGCCGCAGTGTCAATCAACTGATAGCCTAAATTTATCGCATCTCTAACCGCATTGCGAGCAATTTCGCCGTCCGGTGTCTGCCAAGTACCCAAACCAATAGCTGGTATTTTGACACCGTTATTTAATTCATAGGTGTCATTTAAAGAACAAATATTAATAGTCATAATTTCACCCCTTATACTTAATTATAACCAATTTTAAGGTCCTTAAGTTATTTTTTTAACAAACTTGACTTTAACTTAAAGATTATTTTTTAAGAGTGCTACAAACTGTGGATAAGTGGTTACTTCATACAATGGATGTAAGTTCATGTTATTTTTGCGATGCCGGTGATTATACCAAATACTGGCAAAACCATAGTTTTCTGCCCCTAAAATATCTGATTGTAAACCATCACCAAAAAAGATTGTATCTTCTGGACCGAAATGAGCACGGCTAAAAAAGTAATCAAAAATGCCCGTATCTGGCTTCGAATATCCCGCCTCCTCGGAAGTGACAATTACATCAAAATAAGTTTCAATACCGGCAAGTTTAAGCCGATGTCGCTGCATAAAAGCTTCGCCATTACTCAGGATGGTTAATTGATAATTTTGCTTTTTAGCAAAACGCAACGTGTCTTCAACTCCAGGCAATAATTTGTATGCCTGTCCAAAATAAGAACGGTACTCGTCCATAACGGCCAAGCCATCAACTTCTATATTCAAATTTTCTTTGATAAAGTCGTGAAAAACCATTTCACTTAGTTGGTCGTAGGTTAACTCACCACATTCTAGCTGCCGCCAAAGTCCTTGATTATAAGAATGATAACGTCGTTGCAATTCATCTGTAAGCGGCCATTGACGAGACTTAAACAGGCTTCGAAGTGCAAAATTTTCAGTATCAGCAAAATCGATTAGTGTATCATCAACATCAAATATAATTTGTTTGAAGCGCAAGCAATTTCTTCCTTTCCAATTTTTCCTAAAGGAAATAATGCGTATTTTTAGTCTGGAAAATTATTATACCAGTATTTTTGTAAGCGATATATATCTTCTTTTTATTAAATTTACGCTAAGCTACTATTTATTGCTTTACGAGAGTAATATAATGTTATGCAATAATATGATGAGCAAAGGGGGACTATACGTGCTTTCACTTTTGTTAATTTTCTTTCTTATCTGGGCATTTGTTAAATTAGGAATTGGCGCCGCAAAAATAGTATTCTTTTTACTTGCATGTGGGTTGACCTTGATCTTTTTTGTTCACCTGCTTATTCCGTTCATTATTTTAGGCGGAGTGCTTTTAATCGCCTTTGCTTTACTTAGTTCTTAATTATAGTTAAATAATATATTAATGAAGTACAGCTAACAATATAAAACGTTAGCTGTGCTTTTTGCATACTTAAATTCTATACAAAAATTTCTAAATATTTTTTTTGCCGAGTTAATCTTACTGCCACTTTTAGTTACGATTTTCGTTCGGTTTTCTGGTAGCATTTAATACTAGTAAATACAAGATATTGTGGTATAGTTTTTCTTAGACCCATACATGATGTATGTGTGAAACAAATGTGAGTTTTTAGGAGTAACTTTGTACATGGAAAATACAAGAATTAGCCTAGATCAGGCATATATTGATCAAGTGAAACAAAATGTTTCTCCTCACTGGGGAGAACTAGGTTGGGTTACATATAAGAGAACCTACGCCCGTTGGCTTCCTGAAGAAAACCGTTCTGAAGAATGGGATGAAACCGTCAAGCGTGTTGTCGAAGGTAATATTAACCTTGACCCCCGTTTGGCAGATTCTCCGTCTGAAGAAGTGGTCGAGGACTTAACTACAGAGGCCCAAAGGTTATACAAAATGATTTACGGTCTCGCTGCAACTCCATCTGGAAGAAATCTTTGGGTTTCTGGTACCGACTACCAGAGAAGAAACGGAGATTCTTTGAACAATTGCTGGTTTATCGCTATTAGACCGCAAAAATACGGTAACAGTCATATCGTTCCGAGCTATTTAGACAACGAACAAGCAGCTGTTTCCATGCCTTTTTCATTCCTTTTCGACCAACTCATGAAGGGCGGCGGCGTTGGCTTTTCCGTCGTTCAGGATAATATTAAGCAAATTCCTAAAGTTGATAATAAAGTTGACTTGACTGTTATTATCGATAAAAAGAGTGACTCTTACGATGCTTCCGTTAAACTTGGAGCAAGCGATAAAACTACTTGGGCTGCGCAAAATAGAGATAATAACGATTATGTTTACTACAAATTGCCAGACACACGTGAGGGCTGGGTTCTAGCTAATGCGCGTCTCATCGACATGCACTTCAACCAAACGAACCCAGAAAATAAAACTAAATTAGTGTTGGACATCAGTAGCATCCGTCCCTATGGAGCAAAAATTCATGGCTTTGGTGGAACTGCTTCAGGTCCTATGCCACTGGTTGAAATGTTCTTTGAAATCAACCAGATTATCAATGACCGCGTAGACGAGTACATGACTTCAGTTGATGGCACTGACATTTGCAACTTAATTGGTAAGACCGTTGTTGCAGGTAATGTTAGACGTTCTGCAGAGCTGGCCCTTGGTTCTAATGACGATCAGGGTTTCATTACGATGAAGCAAGATAAAGAAAAACTATATGATCACCGTTGGGCATCAAATAATAGTGTAGCAATTGACTCCGAATTTACTGACTATGAACCAATTGCTAATGGTATCCGGGAAAATGGTGAACCTGGTATTGTTAACCTTGATTTGTCACGCAATTACGGTCGAATGATTGACGGTTATCAAAAGGATATTGATGGCGAAGTTGAAGGAACTAATCCTTGTGGTGAGATTTCTCTAGCTAATGGCGAGCCATGCAACTTGTTTGAAGTTTTTCCATATATTGCTGAACAACATGGTTGGGACTTAAAAGAAGCTTTTGCTTTGGCAGCTCGTTACACTAAACGGGTAACCTTTAGTGAATATGACTGGGAAATTTCGCGTGAAATCATCCAAAAGAATCGGCGCATCGGGGTGTCAATGTCTGGTATCCAAGACTGGCTACTAAATGATCTTGGCCACAGAGTGGTAACTGGCTTTAAAGACAGCGTTGATGAAGAAACCGGTGAGAAGATTAAGATTCCTATTTATGACCCTAAGGGCATTAAGATGGTCTCTGACGCTTACCAAGCTGTTGTTGACGCTGATGAAGAATATAGTAAAGAACTGCATTGTAATCCATCGATCAAGCACACCACAGTTAAACCTTCTGGTACGGTGGCTAAATTAGCTGGAGCTTCTGAAGGTATGCACTTCCATTATGCTGGCTACCTAATCCAGCGGATTCGTTTCCAAGCTTCCGACCCATTGCTTGAAGCACTTGATGCTTGCGGATATTACTCAGAGCCCGACATCTATACACCAAATACCATCTGTGTTGAATTCCCGCTGCGGGCTGCGCACGCTGATAGTGAAAGCTTTGCTTCAGCAGGAACTGTTTCGATTGAAGAACAATTTGCGACACAGGCTTTCTTGCAAACATATTGGTCTGATAATGCGGTTAGCTGTACGGTTACTTTCCAAAGTGATGAAGGCGAAAAAATTACTTCATTGTTCAAACAATATCGGCACGTTATTAAGTCTACATCCCTGCTTCCTTATTACGGTGGTTCATTAGAGCAAGCACCAAAAGAACCAATCGACAAGAAAACATATGAAGAAAGAAAAAACAAAATTACTGGTGATGTTGCCACAGTTTTTGCTGAACTAAATGATGATCAAAAAGGCATGGAGCTAGTTGAGCAAACTGATTGTGAATCTGGTGCTTGTCCAGTTAAGTAGTTAAATTTAGAAAAAGAAATTAAATCAAGGAGTTTTTATCATGAAAAAGAACAAATTATCAATTATTGCGGGAATCGCCACTATTTTCACTTTCACGTTTGCTGGTTATGAAAGTACCCAAAATGCTGAAACAGTTAATGCTGCCAGCAAAATCAAGGTGTCATACACGCTCAACGTTAATAACAAAAACGCTAAGACAAAGACGGTTAAATTACCCAAAAACTCAACTGTTATGAAGGGTCTTAAGAAACTTTGGAAAGTAAAGAGCACTGATGGCTTTATTACCTCAATTGATGGCAAGAGTCAAGACAAGGAAAAGAACATTTACTGGACTTACACTATTAACGGCAAGTTTGCTAACAAGGGTGCCGCAGAGCAAAAATTAGCTAATAAGGACAAGATTAAATTTACTTTAGCCAAGATCGACTAATAATGTCATGCACGATTCGACTAAAAAAATAGCTCTTTTAGCAATTTTAACAGCAATGTGCGTGGCTTTAAGGATTTTCAAGATTATTCCGGTACCCAATGTTCAACCCGTTACCGACATCTTAATGATTGTTACCCTAAATATCGGACTAGGCTTTGGCTTTGCTTTAGCTATTTTGACCATGGTTGTTTCCAATATTTACTTAGGGTTTGGTATCTGGACCGTTTCACAAATTTTAGCATTCGGCGGATGTATGCTGACGGTGTCGCTACTGGCAAAATTTACCCCCCTGAAAAAGCATTTAACTTTGCAACTGATTCTCGCCACTTTCTTAGGTTGGGAGTACGGCTTCATTGTAGATTTTGGAATGACTATTTTTGGTGGTATACCAGCCTTTTTAGCCTATCTGGCGGGGAGTTTGACTTTTGATACATACCACGCTATCGGCAATTTGATTTTTTATCCAATTTTGTACAAACCACTCAATATTGCACTTGATCACTATAAAAAGAGGCTATCATGACGATAAAAATTTATACCAAAGTTGGAGATCAGGGTTTTACCAAACAGGTTACCGGAAAAATGGTTCCCAAATATGATTTGCAAATTGTTGCTGTTGGCGATATCGACGAACTTGATTCATATTTAGGTGTAGTAATTGCAAGTCTGTCAGAGAAATGCCAAAAATTGCACGATCCGCTAGAAAATTTACAACGTGATTTATACGAGCTCGAAAGTGATATCGTCGTTAAACGGCATGAGCAGATCACCACTGAAAAAGTAGAATTCCTTGAACAGCAAATTGATGAACTCAATCAGCA
Organism: Lactobacillus sp. C449L; assembly: GCF_059900815.1. Lineage (NCBI taxonomy): Bacteria > Bacillati > Bacillota > Bacilli > Lactobacillales > Lactobacillaceae > Lactobacillus > Lactobacillus sp. C449L. The sequence goes on along the minus strand of NZ_JBWXGA010000002.1, from coordinate 475,325 downwards.
AATTCCTAAAACAACTCATTTTATTTTACCTGGTGGTTGTCTATCTGCGACTCATTTGCATTATGCTCGAACAATTGCTAGACGGGCAGAGCGTTCAATGGCCAAACTAAATGCTGAAGAACAAAAACTAGCTCCAGCTTGTCTGAAATATATTAACCGCTTGTCCGACTACTTGTTTACTCTAGCTCGCTATGCGAACGTCTTAGAGGGCGTGGCAGAAGTTAAAAGTAAACAATAGTTTTGCTAGCAAAATAAAAGCATTAGACTATTAACTGGTCTAACGCTTATCAATAACTCTAACCAAATGATTTAAAACTGTAATGTATTTTAAAAAATATGTTGCAGCTTTTTTATGCCGACTTATCAAAACTAGTTTTCTAATATCTTGTCTTTAAAATAAACTAAAAGTATCATCGCTGCTAGAGCAACCAGAGTTTTTATCATTCGTGGGACTTCATCATCGTAGATAGCGATTAACAAAATATGATCAACGATTTGGTTATAAACCAGTGCACTACAACAAATCGTCATAAAAAATTTGACATTATGCTTAGTGAATATTTCAATCGCATGTAATATACACACGGCAATCATTAATATTCCTCCAGCAATGTAGGTAATCGGATATACTCGATCTGCTGGCTCTGGAGTGGTAGCTGGTCCGAACGCACCAACTTCACTAAAAAACCAACCTAAGCCGCGGTAAATGCCCCAAAGTTCTAAAATGACAGATAGAGTTTTAACTACTCGCAAATTTTTCATATTTTTCCCTTTAACTTAGTAACAATGCTACTTCCACCAAAGCTTGATTAAGCCCTGTGTACCAAAATCACCCAGATTTTTATCATCGACTAAAATTTCATATAATTTTTTAGCTTGTTCAGTTGCTGGCAATTTGATGTTCATTTCTTTGGCAGTATCTAAAGCAATCCGCAAGTCCTTTAAAAAGTGCTTACTAAAAAAGCCAGGAGTATAATCTCCCTTTAAAATACGCGGGCCGTAATTACTTAAACTCCAGTTAGCCGCACTACCAGCACCGATAGTTTCAAGAACTGCTTCAAGATTCAGATCGGCTTTTTTGGCATAAACCAGCATCTCGCACAGCCCCGTCATTGTACCAGCAATCATAATTTGATTAGCCATTTTGGTGTTTTGACCAGATCCAGCCGAGCCAAAATAGTGTACACTCTTGCCAAAATCATTAAAAACGGGCTCTAGATCGTTATATGCTGCTTCATCGCCGCCGACCATGATGGTCAAAGTGCCATTTTTAGCACCTAAATCGCCACCAGAAACGGGAGCATCCAAAACTTTAGCACCCACCTTTTCACCTTCAGCGAAAATTTTCTGCGCAAGTGCCGGTTTAGATGTAGTCATATCGACTAGATATTTACCCTTAACCTCTGCCGAGAAAACTCCATTTTCGCCAAAGTAAACCTGCTCAACGTCTTTAGGAAAACCAACAATGGAAAAAATCGCCTCAACTTGCTCAGCAACTGCTTTTGGAGTCTCACACCAAATTGCCCCTTGTTGAACTAGATTATCAGTTTTGCTTTTAGTTCGGTTATATACCCACAATTGATGACCAGCCTTTAGCAGGTTCAAACAAATCGCATTACCCATTACGCCAGTTCCAATAAAACCTATTTTCATCAAAAACACTCCCTTGATAGCTTTTTTCTTTTAAAACTATCATAGCACGAACATCAGCTGGCTTTTAGTAACAAAAGAATGAGCTTGCTGTTGCCTTTTATATTTTCAACATTATGTTCTTTATTATCTACCTTCACTGTTCGCAGTATTCATTGAAAAACTTCGTCAGTTCTGAACCGTATTCCGGCATCCCTAAAAAGGAAAAGTTTTTAATGCCCCATTTTGCATTTTCTAAATATATGTCTTGGTGATCAAAATGATAATTAATCATGTTTTCAAGTATAACTATCATATTTTTGTAGAAAAATAGTAGTGGACTCGTAACTATTTTATCAGCAGCTTTAGTAAAAAACGCAGTATCTTCATACCTTTCTTGTTCAACGCAATCAATCAAAATATTTCCAATCATACTAAGCAGTTCCTCTTGATGATGAATATTTGTCGATGTTCCTAGTTTAGCAATGATTTTTTGGCCAATCATGATGTTGGCATCAAGATCATATATTGACATCACATTAATATACAAACGCAGCTTCATTTCATCAAATTCAGTAGTGTTAAAAAACAGCTCTTTTAATTTTGCACTTTTTTCTTTACTAAAATTTTTTAGATCATTTTGAGCCTTTGCGATTGTTGCATCGATATACAGAAGAATGTTCTCTTTATCATTGAAATCATTGTTTTCAACTACTTGACGAATTTCCTTCAACATTTCCGGGCTATTTTTATAATATGCTTGATTAACCAGATGACCGAGAGTGTCAGTCTCACTTTGTTGCATCTCATCAGCTTGATTTAGCCTACTGAAAAACTGCCATAAATCAACCTTATTTGCTCGTAAAATCGCCAGCAAATCATCGGCTGCAATTCGATGTTTATCTTTTTCAACTTTTGAATAATAAGAGGGACTGACTATGCCAGACACCCATTCCTTTTGGGTTTTAGCATTTTCAATTCTAAACTGTTTTAATAATTTGCCGATCGTCATATTGAATCTTTCTATATTGTATTTTAGCTAATGACTTTAAATTAATTATAACTTGATTTCTCTCTTGACTTAAACCTAGCTATAAGTATTACAATTTTTTAAAAGAGACTTGATAAAAAATTGTGAGGAATCAACTTATATGAACAAACACGAAGATTATTTATTAAACAAAATTACTGGACCACAAGACCTCAAAAAATTACGCATTCCGGAAATGGAAAAATTAGCGACCGAAATTCGCACTTTAATTTTAGAAAAAGACGCGGCCGAAGGTGGCCATCTCGGTCCCGATTTAGGAATTGTTGAAGCTACCATTGCTTATCACTTTGTTTTTGATGCGCCAAAAGACAAAATTGTCTGGGATGTTTCCCATCAAACTTACCCGCATAAAATGTTGACGGGCCGCGCTCAGGCTTGGCTTGATCCTGACCACTATGAGGACGTCACGCCATACACCAACCCTGACGAAAGTCCTTATGATTATTATTCCATTGGTCACACTTCCACCTCGATTGCTCTAGCAACCGGTATGGCGAAAGCACGTGATCTATTAGGTGATCGCGAAAATATCATGGCCTTAATTGGTGATGGCTCACTAACCGGTGGACTTGCCTATGAAGGGCTTAATAATGCCGCAATCGAAAAGCACAATTTAGTTGTGGTCGTCAATGATAATCAGTGGTCAATTGACAAAAACGTTGGTGGCCTGGTTACGGCTTTGCAAAAATTGCGTGATTCAAACGGCAAAACCGCGGAAAACCCATTTACGGCAATGGGCTTTGATTATCGCTATGTTGCTGATGGTAACAATCTTCAGGATATGATTGATGCATTTAAAGCAGTTAAAGATATTGACCACCCTGTTCTTTTACACATTAATACTCTCAAAGGTAAAGGCTATGAGCCGGCTATTCGCGAGGAAGAAGCGCACCACTGGGTAACACCATTTTACTTAGAAAGTGATCAGCCCAAGCAAGAAAGTGTCAATAAGCCAACTCCAGTCTCCACAGCACTTGATGTAATCACGGAAAAGATTGCTACTGGTAGTAAAATAATGGCGATTAACGCCGCGATTCCTGGTTCCTTTGGCCTTGATCAATTCAAACAAGACTACCCGGATAACTACACTGATGTCGGTATTGCTGAGCAAGAGTCAGTTGCTTTTGCTGCTGGTTTTGCTAAAGAAGGTGGTATTCCCGTCTTAATGGAAAGCTCCACCTTCTTGCAACGTGCTTTTGACCAATTATCCCATGATGTTGCCGCTAATAATTTACCTGTCGTTATGCTAATTGCTGGCGGTCGCATTTCAAACAGCTCCAAAACCCACCTCGGTATTTTTGATCAAGTGATGGTTTCAAACTTGCCTAATTGGGTCTACTTAGCACCAACCACTTTAGCCGAAGAAAAAGCTATGCTTGAATGGGCAATTAAACAACAAAAGCACCCGGTTGCAATCAAATTACCAACTAATGTTCCGCTAGGTACCTCTCATTCTAATGCTCTAGATTATGACAACATTCAATATCAAATTAAGCTTGGCAAAAATGTGGCTATCCTTGCACTGGGTGATTTCTACGAACTGGGCAAACAAGTTGCAGATAAGCTAGGTGCAACACTAGTTAATCCTGTTTCCGCGAATATTTTAGATACGCAAGCTTTGGACAAGCTAGCAGCCAACCACGATACGATTATCACTTTAGAAGATAACTCGCTGGACGGAGGCTTTGGGCAAAAAGTAGCTTCTTACTTGGGTAAGTGCAATGTCAAAGTACTTAACTATGGCCAAAATCGCGTATATACTGATCAAATCCCAGTTGAACAAATTTATCAAGAAAATCATATAACCGTCAATCAGATTATTGACGATATTAACGCTCTTTAAACACACTACTAGTCTATTAAGGATTAAAAATGACCAAAAAAAGTAAAATAATCTTGAGTGGTTTAGTAGCCATAATTGCATTATTAGGTTGTTGGGGACTTTTTCTAAATAAATCTAGTCAAAACAATAGTCCGGCTACTAAAATTGCAACACCTACTATCTTTGTTCACGGTTGGGGCAGTAGTTATCATGCCGAAGAAAGCATGGTCAATTATGCCCGCTTACATGGCGCAACTAATTCAGTTATGCGCGCCGATGTCAGTTCAGAAGGTAAAGTTAGCTTCAGTGGCGAAATCAAACCAAACGCGGTTAATCCAGTTATTGAAGTTAATTTGTTAAACAATAAAAGTTCCTTTCCCGGTGAAACCAATCAAGTCAAGGTATTAAGCAAAAGCAGCGATTACGTAAAAGACGTTATTACTGCATTACAGAAAAAATATCGTTTCAATAGTGTCAATTTCGTCGGACATTCATTTGGTAACTTACAAATTGCATACTACTTAAAGAAGAACGCGCAAAATGACAAACTGCCTCGTTTAAATAAACTAGTTTCAATCGCCGGGCATTATAACGGTTTTCTTGGCGAAGCTGGTGCTCCTAAACACACAATTTTGAATAAAAATGGTAAGCCTAAAAAAATGGATATTGGCTATAAATGTCTCTTACCATTAAGAACTACTTTCCCCAAAAATGCCCAAGTTCTAAATATTTATGGCAATTATGAGCATGGAACCGATGGTTCAGTTGACAATAACTCTTCTCGCTCTTACCGCTATTTAGTCAGTCGTAGAGCAAGTTCATATCAAGAACATGAATTTCGCGGTAAAAATGCCCAGCACAGTAAACTGCATGAAAATGAGCAAGTAGCACAGACAATAGTCAAATTTTTGTGGGAAAAGTGAGACTACTTGATTTTGCCTTGATCATACAGGCTAATCTTGTTCTTTAATCTTACAATGGTCTCAAGTAGATTTCGTTCTTCTGCTTCAAGCTTTTTGAGTTCATTCACGAGAATACCGCGTCGAGCTTTTCTAGTATCTGTTCCCAGCTGTAATAAGTGAGTATATTCTAGCAAATCACTTACAGGAACTCTGACTTGGCGCATGCATTTAATAAAATTAATCCAGCTAAGGTCATTTTCAGTGTAGATCCTAATACCATCCTTTCTTTTTATTGGTGGGATTAACCCAATCTTTTCGTAGTACCTTAACGTGCCTGCAGTTAAACCCACTTTTGCCGCAACTTCTGCTATCTTCATTTTTACCTCTTAACTTCTAAAAAATGACCAAAGATTTAGTGCGATTAATAAATAAGCTAAAAGTACCTATCAAAGTTAGTTAATAGGTACTCTCAAACTCTTAGATAATTTACTCAAACTGCTTTTGGTGTAATTAAAATGGTTGCGTTAGCTGCCTTAGGTGATATCATCCCAGCTAACGGACTTTGACCAGCATATTTTTTTGAATACAGTTGATTGATTAATAAGTCAGTTTCAGATGTGTTTTTAACTGCTGAAAAGTTAACATCATAAACTTTTTTACCAGCCGTAATTTTGCCAGCTCCTTGTTTAATAGCTGCTTGGTACCATTTTGAATTACCACCACTATACGCCCGAATGTAAATGTCCTGATCAACTGTTATAAACCAAATTGTGACTGGCGTCTGATGAGTTTGCCGGTCATCGTAAAACGGCTCAATTTTTATTGTTTCGTTCTTGGCAAAATCAGCTAGTTCTGCTTGGGGCCACTTGCTCATGGTACATTTCCTTTCTATATTTTATTTAAATTGTAGACGTGTTACTGTTCTATGTGAAATACTTATTAATGATTGGTTAAGATAAGTAAAATGCATAGTCTTATTATGAAGTAAACAAGACTTTATTTTTAGAGGTAGGCAATCTATGGAATTAAGAGTTTTAAATTATTTTGTCGCAGTCGCTCAAGAAGGGAACATGACCCGTGCTGCACAAAAATTACTGATTTCTCAGCCTGCTTTATCTAGGCAGATCGCTGATTTAGAAACTGAACTGGGCATTAAACTATTTACCCGTAAATCAAGACATTTAACACTAACCCCTGCTGGGCAATACTTACTAGAACAGGCCAAAGAAATTTTGGCTTTATCGGCTAAAACTAAAAACAATATAAAGTCTTCATCTTTTATTAGTGGCGATTTAACTATAGCCGCGGGTGAAAGTATCGGTATGCAGCGTATTATGAACATTGTGAGTACGATTATCAAAGCGCACCCAACCGTTAAAATCCATCTATTAAGTGGTGATTATAGTTACGCTGAACGTAAGCTGAATAACGGCACTGTTGATTTTGCCGTTATCATTGGCGATGCACCATTACCTAACTATGCTTCATTAACTTTACCCGAAAAAGATGCATGGGGTGTGCTAATGAATGCACGTGATCCTCTAGTGAAAAAAGCGACAATTAATCCTCAGGATTTAGTTGGACGCTCTGTTTTGAATTCACAGCAAGCAGCTAATTTTCAAACTTTTCAGAATTGGCTAGGTAATTACAGTGAAAAAGTAAACTTTATTGGTACTTATAATTTAAACTTTAATGGCACCTTAATGGTCAAAAACAATGCTGCCTTAATGTTGACTCTAGAAAATTTAGTTAATACCTCACCTGGCTCAGATGTTGTTTTTAAAAAATTGGTGCCCGAGGTGCAACAGTCAATAAGAGTAGTTTGGAAACACGAAATCAACTTGTCTCCTGTCGCAGAATTATTTTTAAAGCTACTAAAGGAATCGTTTCTTTAGGCCAAGCATTTTTCTGTTTTAAGTTTATTTTGCTCAGGCTTTTGATACCAAAAAGTAATTACTATTTATGTAAAATAAGCATTATACATTACTGGTAAATCAACTTAGAATCTAAATTAATACAAGGAGAATTAAATGTGAACAAATCAATTGAAAATGAATTTAAAAAATTAGTTACGCCATATGTTACCGATGTGAATAATCACTGCTCCGAACATCTGCAAAAAGACCGGCTATTAATTCCACTTATTGCCAGTGTTACTCAAGGAATTAGTGCAGAAATCCCTAACCAAGTTGAAGCTGCTCTGAACAGCCAAGTTAAACCAGAAGTTATTTTAGAAACAATTTACCAGCTTGTACCAATTATCGGAATTTTGAAAGTTGAACAAGCTTTAAAGCTTGTTCAGGTGACTTTTACGCAACTCCAAATTAATGTTCCAATAATTGAGGTTAATCCGGATCCAGACTTTGGCGCTGACGTACAAAAGCAGCTTTACGGCACTGAAATCAAAAATTTACTAAAAGATTTGCCAGATAGCGCCAACAAGTTTGTTCCTCAAGCTTTAACAGAACATTTCTTTAACGATTACTACAATCGCCAGGCTTTAGATGTGCGTGACCGTGAACGCTATGAGTTGTTAGCACTTATCGCGCTAAATGTTGACTTTCAGATTAAAGCCCATGCCCGAGGTAGCTTAAAGGCGGGTAATACTGAAAGTGAGCTGGTGTGGTCAACAATACAGTTATTGCCATACGTTGGTTTTCCTTTTGTTATTAATAGTGTACAGGTAATTCATCAAGCAGCCGTTCAAATAGCTAAAGAAAAAACTGATGTTTTTATCAAAACAAAAGGACTATTTTCTCAAAATATCGAAAATTAGTCCTTAGTTTTTTAAAATATTCTCTATCCCTGTGACGTCTTTTATTACATATAGTCAACTTTAGGTTTTATCTTTTGACTATATCTTCAATTAACAAGTCGACAACTCGTTAATTTTGTCTGACATAGAGCAAAAGTAATTATATTTTTTTTGATAATGCTTTATAAACTTTTGATCCGGTTTTATTTTTTGCTCAAAATTACTACGTACGGTAATGTTTTCATTTAGTGCAAGTAATCCAAGAATTGCAGCTCCAGTCACAGCTTCAATTGAACTCAAAAATCTAATTACTGTAGTTTCAAATATGTTGGCAACTATTTTTGTCCATGCATCACTCTTTGAGCCTCCTCCTAACAGAATCAAATTATCTAGTTTTTGTTTGCTATTACTAGATGCTAAATATAGAGACTTTAAAGCAAATACAACACCCTCTAATACTGCTAAGTTGAGGTCAAGTCTATCGTTATTTATATTTAAATTATAAAATACTCCAGAGATATCAGGATTTTTATATATGTACTTTTCTCCAGATAGATACGGTAAAAACAACACTTTGTTATTTGTTATTCTTTCCTTAGAAAATCTTTGTTCCTTACTATAATCCCTAGCATTCAAGATATCATTAATCCACCAGTCGAACGACTTTCCTCCTGTCGAAAGGGATGTTTGTGATAAAATACATTTTTTGTTTGAATACTTAAGTTGAAGCCCTTATTAAGAAAAATATTCTTAATAAAACGTGGCCTAAGGGGAAGAAAATTCCAACTGAGCCAGAACTTATGAAAGAATTTGGCGTTAGTAGAGGGACTTTGAAGCGTGCAATTTCTAACTTGCAAAAAAAGGGCTATCTCGTTCAAAGACAGGGGTTAGGAACTTTCGTTCAAGCAGACATTGAAATTCCTTTAGAGACAGGATTGTACTCTTTTGCAGAATACTTTCAAGCACATCACTTGGCTTATTCTAATAAAATTTTATTGGCAAAAGTTCACCAAAAAACAAGTAAAAAAATTGCAGACAAACTGGGAATTAGCGTTAATGACAAATACCTTTGTTTACGAAGACTTCGAGAAGTTGAGGGGGAGAATATCATGCTGATTGAAAACAATATTAACGTAGCTAATGCTCCTCACATTGAAACAGCTGATTTTTTTAAAGAAAGTCTGTTCTCAATAATCGAAAGATATTCGAAGGAAACTGTCGAATATAGTGAAACAAAGTACTCCGCGGTTGGCGCTAATTCTGAGGTCTCGAATTATTTCAGCATTAAAGAAGGTTCTCCAATACTTTATCAAGAGCAACTGGTCCACTTAAGTAACAATAGCATTATTGAGTTTGCCAGAGTATGGATAAAATCTAATCATTTTACATTAAAAACTATACTTCATAGAAAGTAGGGTTGGCAACACGTTAATTTCCGTATTTAAAAAAATCATCGTATACTAATCATAGCAAAAGAACCTCTAGTATAAACTAAAGGTTCTTTTTCTTTGCAATGTTAGCTGCCTGTACTCTGATATTTTTTTAAGAAAATGCGCCACACTTGATAGACCAACACGAAGAACAAAATGCAAACGGCCGGAATGATTACCAGCCACAACCACTCATGTTTTTGTGCAATTTTTTCTTGTGGAATTGAAGCAACCCAACCAAGTGGCAAGACAAATGTCAAAATAATTTTGAGCGATTCTGAAAAAATCGATAGCGGATATTTACTCATTTCAAAAAAGTCGAAAGTTGTTTCCGCTAAGTCAGACAATCCATTAGATAGAAGCGAGACAATGTTGCCTAAAACAGCTAATCCTAAGAAAATAAATGACGTAAACAGTGAAATAAAAATAAACATCACAGTAATGTACCACGGATTATGTAACTGAACATCAACTAGCACTAACAACAGTATCGAAACCAGTAAGTCACCCCAAGAGTCTTCGTCTACTCGCTCATTTATTAATTGAAATAAGGGGTTAACCGGTTTAATCAAAATCGTGTCAAATGAACCTTTATTAATATAATCAGATATATTTAACGCGTTAATAAAGAAGCTCCTAAAGATAGAAAATGACAAAGTTGCGAGTGCATAGGTCAGAAGAAGCTGGGCAAAGTTGTAGCCAACAATACGTGGAACTAGATTAAATATAAAACGCAAAGCAATGATATTAAGAATATTTTGAATTATCATTCCCGCGATTGCAAAGTAAAAATCAATGTCATATACTGCCAGTGATTTTAGATTGACTTTTATATAGGTTCCCAGTAATTTTAAATATCTCATCGTTGTTAACCTCCTTGAATAACTGTGGAAGTAACGGCATGTTTGAATAGCAACTTAAATACTACATAAAAAATCAAGATATAAATCACTTGTATAGTTACCACTTTAGCAAATAAATATATTGAAGGGTTTTGCACCAACATCCCAACTGCACCAAACGAATATTGGAATGGCAAATATGACGCCAAAGTTCTAAGCGTACTAGGATAAAAATTAGCTGGAAAGGTATTACCAGCTAAAACCAGCAATATTGCTTCTTTGAAAGTTGAAATTCCCCAAATACTATAAGTATAAAAGGTGACTGTACCCAAAATCAGCTCTAATTCAAAATACAAAAAGTAAGCTAGTATTATCGTAATTGCCATCATTATTGCAATAATCAAGGAAACCTTAAAATCGAGTATCCACATGTATATTGTTAGATCAACAACACCAATAATCGCAAATTTAGCAATTGAATAGCCAACATTTTCCCACAATAGCTGAGTTGAAATAGATAGTGGTTTTAGCAGGTCGATTGCAATATCACCAGAGCGCACTTTATCGTTAATATCATAACTACTTTTTGGAAATAAAACCGTCAATAATTGCATTAAAACCAAATAGCTAATTGTTTGTCGAAACACTACTTCTGAACGCCCAACCAAAACGGCCTTCCATAAAAAATACTGAACTGTTAGCGAAATTAAAGCTGAAAATAGCCAAAATACCAGCGCATACACCGAAGCAAAGCCTTTTTTGAAGCCAATTTTCATTAAAGTCAATCTATACTTCATTGGAATCACCACCCGCTGAAACGTGGTTAAGCAAATATTCTAACTTACCACTTTTGACTTCAATACTGTCAATCGATATATTGGTCGTAATTTTACTCAAAATGGACTTGAGTTTTTTGGGCTCAATATGTTTAATTCGATATTGACCGGTAGATAACTGATCAGCAGTTGGCCATTGTTTCTGTACATCTTTTAAGTTACTAGTCTTACTGGTAAAAGTAATCATTGCCGGTACTGCTAAATTTGTTATTTCGGAGCTATTTTTGTTAAGAACTAGCTCACCTTTGCTCATGATCATTATTTTTGAGCAAACTTCTTCTACTTCACTAAGATCATGCGATGTGAAAATAATCGTTTTGTCCGTTAACGTTTTTAAAAAGCGCACAATACTATTTTTGCTAAGAACGTCGAGCCCAACCGTTGGCTCATCTAAAATAAGCAAGTCTGGGTTATGAATCAGTGCTGCAATAAACTCAGCCTTCATTCGTTGCCCGAGACTAAGCGTACGCACTGGTTGCATTAAAAAAGCGTCGGCTTCTAGCATTTCACTCAACTCGGTTAGACGTTTTTGAAAATCATCGTTAGTTACTTGATAGATTTCCTGATTTAACTTAAATGTATCCATCGCGGGTAAATCCCAGCGTAATTGACTTCTTTGTCCAAAAACTACACCAATTTTCTGAGCATTCTTTTGCCGATTTTCTAATGGATTAACACCAAATGTTTTTATATTTCCAGCGTCTGGCTCCAAAATACCCAAAAGCATCTTAATTAAGGTCGACTTGCCAGATCCATTCAATCCCACTAGGCCAACACGATCGCCATAATTAATTTTTAAAGAAACATTTTTGACCGCATAAAACTGTTGATATGTTTTGTGAAAAAGCTTTGCGGATGTCATCTTTTTATATTGTTTTGATAAATTGTTTGTTTCAATTATCATTATGTCTCCACTCATCAATAACAAAACGCTAATTTCATCCCCACAACGAAACGACGTATAATTTATCTTTGAGTCAGTCATAAAAGTCATATTTAATTATATACTTTACTTTTAATATTTAAAGCATTTTTTAATCAAGTGTAGACATAAAAAAGAGCATAGTTTTTTCAAAACCATGCTCTTCTTATGAATAACTATTTATTCAAACTGCTGAATTGCCCGTTTAATTGGTTCGTTACCATTAGCCAAATCAAATTCGCGACGATGTAACTGGGAGTTTTGGATAATATCAGCAATTACTTGCGCTACATCTGTCCGCGTAATTGTCAAAATATCTATTGACTGCGTAAGCTGTTCAGCTAGTTGCACTTTTCCAGTAGCAGGCTCGTTGAGTAATCTAGCTGGACGAATAATTGTATAGTCCAGCGAGCTCCGCAAAAGCCACTGATCAGCATAGTATTTCGCAGCATAATAATAATTTTCAGGCATTCTAGGCGGAACATGATCTGACCAGAAACTACGATCATTTGCCTTTATTGAGCTAACCATAATGAATCGATTGACTTTTGCTTTTTGGGCAGCATTAATTGCTTTTACTGCACCATCAAGGTCAATCATCATTGTTGCATCCGCACCTGTTTTGCCACCAGAACCAGCGGAAAATACTACCACGTCAATATCTTGCATTACTTTCTCGAGCTCTGACTGTGGTTTAGTCAGATCAACAAAAGCAGTTGCAATACTTTGTTTTTGATATTCTTCTTGTTGTTTTGCTGAACGCAAACCGGCAATCACTTGGCAATCATCTTTTTTTTGTAAGATTTGAACAAGATGTTGGCCAATTTGACCATGTGCGCCAATAACTAGTACTTTCATCACACATCCTCCATTTAACCATATTAATCATTAAATCACTGCCACAACTTTTGGGCAATCACTTTACTTTGACAAAGTTGTCAAAGCAAAGATGCAGATAATAACTAAACATTTAAGCAAGATCCTGTTTTACGTAAGGCGTTCAATACGAAAGAATAGCATTTTAATCAATACACTAAATGACGGTATATTTATCAAAACAGTGGCTGGCTTTTTCTTACCAAAGCAGTCTGAACCGAGTAACCTTAAAAATATTGTTCTCACTCTGCATACGGAAAAAAAGATAGCTGAAGTAAGTAAGGTCGTCAATTTTGGTTCATTTCAAGCAGTCATTGATTTCGTCAAAACAAAATGTAGCTATTCCTTGTAAACACTCAGATTTCAAAGCAATCAGAAAGTTCGTTAGCTGAAGGCATAGTAAAAAGGCATCCCTGCAAGAAGATGCCTTTTTACTAACTAAACCATGATTACTGGTCGAATAAAACTGATCCACGTGTATCAATTACCTTTTGATACCAGTAAAATGAGTCTTTCGAAATTAATTCGCCGGAGCCCTTGCCGTAATCGTCATAATCAACAAATATGAAGCCGTAGCGCTTAGTCATTTCTGCTGTTCCAGCACTAATAATGTCAAATGGTGCCCATGAGCAATACGCAAAAACATCTGCACCATCTTCAATAGCCTTTAATAATGCTTTCAAATGTTTGGCTGTATAGTCAATTCGGTAAGTATCATGAATTTTCTTGTCATCAGTTAAAACATCATTATAGCCAAAACCATTTTCGCCAATCATCATTGGCAAGTGGTAACGATCCCAGTATGCTGAGATACGTACATATAAGTTAGTTGGATTAATACCCCAGCCCCATTCATTTGCCTTAGTATAAGGATTCTTCTCAACTTTTTCTGGATCCATAGTATCCTTAGAAGCATCTGTAACATTTGAATAATAATAACTTATGCATAAGAAATCAGACGTGTTGTTCTTAATTATTTTCAAATCGTCCTCTTTAATATCAAGCTTAATATTGTTTTCTTCAAAGTAATTAAAAATGAATTTTGGATATTCACCACGAATTGGAACATCGCCAAAATAGTATTGTAGTCGATTTTTTTGGAAGGTTAGCAAGGTATCTTCAGGAGATGCAGTCATTGCATCCGTAATTGAATCCGCCAGCATTACGCCCATTTTTAAGTTTGGATACATCTGATGTGCGTATTCCGTTACCATTGCTGAAGCAACAAATTCGTGATGAATGGCTTGATATTTAGCCTGCTGATAGTTTTCAACTTTATCACTCAAAATTCCAAGAGATGCAAATGCTTCAAAATGAATTAGATTAATTTGATTAATAACAATCCAATATTTTACTTGTTTATGATATCTATTTAGTATTACTTTACTATAATCAACAAAAAGTTTTATGAGCTTACGATTATACCAACCGCCATACTTTTGAACTAAATTCAGTGGCAATTCATAATGATTAATTGTTACGATAGGTTCAACACCCTTTTGATGCATATAGTTAAACAGATTATCATAAAACTCTAGCCCCTTTTCATTAGGCTCATTTTCATCCCCATTAGGAAAAATTCGCGTCCATGCTATTGATAACCTAAGAGTTTGGCAATGCATTTTTGCCAATGCATCTATATATTCACGGTAACGCTCATAAAAGTGAACGCCGGTACGTTTAGGATAATAAAAATCTCCATTTATGTACTCATTTAACGTTTTTGAATCCATGTTATTAAAGTGCAAGTCAGTCTTCGGTACACCCGGCAAGTAGGGTTGAATATCAGCAGTACTTAATCCCTTACCATTTTTATCGTAAGCACCTTCAGCCTGATTAGCAGCTATTGCACCACCGAACATAAATGAATCTGGAAAAGTTTTTAGCATTACAAGTTTTCCTTTCTTGAAAAAATAATTTTCAGTAAATCTACCATTTTTTTATCACTATTTATCTCACTAGAAATAGTCATCAGTGTGTCTTGAGCATGAGCAAAAAGTGGAGAATAATCATACTTTTCTCCCCTTGCTTCGCTTTGAATAATATTGGTCTGCGCATTATGCGCCTGTATTAATTCCTTATTTGCTGTCTCCATTTTTGCCTTAGCATTCTTAAAATCGAGTTTTTTAGCATATTCAAAAGCTTCATCGGCTAAATTTCTAGCATTCCCCGCGGACATGATAATTTTCATTGCCGCTGATATTAATTCATCTGATTTATTTTTTTCTTCCATATTTCATCTACCTTTCTTGACTTTTTTCTTCATTTACTAGCTGACGATCATAAACTCTAAAGAAAGGATACCAAGTCAGTATATAAACGATAAACAGGACAACATACCAAAGAACAGCCCTTAAGTCTTGAGTAATCATAACCGATGAAAAAGGAGCAGGTATTTGACCAATTTGTATCATTTTAGATGGAATATTTAACCAATGGAGTCGCATTACTATCCAGACAATTAGTGGACCAGTAATTGCATTAATCCATGTTGGAATCATTAAAATCGGAGTCATAACAACCGGTGCGGAAAACATAATAGGTTCATTAATATTAAAAATTGACGGAACTATGCAGATTCTGCCTATTGCCTTAAGTCTTGTTGATTTTGCAAACAACATTAATACATTTAATGTTAAGGTTGCTCCCATGCCGCCCATAGTAATTAAAGCGGTAGTAAACATTACCTCACTAGTGGAAATATTCATTGCAGGCTTACCAGCAGCAACTGCAGCAATATTAGCAGTTATTCCCGCCATGAAAATTGGTGTTGACACTGCATTAAAAGACCAAGATGAAATTCCTAATGTATATAAAAATGTTGGAATTAAACTTAGCAGTATGAATCCAGGAAGCGTTTGGCCAAAATTTTGTAACGGACTAAAAATTAGGTCAATCAACTTGAATGGATCAAGTTTAGCAACAAAGACGATGGCACTGAACAAAGAGACATTAATTAAAATCGGAATAATTGTATTAATCCAGCCAACAACGAAGTCTGGAACACTTGAGCCTTCTAGAAGGTGTAATTTACTCCAAAGGTGAAAAATTATAGCAACGATTAAGCCCGTTAACATTCCCACCAGTAGGCCAGTTGCACCAAAGCGACTAAACTCTGCCATAAAAACACCTTTAGAATTGACTTTTGGATCAATTGAAATCAAAAATGCTACTATAGCAGTTAATCCCGCCATTTGTGAATATTGTGGGTGTTTCAAGTTATCCATTGCTTCACTAGCAATCAAGTATGAGACTAAAATTCCCAACATTCCAAAGGTAAAATTAGATAAATTAGATAAATCAGGGAGAGCTGGTATATACGAACGAAAAACATTGTAAAGAAAGATTAGTGATCCCGCTAAAATAAACGGGATAACTTTTTGCATCGAATCTGCAATAGTTGCCACCCAAGGTCTGCTAACAAACTTTTTCATTGTTGGAGCAGCTTTATTCGATAACCAGTCAATAACATTATTCATAATTTATGCCTCCTATTCTTTAAATAAGTTGTTTTGTATAAATTTGACTAGGCCCTTGCCATCAATCATTCCATAAATACTTTCCGGAATAATCTCAACAGGAACATGATAAGGCTGAGCCTGTTTTTGAAATGACTCTAGCTTTTGTGAATAGTGGGGCCCAATAAGTAATCCGTCAATTGACGGTAAAAACGAAGAAACTTCGGTTTCACTTCGTGCTTCTATTTGATAGTTTTCGCCTAGTTTCTTTGCGGCTTTTCTTGCACTGGTTGCTAAAAAGCCACTGGACATACCCATCCCACAGACTAATAAAATTCTTTTTGCTTCAGACATCTCGAACCTCCTAAGCTTTTCTCGATTACTCTAAAAACAACTTTATTATCACAACTTTTCAATGATACTTCCTCTTAACGTTTTCCTATGAGGGGGAAGTAAATGGTTTCCTATACTTAAGAAAAATGCGAGTTGAATTTTTTATCTTCCCAGATGAAAATTAATTTTAAGTTACGTATATAGATTATTAAAGGAGGCTAACCGTGCAGGATAAATTGAGTGAATTGATTAAAATTCTTTTGAAATCTGAAAGTTCAGTCGTTGGCAAAAAGTTAGCCGGACAATTGCATGTATCTGCAAGAACAATTAGAAACTACGTTCATGAAATTAACGGATTAAGCGATAATAATATAATTTCAGCAAACAGCAATGGCTATTATATTATTGACAAACTTGCAGCTACTGAGTTGCTTCGAATCAAGCAAGAAGTTGGCAGTCATATTCCACAAAATAATGAAGAAAGGTTTACTTACATCGTTCAAAAATTACTTCGAAATAATTTTTTAGACTCCTTTAGTCTAGCTAATGAACTTTACATTTCTTATGCAACTTTAAAACGAACAATCAATTACATTAATAAGCGGTTAAGCCAATGGAAAATTAGAATTATTTCGTCTCATGATCAACTATCACTATCCGGAAAAGAAAGTAATAAACGACAATTATTCAGTTATTTAATTTACAGAGAAAGTACAGGAAATTTATTAAATAGTAATTATTTAGAAAAGTCATTTGGCAAGAAAATATCTTCTGAATTACAATCAATGACAGACAAAATCATTAAAAAGTATAGGCTTCAATTAAACGAATTTTCTTATAACAACTTACTACTTCATTTACTAATCCTAGTCTCCAGATTATCAATTGGTAAAACAATTACGCAGCAGGTTTCAGAAAGTGACAATACTTTAGGAAAATATACCATTGATTTAGCTAAATCAATTAAGGAAACATTTTCAGCTGACATTACCCCGTCAGAAATTCAAGAAATAGATGTTCTATTTAAGTCAAACGCAAATCTATATTCTGAAATTTCTAATCAAAAATATTTTGATAAGTCGTTTATGAAAAACATAGAGAAAATTATTGAGAAAGTTGAAAATATGTATCTCGTTGATCTTAGTTCTGATAAATTTGTTCAGCCTTTCTCTATTCACACCTATAATCTGCTTTATCGGCTTAAGCATAATCTTGTAATCCATAATCCAGTTAAAACTGACATTAGTAATAACTTTCCTTTAATTTATGATATTGCTACCTATGTCGCATTTCAGATTAATGAAATTTGGCATTTTAAAATTTCCGAAGATGAAATATCGTTTATTGCTCTTCACATTGGTGCAGAAATTGAACGCCAAAAACAAGCACCACAAAAACTGAAGGCCGAACTTATAGTTCCAAGATATTTAAATATTAAGGAACAAGTTCATGATTTTTTTCGTCGAAATTTCACTAAAGACATAGCTATTGTAAAAGAAACCGATAAAATAGACAGTAAAAATAGCAATGATGCTTACGACATTATCTTTTTGATTATGTTTCCAAACGAAAAGGAACAAATCAGTAGCAAATATATTCAACTGAATCCTTTCGAACTAAATAAGCAAAAGTCAAAAATTCAAAGTATAATTGATGAAACCTCGTTACGTATGAAAAAGGAAGCATTCAAACAAAAATCACTACCTTTTTTTACTGATGAACTTTTTTGGAATATTGATAATAAAACTTCTCAGGCAGAGGTGACCAAAAGGGTCTGCAAAGAGATGGAATCTCAAAATATCGTTAATTCATCTTTTTACCCAGAAATTATGCAACGCGAAGCGATGGGTTCCACTGCTTTCAATAAAATTGCAATTATTCACCCTATGAGTTACACCTCTATAAAGACTATGGTTGCAGTAGTTTTATCAAAAAATGGAATTGACTGGGATAATAAAATTGTAAATATGGTCTTTATAATTTCAATTTCAAAGCAATATAAAGATGAATTTAGAGATATTTATGAAAATCTCATGGACTTTCTTTCAAATGAAGAAACTTTTAACAGAGTTCTAGAGTCTAGTACAATTGATGAGTTTTACAAGAGCCTGTTGTCTTGAAACGCAAAATTATTTTTCAATAAACGAAAAAATGCTTCCTGATAGTTAGTTTTTCTAACTGTCAGAAAGCACCTTATTAATTACTTACTATATTAAATTTATGGGTATTACCTTTTGATAAAATTTACAAGAACTTAATCAGTACACCAATCGTTGCAACAACTGTCAAAATTAAAATTACTTTGTTTGCACTCATCCTTTTAGATGAAATCAACCAAAATGTAAACAGTACTGCAATTAATGGTAACAATCCAGGAAAGAAACCATCGATAATTGTTTCGAGCGGCTTAGTTTGCGAACCAAATGGAATCTTGACGGTCGTTTTCAGAGCAATCGTGGATGCAGCCAAACCGCCGATAACGATTGTGCCCAAAACCGTGAACATATTGGTTAAGCGCTTGGCACTCTCACCAACTATTTTATCTACTGCCGATACGCCTAATCGATAGCCACCTTTAAAACAAACAATTTCAACAATAGTAGTAATAATTGCATAACTAAAGATATAAAACAGCGGTCCTAATGGATTCCCACCCTTTGAAAGACCCATAGCAATCGATAAAAGTGTCGGAATCAGTATTCCCTGCACCAACGAATCGCCAATACCGGCTAAAGGTCCCATCAGTGAAGCTTTGACATCAACTGGCATTTCCTCACTAATATTAGTGTTACCCATACCAATTTGTTCTTCTAGTGACGCAACAATACCATTCACTAACTGTCCAGTTTGTGGCTCGGTGTTGTAAAAAGGTGAGTGCCGTTTAAGCAGCCGCTTATAAGCGTCATTGTCATTTTTATAGTACTTGTTTCCTAATGGCATATAGGAAACTGCCCAAGCCGCACCGTGCATTTTCTCATAGCTCATAGCAGATTCAGGCAGAAACATGTATCTCAAAAAGATTGAACGCAATTCTTTTTTAGTTAAACGCTCTGGCTTAGAAGTCTTACTTTTTTGTTTTGCGATTTCTTCATTACTAGCCATTTTGTACCTCCTTAGAATAAGTCTGCATCTTGATATTCATCATCATTTTGAACAGCTTCTTCTGCTGGAGAATCGCCATTCTTGTTACTATTGCTTTTAGCGGAAATCTGGTATACAAGGTAGGCAATCAATACGGCAATGAATACTAACCCAATAGTGCTCATTTTCGCAAAAACCACCATTGCGAAACCAAATAAGAAGTAAATCAGCTGCAATTTGTTTTTAATTAGCATATTCATCAGCATTGCAATACCTAGGGCAGGAAGCAATCCACCCAAGACAGTGATAATGCTAGTTATTTCTGTCGGAATAACCTTTAGCAGGGCTTCTACAGCACCCCGACCAAAGTAGATAGCGGCCCAAATAGGCACTGCACGTACTAAAAAGGTAATAATTTGTGGCCAGACAACCTGATCCATAATCAATGCATGCTTATCAAACCGGTCTATATCATGATCTGCCCGGTGGTTAAAGTATGAAAACCCCGCCATTCTTAAATTGTAAAAAATTAGACCAAACGTTTGACCAATAAAAATTGACAACGTAACTGCAATTGCCGGGTCTTTAGTTGTAGCCATCGCAAGACCGATGCCACCATACGATGCATAAGTGATTTCAGTACTTGAAGTACCGCCCGTATGCATTGTGGCAATGAAGACGGCCTGAACTGCCAGGCCACATAGTACACCAGCCTTAACATCACCAAAGATCAATCCACACATAAAACCGGCAACAAGCGGTCGACCTAAAATGTAAAAGCCATAGGCCACACCGCCCATAACAATGCTATCCACCGCACCGAGGTATCCAAGGATTCCTACTAGTGCAGCTTGCCAAAAAAGAGCTCCATTCATCTTATGCCTCCTTGGCTTTCAACTCGTTATAGTGCTTTTTAACTTCGGGCCATGTTTTTCGTTTTTCATCAGGAATTAGTTGAAAATAAATATTTATACCCTGATTGTACATATACTCAAACGCTTCGTAGTCCTTATCATCAAGGGCTAGCGTGCGTTCAACAACAATTGAGCCCTCACGCGTATTCATTGGGCCAACATTTAGTTCTTTGCCCCAATCTGCTCCCATTTTAAGGAGTTTAGCAAATGTCTGCGGTGAATTTGAAATTAAGAAGAAACTCTTCTGCGATTCCATCCCTTTCTTAATTATTTCCGGTCCTTTATCATCACTGAATATACCGACCTTTAAGTCTCCCGCAGCTGCCTTTAAAACTTTTGTTCTTAGTTTATCGTGAATGATTTTATCACCCACAACCAAAAACCCATCTATTGGTCTTTCCTTAGACCATCTCGTAGTAGTCTGTCCGTGAATCACTCGGTCATCTACTCTAGCTAATGTTATTGCCATAGAGAAACACCTTCCTCTAGCTAAAATTCAATATCTTGATCGGAACTTGCTGAGTCTTCAGCTACACAAACTCCTTTTCTTCCAGATTTTTCAGCTAAATCCGTGATTTGATCTAAGCTTGGTTCACTAAGCAGAGATAAGCCTACTTCGAGTAGCATTGGCAGATTAAGGCCTGACACAACTCTAATTTTTCGAGGATTTTCTAAGTACTTTGCAAAACACTCATTATAAGGAGAACCTCCTTTAATATCACAAAGGATTAGCAAATCATCTTGTTCTTGCTCGATTTTTTGAGCAAGTTTTTGCTTAAACTGCCCAGTATCATCTGGAGCTAGCGTTAAGTAATCAATTTTATCATTTGAACCTGCTAGCATCTCATAACTGCTGCAAATTCCCTTTGCCATATTTCCGTGCGTTGTAACTAATATCCTCATCATGTTTTCCCTTATCTGTATAAGATAGAAGTGACTTTATACTGATCAGTTCTAAGCAAAGCATCAGAGCATTCTATCGGTTCATCATCCGAAGCAAAAGTAACTTGATTTAATTCCAAAACAGCATCGTTTTGAGCTAATTCCATTATTTTTGCTTGTTTTCGGTTAAGATTTCGTGCTGAAAAATTTCTGACACCATATTTAATTTTTATTCCTACGTTTTTTTCAATTGCGTCAAATAAGGCTACTTGATTGAAATCAACCGTTTCTAAACCTGGGCAGCGATCAAGAGAAATCCAGTTAAAAGTCAATATGGCTGGAATATCTTCCATGCTTCTTAAACGAACTAAATACAATACTTCTTGCCTGCTTTTTAGTTTCAACTTTTCTTGAATTTCCACAGAAGGTTTGACTACCTTTTGTTCTATGACTTGCGTCGTAAAGTTGGTGTTCTTTGCTTTCATCGTTTCAGCATATGAAACTAATTCTTGAGCAAAAGGGTAGGAAATCTTTGGTTTTGTTACAAATGTCCCTTTTCCTTGGACTTTTTCCAAAGTTCCTTCTTCAACTAATAGCGAAATCGCTTTTCGCACTGTTCCTCTGGCCACGCCTAGAGTGTCAACAAACCATTTTTCGGATGGAATTTTGTCACCTGGATTTAGAGTCTTTTTGCTAATGTCTGCCTTTATTTGGTCTGCAATTTGCTGGTAAATAGAAATTGGAGAATTATTATCTATTGTTATATTGCTCATAGGGATACATTCCTTTTTCAAACGATTAAATTATAGTACAATCTTTATTTTCATTATAAAGCATTATACTATTAGCCCTAAAAGCAGTGTAGATAAATTAGCTAATCTGCTATAGAATTATTTTCTCTTTCCTCACCAGTAATAATTTGCGGACCGGCACTTGTGCCTAAGAGTGATGCTCCTGCTTCAAGTAAAGACAGAGCCTGCTGACGATTTCTGATTCCTCCAGAAGCTTTCACTAAGCATTTGTCTTTTGCAATCCGCTTTAATAATTGAATATCATCAATGGTTGCATGACCACCCTTGCCCCAACCGCTTGAGTTCTTGAGGTAAGTCGCACCAGCATCTCTTGATAATTCGGCAGCTTTGACTTTTTCATCACGTGTCAGCATGCCAAATTCAAGCATAATCTTTACTACTTTGCCTTTAGCAGCATCAACAACCGCTGCAACTTCTTTTTGGTATTCGTCATACATACCAGCTTTTAGGAAGCCAACATTGGGCATCCAGTCTAGCTGATCGGCACCATCTTCAAAACATTTTTCTGCTTCAAAGACTTTTACCTCAGTTTTTTGAGCACCCATTGGGAAACTCATGCAGGTAGCAACCTGAATATCGGTTCCCTCTAATTCTTTTCTAGCCAGTTTTACCCACTGTGGTTGAATCATAACACCATTAAAACCAAAGTGCTTGCAGTCATCACATAGTTTTTTTATGTCTTCCGGAGTAAGCTCAGGATTAACATTAGTATGTTGGATTGTTGCCGCTAATTCCTTATCTGATAAATTTAACATTGTTAACCGCCTTTCGTTTTTTCAATAAGTTTTCTATTCATTGCAATGATCTGTAATCGCTTACAGTTATATATAAACATTTATGGACGTCTATGTCAAGAGAAAAATTATTTTTTTGCTTTTTAGGGGTTTAAAAACGGTCACTTTAGTATATTTATCCACTTTTTTGTATAGCAGAATTTGCTAGCTCAGAAATTTTGCGTGAAATGTCAAAAATCTAAACCATAATAAAAGGACTAATTCCTTCAAAATGTCGAGAATTATGTCCTTAGTATAATTATTTAATTTATCCTAATTTTGGAATTCATACCATTGTCTGATTTTTAAATAATTTCCATACCAGTTGTAAGTTAAACCCAACGAGCCAAACGCCTTTTTGTCAAAGCGGCCTACAATTTTATCTTCATAAAACGGCTCTGCATTTAAATTGTAGAGACAAATTTAAATTTTCTAGTTCAGTCTTACTTAATATTATTTTTCATATCCAGTTTAAATTCCTGAATAAATTTAATAAATTGATGAACAATTCTTTTATCATTATTTTTCTGAGTAATTACGATTAAATCTACCGTTGGATCCCAGTCTAGCGGAACATAAGTTAAGCCCTCAGTCAGATTAGCGTAGATACAATATAATCCTACAGCAATCCCCTGTTCACTTTTGATTAAAATATTAAGTGCAGGTAAATCTCCAGCATACGTAACATTAACTTGGTCGTTTAAACGAATAATTTTATTTTGTAAATTAATTTGATCAACTGAAGCCCAGTTACCATCTAGGAACAGCATTTTTTCACCCTGAAAATCTTCTAATTTTAGCATTGGGCGCCTACTTAAAGGATTACTTTTTGGCATAATTGCCTTAAAAGGCTCAGTCTCAATCAAATATTTTTTTATATCCGATAAATCCTCAGCTTCTCTACTAGTAGTAATCATTACATCCAATTCATTTGATATTAAACGTTGTTTTAGTTCATTATGGTTTAAATCTTCTACTACAAACTTAACTTGGGGATGCTTTTTTTGAAATTGTTTTATCCAAATAGGAATATACAAGTCATTAAAAATTGAGTATGAAAAGCCTAGGGTTATCTGCGAACTTTCTTCCAAGTTTTCTTTCTTTATATCTTGAACAGCAGAATAATAATTATTAATCAATGGCCTGATTTTTTGATAAAAAGCCCAGCCATTTCGTGTAACACTGACAGATCGTTTATTGCGATTAAACAGTTTAACTCCAACCTCATTTTCAATGGCATTAATATCATGAGTCACTGTTGGTTGAGTAACATGCATAGCTTCAGCAGTTCTTGTATAGTTCTGGGTTTCGACTAAATTAATAAACGTTACCAGTTTTTTAATATCCATAGTCTTTCCTTTATAAGTGATTTCTATTATCAATAACTGATATTAATTTCACTTATAAGTATAAACAAAATATACTATTTGTGTAAACATTTTATGAAAGCAATTAAGGAGACAAAAAATGGTTAAACATACAGAAGAAGCTACTAGCACTTGGGTTACTGAAACTTCTAAGAAAGTCAATGCAGCTAAGGGATCAGACTATGTTGAATTAGATCAAGGACTGATGACTGTAGATCAAATCGATGCAGTACTCAATTGCCTACCGCTTGAACTTATTACAATTGATAAAGATAATCGCTATGTATACTGCAACAACGAAATTCCTAAGGAAAAGCTCCTCTCACCACGCTGGCCTGAAAAACTTGGACAAACACTAACGGAAGTTCACAAATCGTCCTCTATGCCGCACGTTCAGCAAATAATGGATTACGCCAAGACTGGCAAAACCTATAGGCTGATTCGCCCCAGTGATGATGTATATATGGTCGCTTCTTTTAAAGATATGCGTGACAAAAATGGCGATTACGCCGGTGTTACCGAATGGATTGTCGACCTCTTGCCAATAATTAACCGGTATTTGGAGGAAACTGGGCAAAAGCTCGTTCCTGATGAAACCAAAAAAACTGCCGATGCCAGTTCCGGTGCTTCTAAACAAGCATAATTTAATTAAAAAACCTGCAGCATTCGCGTAAATGCTACAGGTTTTTTCTTTATTAAACTCGGCTTACAAAATGTCGTAAGTGGTTGGGCTATTTGTCATTTTAGCTATTATCTTTTTTTCGAAATCGCTGTTCTAGTCATAAAACCGTTGATTATTTAACCTTGGGCCAATTTTGCAGCTGCCTTGATATTTTGCTGAGCTGGCAGCGGGATCCTTCCAAGACCGTCAAGCCCTACGTTCAAAAGGTAATTAATTCCAAGACGATTTAAATGGTTTTGGTACTGATAAATGGTTTCAGAAGACTTCCAGTTTTGGTCACGGTAAGAGAAACCCCACGAATCATTAATTGTTCCCGCTGTTTCATATAGGCCATACGGTGAGGGCTTAAAGCCGTTAACAGCATTATAATCAACATTTTTCTGTGACGTTTCTTTTTCACTTGGAATTTCGTTATCGCCAAGCGAAACGTAGTCATATTTGCCATTGCCAAGACGTGAGTTAATTAGGCATTCTGGCTGCAGCTCTTTGACCGTATCATAAATTTCCTGGCTTTGCTCTTCGCTCAAAGTCATCGGAACATCGAACCACGCAGTTGCAATTTCACCATAATTGCTCATAATTTCTTTAATCTGCGGCATAATCTTATCGGTAAAGCACTGATTGAAATTCTTATCTTTCTGCGGAAAATCCCAACTGTTATCCCAAGTGGTTCCTGCAGAATCAATATCGTTTGAAAGGTAGCCGCCACCATTAGGTTCGTGCCAATCTAAATCTTGCGAATAGTACAGACCAAACTTTAGTCCTGCTTTTTGGCATGCCTGAGCAAGTTCACCAATTACGTCGCGGTGAAAAGGTGTAGCATCGTACACATTATATGGATCGACATGAGAGTGATACATTGCAAAGCCGTCATGGTGTTTAGTAGTAACCACAAGATATTTCATACCACAGCCCTTAGCAAATGACACAATCTTATCGGCGTCAAAAAAGATGGGATTAAATGCCACCGCTAATTTTCGATATTCAGCAATTGGGATTTGTAATCGGGATTGAATCCATTCAGCGTATTCGCCCGCTGCTTTTCCTTCATACTCACCAGCAAGTAGCGAATACAAACCCCAATGAATCATCATGCCATACTTAGCATTTTTGAACCAGGCAATATTCTGCTTTTTATTCATAGTTTCTCCTTAGACTCATGCATATCAACTTTACATTCTGCAAATTAAGCATGGTAGAACTACCTCTAAAGTCTTTTAAATAGTTTGGGCTTAAGCTTTAAAGTCTATGCAATTTTATTATACTAACACTTTTAATAAAACCTATTTCGGCAAAAAATTATCTAAAATTTTGCTCACTTGATTTTAACGATTATTTCTTTTTATTAATCATAAAAATATTTTATTTCTATTATAAATAAATGTCATTTATAATTTTTTGTAAGCGCTAAAGTTAACAAAAATATGATCATAAATATTAATTGAGGTAAAAGAAGTTTTTAAGGAGAAGAAATGTTAGATAAATTTCAATGGAAAAAGTGGATTTTACCAATGTCAGTTGGTATTATCGTGTGGCTTTTATCCCCAGTTAGGCCAGCTGAAATAAATGTCCAAGCTTGGCATTTATTTGCAATTTTTATTGCCACAATTATTGCTTGCGTAACCAAGCCTTTGCCAATGATGGCAACAACAATTATAGCGGTAGTTATATCTACGCTTACTGGCACTCTCAAGATGACCGAAGTAACTGCGGGCTTTGGTAATCCTACACCATGGATGGTTGTAATGTGCATGTTCTTGGCTACCGGGCTTATCAAATCAGGATTGGGAAAAAGGATCGCCTATCTTTTTGTAAAAACTTTCGGTAAAAGAACCCTAGGTTTGGCCTACGCCCTATCTTTGGTAGAAACAGTCTTAGCTATCGGCATGCCGAGTAATAACGCTCGTGTTAAC
This sequence comes from Lactobacillus sp. C449L, assembly GCF_059900815.1. NCBI lineage: Bacteria > Bacillati > Bacillota > Bacilli > Lactobacillales > Lactobacillaceae > Lactobacillus > Lactobacillus sp. C449L. The sequence continues at coordinate 448,045 of NZ_JBWXGA010000002.1, read as the reverse complement.
GGCATTATGTATCCAATAATTGATAACCTGTCAAAAGAGATGGGGTCAGACCCTAAAAAAGGAACTGAACGGGATATCGGGTCTTATTTAGTCTTCAACGAATATGAAACCAATATTGTAACTTCAACCATATTTTTGACTGGCTTGCCTGGTAATTTAGTTGCTCTTGGAATTGCCCAGACCCAAAATATTTCATTTTCTTGGATGCAATGGTTTGCTGCAGCAGTTGTACCTGGAGTAATTTCTTTACTTTTTATTCCGTTTATCTTGTACAAAATTTATCCACCAAAGATTAAGAAAACACCAAATGCTCACGCTTGGGCAGACGGAAAGTTAAAAGAACTAGGCAAAATGACTCCTGCTGAAAAAATCATGTGCTTTGATTTTATTCTTGGAGTTGCTCTGTGGTTAATAGGACCTAGTATTGGCATTGATGCAACTCAGGTTAGTTTCATTGCTGTTGCAGTTTTATTAATTTGTGGAGTAATTAACGTTAAAGACATTCTCAATCAAAGTTTTGCCTGGAACATTTTAACCTGGCTTTCAATCATCATGTTAATGTCCCAAAAGTTGATGACGCTGGGCTTTTTCCCTTGGTTTTCAAAAGCTTTGGGCAATACACTTCATGGAATGAATTGGATTTTGGTATTAGTAATTTTATACCTAGCTTATTTCTACCTTCACTATTTGTTCCCAAGCGTGTTAACAGAAATTTCAGCACTATATGCCGGCTTTTTATCAGTCGCTGTTGGAGCCGGAGTGCCGCCAGTATTAGCTGCAATAATGTTAGGCTTTGACGGATCATTATTTTTATCCACCTCAAGTTATTCTGCGGGGCCAGCCGCTATGCTTTCTTCCACTGGCTATGTTTCAAATAAAGATTGGTGGACTTTAAGCGCAATTATTGGTGTGGTGCTAAACATCATCTGGTTAGGCGGCGGTCTATTATGGACTAAAGTAATTGGCATGTGGTAAGTAGGAACGGAAAAAATAATAATTTTTATTCATAAACAATCAAAAAACATAATTTAAAGGAGATATAAAGATGTCAAAAGAACAAAAATTTCAATGGGATGCCGTTTACGATGTTGTTGTTATTGGTTTTGGTGGTGCTGGCGCAACGGCTGCAAGATTTGCTGCTGATAAAGGAGCAAAGGTTCTTCTAGTTGATAGCGCTCCAGAAGGGCATGAGGGTGGTAATACTCGTTATGCTGGACAATTAGTTGGCGCAGGAACCGATTATGATGCTTTAAAAAAATATCATGAAGGCCTAGCTGCCCCACTTAAGCCTGATAAAGAACCTTTTGAAAATTTAATTAAAGGCATGGCAAATATGGGGGAATATTTTGAAAAGTACTTAGGTGTTAAGCCAGTAAGTAGAAAAGAACTAATTGCCAAAAACCCTTCACCCCTTCATGTAACTGAATATCCAGAATTGCCTGGAGCCGATTCCTATGACCATTATCTAGTCCATGAAGGAACTGGTGACTCGGCACTATGGAAACTATTACGCCAAAAAGTTTTAGATCGGTTAGATAAAATTGATGTCTGGTACAGTAGCCCAGCAAAACACTTAATTCAGGATGGTTCTTCCAAAGTTGTACTCGGTGTCCAGATTGAGCGTGACCATGTTTTGCGTAATATTAAAGCAAACAACGGTATTGTTTTATCCACCGGTGGCTTTGAAAATAATAAAGAAATGATTCAGATTTTCCTTCAGTCACCATATTTATCTCCAATTGGCTCACTTTACAATAAGGGTGATGGCATCAAGTTGCTAGAAGAAGTCAATGCACAATTATGGAATATGCGTTCATTTGAATCTCTTGGTCAATTCCATGGCCTATCACTGCGGCAAAAAGAAGGCGTTCGTTCTACTTACACCAATAGAGGATATGCTTTCTGGGCCGAAATCTATAAGGGCAGCTCAATTGTTGTCGGCGATGATGGTACACGCTACTTTGACGAATCTCAACGAAACCGTCACGGACACATTTATAATCACGGTGACTGGGTCGTTCCTCTAAACCAAAATCATCCTTACATGATCTTTGACCAAAGAAAATATGACGAACTAGCTAATGAACCTGAGGGTGGCTGGAAAGTGCCACATTACTTAGACCATGTCATCAAATGCAATACTATTGTTGATTTAGCAGAAGCTATTGATAAAAAACCAGAAGTTCTTACCAACACTATTGATGAATTTAACTTCATGGCTCAACAAGGCAAAGATTACGCGTATCACCGTGATCCGAAAACACTGCGTGAATTCAGTAAAGAAGGGCCTTACTACGCTATTGCCTTACGGCAAAACATCCTTAACACCCAAGGTGGTGGACGACGTGACGGTCATGCGCAGGTTCTTGATCCAAACAATAAACCGATTCCACACTTATATGAAGCAGGCGAGTTAGGATCCCCATTTGTCAATAAATACACAGGAGGCGGAAATATCGCTGACTGCCTAATTTCCGGTAAAATTGCTGGAGAAAATGCTGCTGTCAAGAAAGATGATTTACCAAAAGCAATTGAAAATATATTTGCTGCAGACATTAATGATAGTTTCAATCCTACAAGTGATGAAGGCGAAAGCCATTATGAAACTGGCAAAAATCAGTATCTGGGATTCAGCTCCAAAGGCATGGGTGATGGCGTGGTCGTTCGGACTACCTTAGACGATCAAGGCAAAATTAAACAAGTTGAAATTTTAAAGCAGTCTGAAAGTGATGACTACGGTCAAAAGGCAGTTAAAGAACTACCTGAAAAGATAGTTGAACAAAATACTTACGAGGTAGATGCTGTGTCTGGTGCATCACAAACAAGTCGGGCTATAAAAGAAGCTGTTAAGGACTCATTAGATAAAGCTAACAAATCATAAAAAGCTGTTCTATGTAATCCAAATAAAAAACCCTTCAGATTATTTGTTAATCCGAAGGGTTTTTTATTGAAAAGTATCAGCTTATATAAAAGCAATGTCCTTTTCTACTTGATATCAATCGTTATCTCATTAACTTTTTTGTAAGTCTTCCTGAATAGACTGAATGAACTTTTTAACTATTTGTCTATTGTTGCCTTTTTTAATAACTGCACCATAAGTTACACCAAAGTCTGCCTTTAGAGGAATGTGCACTACCCCTTCACTATGTTCTTTGTAGACAAAGTTCAGTCCCATTGTAATACCTTGCAAGGCGCCAGCCAAAATGGATGCACTCATTCTGTTGTTAGTATAAGTAACATGCATATTAGTATTTGCATTAATCAACTTGTTTTGCAAGTCAATCATTTCAATCCCTGTCCAATTGTTATCAACAAATATCATATTTTGGTTGGAAAAATCATCAAGTTCCAATTCTGTTTTGCTGGCAAGCGGATTATTATTAGGCACGATAGCAAAAAAGTTTCCTTTAGTTAACGGATAAAACTTAGTATTTTTAAGGTCTTTGGCATCCCCCTTACTAGTTAAGAACACATCGATATTTTCACTTTCCAAGTACTGCTTTAGCTTATTATGATCCAAAATTGTCACATTAAAAGTTACTTTAGGATATTTTAAATTAAATTTCTTTATCCATTTAGGCAGGGCTTCTATGTTATAGGGAGTTACCATGCAGCCAATATTAATGACACTTGCTTTTCCCTTTTCATCATCTTGTATGCTTTGCAAAGCAACATAATACTTATTAATCATAGGCTTAATTTGATTATAAAAAATCATGCCTTTTTGGGTTGGAACTACATTTCTTTTATTGCGAATAAATAATTGTTGTCCAATTTCATCTTCAATAGCTTTAATAATATAGCTAACGCTCGGCTGAGTTAGATTTAAGTTCTGAGCCGTTCGGGTGAAATTTTGCGTTTCAACTACATTCACAAAAATTCTAAGTTTGTTGATATCCATAATTTTTTTCCTAATTTAATATAAAGCTATTTTATTTTTATTATAGATAGAAATCATTTATAATTCAATTTGTAAGCGCTACGCAGTGATTGCAGATACTGCTGACGTAGCCGTATTCCCTAGCTTCTGAACAAGCTAATCATATTAATGGTGGAGCTGTCCGAATGGATAATGGGATAGAAAGTACAAGCAGATAATATTAGGAGGTAATAACTATGACACAATATAGTGCTGAGGCAAAAGGCTTTCACAGCGGGGATTGAAAACCGGCTAAAAGAGAAAAACAGCCTAAAATCCGTTGCAATTGATGCTATTTCTGGTGCTTCAATTTCAGCTGATGCATTGCGAAAGCTGCCTAAAATTAAATAACTTTTCGTAAATGATAAAATCTGCAGTCACTTTAACCAAGAAGTGATATTAGTTGTTCGGAAAAATCATATTCACAAGCAAAAAAAGAGACTCAAATACGTCTCTTTTTTATTTACACGTTTTTTGTGACCTACGTCAGCTTCATAATAACCTCAGCTCCAAAAGGAGTAGCTGTAAAAACTGCAAATAGAACTAATACAGTGCCTAAGACTATTAATGATGCCTTTAAAAGTGAAACTTTTTTTGTTTTTGAAAAGTCTCGTTTAAAAGCTATAACTATCATGGCAATTCCAATAGTAAAAGACAAAGCCATTATCCAAAAACTCATAGCGCACCTCCACATGTCACATAAGCTCTCTTTTATTACTAAAGTTAATTTTATGACTAATATGCGATCTGAACGTGAGCATACAGTAAGCTTAAACTACTTAAATAATATTTAAACTATTTGGTAATTTTCACCATTTAAAATAACAATTTTTCTTATTTGAATAGTGTAATAACTTGTTTAATGATTTTCATTTTAGGCTTGCATAATACCTTTGATCTTGAGAATTGAATTTCTTTCTCAAGTGCATCACTTTTACTATATATATATTTATCAAACATTAACAGAGTTACTTGTTAAGCCGAGTAAGAGTATGTTTAAATTAATCACTGAATTATGTTTGTTTATATTAATTTAAAAAACTAAGGAAATATTTATGCTATGAGAAAAAATGGAAATAGACTATTATTAGGAGGTTTAGCAACTACGCTTGGAATTTTAGGAAGTAATTCTCAAGTAGTTAAAGCTGACCACTTGGCCGCTAATCATTTAGTGACTGCGAAAGCCAAACAAAAAAAAGTTTCAACCACTAAACCTGTTCGGTTGAAACCAAAAGTCACATTAGAAGCAGGAGGAGTAGCAAGCAATGAGCTGACAGATAGTTCATCTGAACAGCTTGAAACGCAACCTAATTTAACAAACAATGAAGAAAATCAGAATAATTCATCTGAGAATAGCTCTAGTCAATTAGAATCAAATCCCAAAATTGATTCTGCTAATGACGGTTCTAAAGATACCATTGATAATCAACTCACTAAGGCAACGACCCCACCTCTTACGTGGGAGTCGTTGGTTCTTCAATATGATAGAAATACTGCTACACTAACCATACCCGCAGGTGAAGTAACGAATCCAACTCCTATTGAAAATATATATTATGATAATTTAAACAAAATCAGACCTAAAAAAATTATTATTCAAGGGCCATTAAAGATTAATGGCTCAGCTTGTGGCCTATTCGGTTCCTTAACTGAATTAGAAGAAATTATCGGTATTGAGAATCTCAATACCACTAATGTAAATAATATGAAGCGCATGTTTGACGGTTGCCAAACATTGGCCACATTAGATGTTACCAATTTTAACACGGAAAAAGTAACCGATATGTCCGAAATGTTTAAATCTTGTCGAAGTCTCACAATTTTAAATGTTAGCAATTTTGTTACTAATAACGTTACTGACATGAGTAGTATGTTCGATCTTTGCCAGAGATTAACACACTTAGATGTCAGTCGATTCAAAACCGCTAAAGTTAAAAATATGAATCATATGTTTTACGGCTGTAATAATGTGCCTGTCCTGGATGTCAGTAACTTTGATACTTCCAGTGTCGAAAGCATGATTTGTATGTTCAGTTTATGTTATAACGTGGCCACCATAGATGTTAGTAATTTTGACACTAGCAACGTGACTGGTATGCAGGCAATGTTCACGTGGTGCAAAAGCGTAACCGATTTAAATGTTAGCAACTTCCACACGGAAAAAGTAACCAGTATGATGGGAATGTTTGCATGTTGTTTAAATTTACAGAATATTGATGTTAGCAACTTCCACACGGAAAAAGTAACCGATATGTCGCAAATGTTTGAGTACTGCCCTAAGCTGGAAAAATTAAACGTCAGCAACTTTAACACGGAAAAAGTAATTGACATGAGCTACATGTTTGCCTCATGTTCAGGGTTAAAAACGCTTGATATCAGCAATTTTGTAATGAATATTACGGATCCATATAAAGTTGATCATATGCTAAGTGATTTGTCGAGCTTGGATCAATTAAAATTAGGCAAAACTAACCGCATGCCAAATACCGGTCTTAACACTCCTGGAATCTGGGTTAAAGTTGGTACGGGCACAATTGAACTGCCTGAAGCTGATAAAAATCACAGATGGACTTCTGAGAAACTGATGGAGAAGTATAATCCAGAGACTGATTATGATACCTATGTTAGGTATGCAGCCTTGGTTATCGCTCACTACCAAGATGAAAATGGCATTGTTCTTGCCCCTGATGTTATTATAAAAGGCGGAATTAATGATGCGTATACAACAGAAGCCAAAAATATTCCCGGATATACTCTAACCAAAGTGCCAGATAATGCTAATGGAAATTTTGCAGACAATACAGTAACCGATGTTTACTATATTTATAAAAAGAATTCGCCAGATAATCCGGTAACACCTGGCAAAACTGCTGAAGTCATTGTTCATTATCAAGATGAAAGCGGCAATTCACTTGCACCTGACATTATTTTAAGTGGTAAGGTCGGTGATGGCTATACTTCTTCTTCTAAAAACTTTGCTGGCTATACTTTAAAAAGCATGCCTATCAATGCCACCGGTTTCTTCACTACTGCTCGTCAAGAAGTTACCTATATATACGTTCAAAATGGCTCAACTCCGGAGAAACATACACCAACCACGCATACTGGCAAACATAGAAACCCAGTCAAACAAACTGTAAAAACTCCAGTGCCTAAGAAAACTACTAATAATATTCCAAAAGATTCTGATCAACGCCAAAAACTGCCGCAGACAGGCTCAAATGAGCGTAGTCGCTTATTGACTGCCACTCTTGGCTTGGTAATATCAGCACTAGCTGTCAGTGCAGGACGGATTATTAGAAAACGTGAGAAAAACAAATTAAACAGTTGATTATTAAGACAGCTTTGATACAAAAAGCACCTGCTTTTAGGTTAGTTTTCTACTAACTTGCGGTAGGCTTAGCAAAAAAGTAAAAATCATTTCAAACTTGTATGTCTGAAATGATTTTTTATTTTTTATAGAAGTTTTTACTCTTTCTTCTTAATTGCGAATCTCATTAACATTGCCCAACATGACTATTACACGGGTTTTCTTTTACATAACATTTAAAACCAGTAGCCTTATAAAATGCCATCGATTTTGAATATTTTCAACTCCTAAACATATTAGTTTAATTACGTCAGTTTCATAATAACCTCAGCTCCAAAAGGAGTAGCTGTAAAAACTGCAAATAGAACTAATACAGTGCCTAAGACTATTAATGATGCTTTTAAAAGTGAAACTTTTAAAGTTAATTTTACGACTAATATGTGATCTGAACGTGAGCATACAGTAAACTTAAACTACTTAAATAAAGTTTAAACTATTTGGTAATTTTCACCATTACTGATAATTGCCTGACTATTATTAATTGGTACCAAATCAATTTTGTCTTTATATGCAGCAATTATTTTCTCATCACCTTCAGCAAAAGGCTCTTCATTAAAGTGTGGCAGTGTATAAAAACTTGTTTGCGCCAAGGCATTATAGTCTTTTAGATCGGGAGCAGCACCGACATCGTCCATAATAGTTACGTATTCAATGCTGGGGGCTGCAATCGCTGAGCCTGCAGATTCACCAATATAAGGCACCCCAGCATTAATTTTTTCATTAATTATCGGCAAAAGATTTTTCCGCTTTAGCTCTTGTAAAAGATAAAAAGTATTGCCACCTGTAAAAAAGAACATTTTTGCTGCTTGAAATTTGTTAGTGACAATTGCTAAACTTTCACTTGCAATATCCAGCTCGTCAACAGCATATCCTAAATCGTTTAATGCTTGACGTTCTTCACCAATATAATCAGTATATTCTTCAACATTGCTTGCAGTTGGAATAAACAAAATTTCGCGGTCTTCAATAGCATTGTTTTGAATGAAACTTTGAAATTGATTTGTTACTCCCGTAAAATATGACGATAAAAATAGTTTTTTCATGTTTTCTCCTAATCTTGGTTAATAAGCACTTATCCTGTTTTTAGCATCGTTTAATTGGTTAAGACACGCAAACAGCTAATCTATTATTAGCAATAAAACATACACTAATATTTTACCATTAGGTATAGACAATTTTGTAATGTAAAAAGAATACAAAAAGTAGAGTTAATATATAGACATTTAAAGGGAAAGGCGTTATTCTGTTTTTCCTGCTATTTAATACCCCTAGCAGGAAAAACTTAACTACCTTTATTTAAAATAATGCATGCCCCCACAGTAAAACTTAAACTCTACGCTAAATATTAAAGCAGATAAAAGTATAGCAGTACTCTTATCTGCTTTTTAAAATGCCATTACAATCATGTCATAACGTGTGCAGCTATCCCACCTTTAATCACAAATCTCATTAATAATTCCTAATATTAGCTGAATTAACAGCAATATATTCCACAGTACAATCAATGTAACTGCGATAGTCATCAAAATTATAACTAAGGTATTTGTACCAGAATTTTGCCATAAAAATGCACCCCAAATTAGAAAAATCAGTACATTTGTGACTTTAAACATTTGACTATTAGTTTTCGTTTCCAAATACTCGTCACGCTCATCATCTCCATTAGTTGTTCCAACATTTTTAGTTTGACGATAATAGAAAAAAGAAATTAGAGCAGAAAGAACAGCCAAAATTCCGTTTTCTATTGCTTTGTCCCATTTATGCTTATTTAAAACATATGCGCCAGCAAGACCTAACCAAAAAGCAACCATTAAAATAAAGAAGATAGTTGTAAGATAATATCTTAGTTTCTTTCTTTTATTCTTTTTCTTCATTTTCGAGGTACTCCTTTAAACAAAATAAAGTTTCAATATTAGTATCAAAAACCCGTGCAAGTTTATAGGCAAGAATAATTGACGGTTTGTACTTGGCGCTTTCCAGCGAAATAATTGTTCGCTCAGTCACATCGACTTTTGCGGCAAGTTCACGCTGGGTTAACTTGCATCTTTTTCTGTTTTCCTTAATTAAATTATTGATAATACCACCTGCTCATTTATATGAAGTTTGTTTCATGTAATTAACTTCATATTTTGTTACAAAAGTATTGAATTGCAAGTTGATTATTTTCTTGCATACAAAAAGCACGATACCAAACATTACTTGGTATCGCGCCTAAATTATAATTAATTATCATCTTGAAGAGCTCGCGACAAACGTTCTAGCAGGTAAACAACCGGAGCCTGTGTTGTTAAATTAATTGTTTGTCCAATAACTTTAAATTCTAAGTGATATGCAAAGTTAAGATTTGATAAGTTAGCAATAGTATAATAGGTTCATTCAACCCAATATCATAAACTGGCTTACTTCCCTATTAACTTCCTAGTTCGATAATGCGATTAAACATTGCTTTTTCTTGCTCAGAAATTTTATGAGCAACTTCAATTACAGCCACGTTAGGATTATTGAGTAAAGTTTGGTGAACTTGCAAAGAAAGTTTAGCATCTAATGCACTAGTTGCTTCATCTGCCAAAAGAATTGGCCGCTTGGCAAGCAGCGCACGAGCAATTTCTATTCTTTGAATTTGACCGCCAGATAAGTTACTGCCATTTTGTCCAACAGCATAATTTAGTCCTTTTTCCTTAACCAATTTAGACAAGCCAGCTTCTTTGATGGCATCTTCAAGTTGCTGATCAGTGACGTTTTTGCCTAAAGTAACATTGAATTTTAAATCGCGATCAAAAACAAAAGGCTTTTGATTAATGTAGCCAAAGTAATCGTGAGCTTTAGCCCAATTACCATTAATCTCCTCTTGATCAATTTTGATTGTCCCTATACTTGGAGAAATTTGACCTACTAATAAACGTAGTAAAGTCGTTTTACCCCAACCACTAGGTGCCATTAGCAGTATTTTTTCGCCAGACTTAAGAGAAAAATTGACGTTAGCAAAAATCAATTTACTATTTTGCTCATAGGCAAGATTCTCAACGTCCAATTCATTAAAAGATTGCGCAGCCTTATTTTCTGAACTGATTGCTTTACCTGCCAGCGCTTTTTCAACTTTGTCCCACATTGGCTTAGTTGCACGAATTTGATTAATTTGATCAAAAATCATCGTAACAGGATTAATAAATTCATTAGATAACTGGACGATCATGACTAAAGTACCCGCACCAATTTGCCCGTTAAACATCAGAATGGCTCCAACCAAAAACGGAATGATAAAACTGAAAATATCCGCAACAGTGGTAATGATCGTTGAAACCGCCCCTTGAGTATAATTTAATGAACGCAAAGCATCTTCCATTTGCTTGGCTTGTTTAATCACATAGGAAACAACTGGAATTTGCACATCATAGAGCATCGCGGTTTTTGAGCCATTAATGGCATCTGATACAGCTTGAGTGTATTCTGCATTTTGTTTTTCCCATCTAGCAGATTTTTCTTGAATGCTTTTAATGAAAAATTTTTGGACAAAACCTGGGATAGCTGTTGCGACGACAAAGATCAAAGTTAGAATCCAAGAATTAAGTAAGCCAACAATAATTGAAATCGCGAAGGCAAGCGCCTCAGAAATAATCAATAATTCATTAGTGATTTTAGACGTTTCAATTTGCTTTAAATCGTTAGTCATTAAGTTTAAACCATCTTTTTGTGAATCGGATTGCTGCTGAATGATGTAGCTAATGGTTTTGTCCTTAATCTCAACATTAATGTCACGCACAATATCATAGCGAAGGTAGCGATAAGCAAAATTAGTAAACATAATTACAATTAAGATTCCGGCTCCAATAAGCGCAATTAAAACTAACTGCTTAAGTGTCCCATGATGATATTGCGCACTATTCAACATAATTTTAGTAATATAAGCAATAACAACATTGCCACAGGCACTAATTGTAGCTAACAGAACATACAGTGCCAATTTTCCTTTTTTAGCAAACTTTAACGACATAATTTTTCCCTTTTAAATCTGGTTGACTTAAGTTGATCATATCATATCACGGATACTTCATTTGCATTTATAGTTTTTTCATATATGATAAATTTGCCTGATTTTATAAAAGGGAGATGTTCATTATGAATTTCAAAGAATTAAGAAAAGCTCAACATATTACGCTAAATGATGCCTCTAAAGGAATATGTTCTGTTCCCATGTTATCTCGCTGGGAAAACGGCCAAGGGAATATGGACTTTAATAAAGCAGTTAAGCTATTTGTACGAATTAATATCACCACTTCGGAATATATTGCTTTAAACAAACTGGACATGCCTGACAATGAAGCACAAGAATTAGAATCTGCATGGAATACCCAAAATGAACAAGAATTAAAAGTCATCGCCCAAAAAAGTCTAGATAAGTTTCACCAGGACAATAAATTAATTAGTCTTGATTATGCAGCCCTTGCTTGCGCATTATATCAGCGCATCAGTAAAATTAATATTTTTCCTGTATCTGATCAAAATAAACTAAATAAGCAACTTTCTAAACTTACAGTTTGGTCGCAAGAAAATTTGTCGTTATTCCAAAATGTTACGAACATTCTTAGTCCGTCAATTATATTTCAAATTAGTTCGCAAGTTATTGCCAATTTCGATTTCATCAATAAAGCTGGTAAAAACACTTTACACTTTGCAATTACTACTTTATTTGAAGCAATTATTAGTCTATTAAAAGCCTCCGAGTTTAAACACGCTCAAAGCATTTTGAATAAGATTAATCTCATTATATTGCCAGAAAATGAAATGCAACTAATCATGGGCAGATATTTTTTTAACTCTCTTATGGCTTATTTAGAAAATAGAAATGACCAGGAAATCTTACAAATCATCAACTTTTTAACAAAATTAAATATGAAACACATGGCATCTTATTTTTTAGAAATCTTCAATTCACTAAAAGCAAATTTTGAATAATTCTTCTAAATGCTGACTAGAAGATTCTAGGAGCTAGCAACATTCCCATTACATCAACGTTTTATTTATATGTCTTAACCTTATAGTGCGTCTGAAGTACTAGTTGCTTTATGTGAACTCGAAAATAATTTTCCTGATTTAGACTTGAGGAAGAACATAAATAATATTACAAAAAATCAGAATAAAGAAGAAGTTTGGAAGTCAGGTATAGATCCAGATCATCATTTAAACGGTATTTCTCATGGACTCAGTGGAATTATTTATGCACTATATAAAGCAAGAGATTTTAATAAAAATCTAAATCTTGATTTAATGATTGAAAAGGCAATTCAAATTGGAAATAATGGAATTGCCGATAAAAGAATTGAACTTTTTAAAGATCCGATTCGCCATTATAGTGTATATATAGTTAGCACAATCAATTTATAACTAGCAGCAACTTACTTTATTTACTATTTTGTGGTATTCATCGCATTGGAAGCAATAATAGTCGACATAAATTTATTAATTTTCTAAAAATTAATTGGAAAAGGACGTTATTATGGAAGAGCAAATCATTAAAATTGAGTTAGTTTGTAAAAAATATAATAAGGGCGAATCCAATGTAATAGACAACTTGTCTTTAGATATACCGAAAGGTAGATTTACCGCAATTATGGGCGCTTCTGGATCAGGTAAAACAACATTACTGAATATGATTTCAACATTAGATACAGCATCTAGTGGGCAAATCTATATCGATGGTCATGAAGTTTCCGGCTTATCTGACGACGAGGCTGCCAGTTTTCGTAAAGAAAAATTAGGTTTTGTTTTTCAAAATTATCGTCTATTAAAAAGCCTAACGGTAAGACAAAATATTGCAGTACCAATGTCATTGATTGGTAAAAATAGCAAAGAAGTTGATCAAAAGATTAGTAAATTAGCTGAGTATTTTAAATTAAGTGACCAACTTGAAAAATATCCAGTCGCTTTATCCGGGGGACAGAAACAACGTGTAGCGATAATTAGGGCTATTATTAAAAATCCAGCATTATTATTAGCAGATGAGCCCACAGGTGCATTAGATTCACAAGCAGCTAAGTTAATTATGAAATATTTAGTAAATGTTAATCAAAAATTTAACACTTCTATTCTTATGGTTACACATGATAGTTTAGCAGCAAGCTATGCCGATGAGGTTGTTTTTCTAAAAGATGGAAAGGTTGTTGATCAAATTATTAAACAAGATGATAATGAACTTTTTCAACAGCTTTTAGCGCAAAAGCTAGCAAAGATAGAATCTTAATAAGGGAGAACAGAATATGGATTTCAAGGTTATAGCAAAGAATAATATCAAAAATGCTTTTGGTCTATATAAAAATTATTTTATCTCTCTTTTTTTAGTTATAACATTATTTGGTACTCTGCAAATCTTTGCTAAAGACAAAGTAATTACTAACGCTTTATCTGAATCAAGCAAAGTAGAATTCATGTCATATGTTACGTCCGCTTTATTTACCTTATTTACCGTTTTTTTTATTATATATTTTAATCACTTCTTTTTAAAACAGCGCTCAGAAGAATTGGGCATCTATTCGATGTTGGGCATGTCGAAACAGCAAATTACGTTGATTTTAATGGTAGAAAATACGATTATCATTGCTTTTGCATTTTTATCTGGAATAATTTCAAGTATTCTATTATACAGCTTAATCAAAATAGTTTTGATAACAACTTTAAAGCTTAATATTTCTATTTTAACTCCACTAGCCATCCCACCATTTTTAATTACACTGGTGCTTGCTTTCCTCATGTTAGTAGTTTTTTTTCTGGATAGTCATTATATAATTAAGCGTTTATCTATTTTAAATATTTCCAATTTAAGTCAGACAAGTGAGAAAGCGACTACTAAGTCTAGTCCTTTAACTGCCTATTTGGGAATCGGTTCTTTGTTGGTAGCCTATCTATTAATACTGAACCTTGCTATGCGTACTCAATCCTTATGGAGTAAAATTGGATTTGCTCCCTTAGCGATAATTACATTGATTTTAGTAATTTTAGGAACAGTTTTGATCATAAAGAGTACCTTTACCCATATTATTTATCACAGAGTTACTGATCATCAACAATTGTACAAACCAACTAATAATATTTTTCTTCCAGAGGCATTATTCAAACTGAAAACTAAATCAAATTTATTAATTATATTATCATTGGTTATATCAGCTATCATTGCTCTCACGACAGCAAGCTTTTCACTTATGAACTATCAAAATGCTTCATTAATGAAAACTGTTCCTTCAGCTATTGAGATTGATCAAAAACTAACTTCAGAGCAAGTCATTAAGGTAAGGAAAATAGCTAAAAATTATGGTGGTAAATTTAAAGCAATAAAGATAGTTAATGCAGTTTCTAATCGACCAATAGAGATAAGTAAAACTGTGTCCACGAAAAATGTAAGAGCTATTGATAAACAGGATTATACGGAACTGTTAGAACAGCAGGCTAGTGGCCAATATCCAAATATTGATTTGTCTAAAACAACGGCTTATCTTTTTACACTTTATACAATTAGAAATACTCGTGCCCCAGTAAAAGTCGGTAACTATAATATTAAATTGAAAGAAATTCAACTTTGGCCCACATATGCCAAAGGCATGAATGCTTATGTAGTCGTTAATAATCAGATTTATAATCAATTAAGTCGTCACAATTCTGGACAAATGATCTATACAATTAATGGACCCAAGTTAAGGGACAATGAACAACTTTATCAAAAGATAAAAAAATTGAAAGTAAACTTTTTAAGCGCTTATAAAACTAACAAAGATGTAGTAACAAATAATAGTGCAGCTCTTTTGATGGTAACATTTGTTGCTGTTTTGTTTTTTGTTTTCATTGGCTGTATCCTTTACTTTACTATCCTTATGGAAAATGTAGGTATTACGGAAGAATTTGGGTTCTTAAGCGATATTGGTTATGATAAAAAGCAATTAAGAAAAATAGCTACGGCTAATAATTTGTTGATTTTCGCGCCACCTGTAATTATAGGATTACTTAATGGTTTGATGGCTTTTGCAGGCTTTTGTTTTGAATTTTTGGCTATAGACGTTATTAAGTTTTTAGGTACTTTTAAGATGATTGGAGAACCAATAGCTGTAACTTGTTTACTATTTTTTATTGCTTATGGCACCATCTATTTATTTTCTTACCATAAAACAAAAGCTTTACTGAGATTATAAGTAAAATTTAATTAAGATAATCTATTAATCAATCAAGTTGTAATTACAGGTTTGGTCAAACTTGATTAAGTAGTGACAGTCCGAAACAATTTATGAACTGCTGTGATGGTGATCTTCTTAAAGCTACTTTGCTTGAGAAGATCGTTTTAGTTTTCGTAATAATCCGCAATCTGAACGATACTGAGATACAGTAACTTGCCGGATTCATAGTGGAAAACTTGGATACTTACGCAGTCTTAAAAAGCAAGATGTTGGCTTTTTTGAGTAGATATGGAAGAATTAAGCGAGTTCACTGGAAACTTTTTTCTAGAATTAGGTTGGTAATTACATTCTATCAAAGAAGTCCATTGGACTTTTTGTATTTTCTAATCAAGGCAAGTGTTCAACTTCATTTCACAATTAATCATAAATAAAAAAGGCATAAATTTTTATATTCATGCCTCATTATATTATTTCGCTCTCAAAAAACGCGTGCAAGAATTGCACTTTATGTGCATCATTTTTCTTTATACAAAAAATTAACCTTGACTTACCCGTATAAAACGTTGATAAATCAAGGTTAATGATTTTGAATAATTCTTCTAAATGCTGACTAGAGGATTCGAACCTCCGACCTCATCATTACTAGTGACGTGCTCTGCCAACTGAGCTAAGTCAGCATTGTCTTACTCGACAACGATATTAATTAAAACATATCAACATAGTTTTCGCAAGTACTTTCACTAGCAAAATCGCTTTTTTAATCAAAAATAGCAGTCTTATCGTCAACTACTGACTCTAAAACTGCTATTTTATTTTGTAATTAAAGTTTATTTCCCTGTCACTTCAGGCTTCTTTTCGTCTATACCCATAAATAGTTGCACTACAAAAGTTACTATTGCTGCAATTGCTGCTGAAATTAGAGCATTGAACAAGTTTTGCAGATTGCCTGTATTATTAGGGTTAATCCACATTGGCAAAGTTATTAGACCTGGGGTCATAAATACATAAGCATTAACGCCCATAATACCGGCATAAATACCCCCAGCAAAACCACCAATCATACATGAGTACATTGGCTTACGATACTTTAAAGTTACCCCGTAAAGACAAGGTTCACTAATCCCGGCGCAAAATACTGTTAAAGCTGCTGAAATTGCAGTTGCACGTAATTCTTTATCCTTAGTTTTAACTGCAACTGCTAATGTTGCTGCACCTTGCGTAATGTTATGTAGTAATGTCAAAACCCGTGTAAATGGGTCAACTCCCCTTTTAGTAATCGCTTCTAATCCGGCAATTGCTAAGGCTGAGTGCATCCCAGTTGTAACGATCCATGGATAAATTAAGGCAAAGATGGCAATGGCAAAAGGCCCAAGTTTTCCACTCAAGAAAAACATGATTGTTGCTATTCCCTTTGAAACCCAAGTCATTGCTGGTCCAATAGCTAGCAGAGTCAGCGGAACCACAATTATAATACTTAGTAGCGGAGCCATAAAGCTCTTAATTGGCCGCCATAGATAGCGGTCAAAGAAGTGCTCTACATAGCCTAAAGCCCAAATTGCTACAATCGCTGGAATAATAGTATTCGCATAACTAGCTGGACTTACGGGAATACCAAATAGGTTAAGTGGCTTTCCACTTTGAATCATCGTGATAAAAGTCGGATTGATTAGGGTTGCACCAACCAAGGCCGACAGATAAACATTAGTTTTAAATTGCTTTGCAGCAGCAATTGCTACAAAAACTGGCAAAAAGTAAAATGATGAATCAAAAATAAAGTATAAAATCTGATAGGTGCTGGAATTTTTATCTAAGACTTTCAGCATTGGTAATAGCATAACAATGCACTTACCCATTCCTCCGGCAATTAAAACCGGAATTAATGGCGTAATACAACCAACTAAAGCCGATAACATGCGACTAAAAATATTAGGCTTTTTAGCATTTTGGTCAGTTTCGGTTTTGGTTGTTGCTTGGTTGGCATCATCGTCTTGCTTACCCAGCAACTGCTGAAATTCTTTGTAGACACCATCAACTTGATTACCAATTACAATTTGATATTGATCACCACTTTGAACAACTCCTAAAACCCCTTTAAGCTGCTTTAACTCATCCAAGTTAATTTTTGCGGCGTTATTAGGAATAACACGTAAACGCGTGGCACAATGCCAAGACTTCTCAATATTGTCGGGACCGCCCACCAATTCAAGAATTTTCTGGGCAAATAATTTATCATCCATTAGCTTATCCTCCAATCACTAACGATTGTTTTCCTTAATCATATTTTGATACCAATAAAAACTGTCCTTTTTTAGTCTACGTCCACTGCCATGACCCTCATTATCATAATCAACATAAATCAAGCCATAGCGCTTACTCATTTCAGCCGTCGAAGAACTAACAATGTCAATCATGCCCCAAATTAGATAGCCCATAATTTCAACGCCATCTTGATTTAGGGATAATTTCAACTGTTCTAGATGTTTTTCCAAATACTGCGTTCGGTACTCATCATGGATTTGCTGGTTTTCAGTTACCTTATCTTCTGCTCCCAAGCCATTTTCAACAATGAACAGCGGAACATTAAATCGATCAGCTAAATCCATGCACAGTGTTCTTAAACCAACCGGATCAATTTGCCAGCCCCATTTCGAAGATGGTAAGTAGGGGTTCTTTTGTCCACTGATGGTATTTCCTTGCGCCGTTTCACTATTTTTTTCAACGCCTTGCGTAATTGAAGTATAGTAACTAAATGCTAGGAAATCTCCGGTTCCTTGAGTAAGCTCCTGCAAGTCTTTATCTGTAATATCCAGTTTTAACCTAGTTTGCATTAATTTTAAAATTCGCTTAGGATAATGACCTTCAATTTGAACTTGGCCAGCAAGATACATTTCATGGCTTATTTGCTGAGCTAAGAAATTGTCTTCCGGACGACATGTTGCTGGATAGATTTCCATTCCAGTAATCATACAGCCGACTTGTGCTGAAGTTGTCTGACGAATATAAGCTGTCACTTTTGCACTAGCTACAAATTGATAGTGCATTGCCTGACATAAGTTAGCTAAATCCTGGTCTTCTTTTACTAATCCAGCGCTAATAAACGGATGTCGAAACACACTATCAATTTCATTAAAGGGAAGCCAAAAGTCAACCAAATCGGCATATGCTTCAACTACTGTTTGGCAATAGTTAACATAAAACGCGATTAATTGGCGATTCTTCCAGCCGCCATAGTGCTCAACCAAATATAATGGCATTTCATAATGCGACAAAGTAACCATTATTTTTAGTCCAAGTTTTTTACATTTTCTAAATAGCTTATAATAAAAATCAAGTCCTGCTTGATTTGGCTTTTTTTCATCACCTTGCGGGAAAATTCGGCTCCAAGCAATTGAAGTTCGGAAAACTTGGCAGCCAGTTTCAGCTATCAGTTCTAAATCTTGCTCGTAGGTATGATAGAAATCGATTCCTTTACGTTTAGGATATTTATCATCCTGCTTATCCTGCACACGTTCAGCAATCTCTTTCAATGAAGGTGCAAGATGCTCGTTTACATGCATAATATCTGCTACTGACGGACTTTTGTTATCCGCTTGCCAATTGCCCTCGCTTTGGTTAGCTGAGATGGCACCGCCCCACAAAAATTCTGCGGGAAATTTGTTCTCCATGTAAGGACCTCTTTAACTAAAAAAGTACTGAATCACAACTTATGCTGTGTATCCAGTACTAATTTTAAAGTGTTTATTCAACTTATGCAATAGCACATTTATGATAATATATACGTGCAATTGCACAGCAAAAATATAGAAAGGAAATCATAATGGATATTTTTTTACTGATTAAATCCGCCCGTTCTAAACTAACTCGCCAAGAAAAAATAGTTTCCGATGCTATACTTGAATTTCCGGAACTGGTACTGGAAAAAAATATTACTAGTTTAGCGCATAGTATCGGCGTTTCGCGCAACACTATCACCCGCTTTTGCAAAACGCTTGGATTTCAGGGATATACAGAATTTAAGTATGCGGTTAATGCTTATTTTGCACAGAAAATCACTAGTCCTGCCAATTCATCAACCGTTAATGAAATGATTCAATCATACAAGCTGATGCTTGATAAATTAATTACCTATAACTTAGATTTAAAAGAGTTAACCAAACAGATAATTAATTCGCCCGTAATTAAGTTAGTGGCTACTGGAAAGTCTTCGCCTTGCGCAGAGCAACTTAAATATAATTTACAGACATTGAATATTTATGCTGAAGTAATCGACAAAATATACTTTTCTGATAGCTTTAGCTATGCCTTTAAGCCGAAAGATTTGGTCATTGTCTATACTGTTTCCGGTAAAAGTGCCTTAACTAATAGTATTATTAAAGGCGCACAAGAAAGTAAGGTTAATTTGTACGCTGTCACGGCCGCTAGCAAGTTGCCATTTCAAACAACTGAGACTTTTACTTTACCAAATGTCCGAGACTTAAATAAGCATTCAATTAGTAATCATTTATTGTTTTATCTTTTCAATGACTTGCTGACTAATGAAATTATTAGATATTCTAAAATCTGATAACAGTATTTTTTACTCTTAGAATCACAATAACAGTCATAATAATTACTAAATTAAAACTATATCTCTTGTTTCATGTATTTAAAACTGGAGTATAATATACTGTTATCATATAGAAATGAAGGTATTATTACATAATGACAAACATAGCACCAATTGAAGCACAGTTGCCTTGGATTTGGAGATTAGTATTGGCAGCTTTATGTGGAGCTTTAATCGGTTATGAACGAGCAATTCAACGAAAAAGTGCTGGAGTTAGAACCCACATTGTAGTGGCTTTCTCCTCGGCATTATTTATGATTGTTTCTAAGTATGGCTTCTACGATCTCATCAAAACATCCGGTATCGAGTATGATGCTTCGCGTATCGCAGCCCAAATTGTGTCGGGTATTTCCTTTATTGGTGCCGGAACCATTTTGATTAAGAAAGACCAAGTTTCCGGCTTAACTACTGCCGCTGGAATTTGGGCAACCGCAGCAATTGGAATGGCCATTGGGTCTGGTTTGTACTTTTTAGGCGTTTTAGCAACTGCTCTTCTGTTTGTTATCCAAATGGTATTTCATGATGACAGCATTATTAACAAAGTCATCATGCATATTCGCTTTAACATTCAAATTGAAGCAGTAAACCGCCCACATATTTTAGAAACTATTCAGCACGAATTAGAAACAAATCATGTTGAAAATGCTTCTGTCAAAATTCTTTTTGTTAGCGATGAAAAAATCATTTTCTTTGCCGATGGCATTATTAACAATAATATCGATGAAAATGATATTATCATGGCCCTGCGCAAATATCCTGATATTGAGCGTATTAGCTACAACAGTCTGGGTAAATAATTATATCGCAGAAGAGATAAGCAGTAGAAATTTAGCTATTGCTTATTTTTTGTTATCATGAAATAAATTAACTAAAATAGCTATATAAATGAAAGGGGTAATTTTATGGCCGGTTCACTGGATTATTTACGTTGGCGAGGAGATTTGTCTTTTGCGGAAAAACCGTTTAACAGCGTTGACGCGTCACTGCTATCATCGCTGGTATATCTCCCAGCTGATGAGTCTTCAACCAATCATACTTTAGGTGAATTAGCTGAAACTTTGCGGAATTTACCAGATTTTCAGCATCAAATGCATTCAGAGACGGCAGCCGAAATTATTCTGCTGCCAGAAAGTACGCGCATTGGCAATATCAAGATTCTTGATTGGACTGATCGGTTAGAGAAAAAGCCCTATCCATTGCAATTTAGTGCTGGCACTTTTGCTATTGATGACAATACAATCGCTATCGCTTTTCGCGGTACCGATGGCACAATGATTGGCTGGAAAGAAGACATGCGGATGAACTATTTGCCTGAAATTTATGGTCAAAACGTCGCCGCTGAATACTTGCAAGAAATCGCCGAAAAGTTTCCTAATAAGCAGATCTATCTTCTGGGTCACTCAAAAGGTGGCAATTTTGCGCAATACGCTCTAAGTGCGGTTAAACCAGAGATTCAAAAGCGTGTAATCAAAGCACTGAGCTTTGATG
The DNA here is from genome assembly GCF_059900815.1 of Lactobacillus sp. C449L. Taxonomy (NCBI): domain Bacteria; kingdom Bacillati; phylum Bacillota; class Bacilli; order Lactobacillales; family Lactobacillaceae; genus Lactobacillus; species Lactobacillus sp. C449L. Next base: position 426,506 of record NZ_JBWXGA010000002.1, on the reverse strand, counting down.
GACCGGGATTTTTCCATAAAGTTTATACCAACCCTGGTTTTCAAAAATCAATGTCCAAAATGAAGACTTACATTCCACAAGCCTCAATTTTTGGCGCAATGCTTGATCATCCAGAGCAAACAATTGTTGTCAAAAGTACTGCTGCCATGCGTAATCAGCATGACCCACGGCGCTGGTCCGTAGGTCGCGATAGTTTTACTTTAGCCGATGGCTTAACCCCGGGCAGTCGCGTGCTTCGACATGCTTTAATTAACTTTAACAATTCAATTCCTGATGAAAAGCGTAATGAGGCTTTTTCAGCCTTATTTGAAGCCTTTGAAAACTACGACATTAATGAATTGCACCAACTGACCAGTAATAAATTACTTGGTACTTACCGACTTGGTCGCGTCTTTTTAGCACTTGGGCCAGAAGAACGCAAGCTACTCACCCAAATTTTCAGTGAGATTTGGGATTCCTATAGAAACAACATGACTTTGCCTCTGATGGCAAATAACTACGAACTATATCCAAAGAGTAATGATTCCAACAAAGCACCAGTATTTTACGAATTTTATGACCCTAATCACCCAAATTTAGAACTTCCTGAAGATGTGAAAAGCAAGCTGCGCTAGTAACTTGTTTCATGTGTAACGCAAAAAGACCAGAAAAGCATAATTGCTTTCCTGGTCTTTTACTTATCATGACACTACTTCTTGATATTTTCTTTAGCGTCATCAACTTTATCTTTAACATCTTCAGCAGCATCTTGGGCTTTGTCTTTAACATCGCCAGCAGCTTGTTGCACTTTACCTTTAAGTTCGTTAGCTTTTCCAGCTACTTTATCTTTAAATCCTTTATCAGCCATAATTTTCTGTCCTTTCAAAAAATATGCAAAAATATCTATTTACAACTTCATAGTACAAGCTTATGTGAATAAAGTCATCGAATATGCGCTTTTTTGTAAAATCAACTATTAAAAAAGCCACCAACTTTGTAAATCTAAGTCCGAGGCTTTGAATATTTTATTAGTTTGGCTGATTATGACTATAATCGAGATTTGAAAAGCGATTGTATGGCTTAGAAAACATTAATTTGACCGTTCCCCGACTACCTGAACGGTTCTTTTCAATAATGACTTCTACTTCGCCATTATCTGCTTCTGCTCCAACTTCTTGGGGACCTTCGCCATCTTCTCCATTTTCTTCACGATAGTAATCATCCCGATATAAGAAAGAAACAATATCGGCGTCCTGTTCGATTGATCCGGATTCACGAATATCAGACAAAACAGGTCGCTTATCTTGCCGTTGTTCAACTGAACGGGATAACTGCGATAACGCAATGACCGGTACATGCAGTTCCTTAGCCAATTTCTTTAGTTGCCGCGAAATCGCCGAAACTTCTTGCTGACGGGATTCGCTGCGGGGACCTTCAATTAACTGCAGATAGTCAATTACAATTAAGCCTAAGTCCCCTTTTTCTTTAGCAAGTCGACGCGCCTGGGCCCTGATTTCACTCATTTTGATACCGGGAGTATCGTCAATATAGATCTTGGCATTAGCTAAAGAACCTGAAGCTACAATTAATTTGCTCCATTCTTCCTCATCTAGTTGCCCGGTACGCAGATGTTGCGAGTTAATCAAACCTTCAGAAGCCAGCATCCGTTGCACTAACTGCTCTCCACTCATTTCCAAGGAAAACATCGCTACTGTTTTATCAGCATGCAGACCAACGTATTGCGCAACATTCAGCGCAAACGACGTTTTACCCACACCAGGCCGAGCAGCAATAATTACTAGTTCATCATCGTGAAATCCAGTCGTCATTTTGTCTAGCTCTAAAAAGCCTGTTGGCAAACCGGTAACCATGTTGCCATCTTCGGGAATATTATTAATCTCATCAATTGCAGAATTAACAATTTCCTTTATCCCCCGAAAACCATTGGCATTGTTTTCGGAAGAAACATTCATGATTTCGCTTTCGGCGTTATCAAGAATATCCGTGACATCATCAGAATCCTGCATTGCATTAGTAATAATTTTTTGACTGGCAGAAATCAGTCGACGCAAAAGTGCTTTGCGATGCACAATTTTTGCATAGTAAGCAACGTGAGCTGAAGTTGGCGTAGCCACCGCAAGCTCAGAAACATAAGCTATACCACCAATGTCTTCAAGCTGATTTTTCTTGGTTAATTCATCTTGTAGAGTTAGGGGATCAATCGCATCTTCGCGGTCTGATAGATCCAACATCGCTTGAAAAATCAATTGGTTTGCTTTTTTATAAAAATCGCTTGGTTGAACCTCTGCACTTGCATCAGCAATTGCTTCAGGATCAATAAAAATTGCACCTAAAACCGCTTTTTCAGCTTCATCATCATGCGGTATTTGTTGCGAAACAATATTATCCATTAATCTTGACCACTTTTTTCAGAATTAAACTAACTTAAGACACTAATCTTGTTCGGTAATATGAACACGTATTTTGCCTTCTACGCCCTTAAACAACTTAACAGGTACATTGGTGTAACCTAGTGTTTTAATCGGCTCAGGAAGGACCAATTTACGCTTATCAATCTTAATATTAAATTGTTGCTCTAAACCTTCAACAATTTTCTTGCTGGAAATTGAACCGAATAAACGAGAATCTGAGCCGGCTTTAGATTTAAAGTTGACCACTGTTTCGTCTTTATCAAGCTCTGCCTTAACTTTTTCAGCTTCAGCCTTTTCACTTTCATAAACTGCTTTTTCATTGGCTTCAACTCGCTCTAAAGTATGCAAATTAGACTTAGTGGCTGCTTTAGCAAGACCGCGCTTTAATAAAAAGTTTTGGGCGTAGCCATCGGGAACATCCTTAACTTCACCACGTTTACCACGGCCTTTTACATCTTGGGTAAAAATAACTTTCATTTTGCTCTCCTTTATTCGTTTTCTTTTTCATAAGTATCAACCGCTTCAAGTAACTTTGCAAGTGCCGCTTGAATGTTAACACCCTTAATTTGAGTGGCAGCATTGGACAAATGCCCACCGCCGCCTAGTTTTTCCATAATAACCTGAACGTTGATTTCGCCCATTGAACGTGCAGAAATACTAATCGTATCCTTATCACGTCTGGTAATCGCAAAACTAGCCTCGACATTTTCTAAATCAAGTGCAGTATCAGCAGCTTGAGCCGTAATAATAGGATCAATAATCTTCTTATCTTCCCCACACAAAACTGCCATTTGTGGCCGAATCATCTTCAGGCTGCTAACAAGTCGTGTGCGTTCCAGGAAGCTGTCAATATCTTCTTTGAGTAATTCACTGACACCAACTGAACTAGCGCCAATCGAGCGAAGATAGCTGGCCGCATCAAAGGTTCGAGTACCCGTGCGCAAAGAAAACTCTCGGGAATCAACCGTTATCCCAGCTAGCATTGCTGTCGCTTCAAGATCAGTCAAAACTCGTTGGCCTGAATTAGGCTGCTGATATTCAACCATTTCCGTGACCAATTCACTCGCAGAAGAAGCATAGGGCTCAACATAAGTCAGCATTGGGTTTTCTGGGAATTCTTCGCCACGGCGGTGGTGATCAATCACAATAATGCGATTTTTCAGTCTATCATACAGGTCTTTTGAATAAGTAATTGAATACTTCGAATGGTCAACCATAACTAGCATTGACTTATCGGTTAAACTCTCTAGCGCTTCTTCAGGGGAAATAAACAAATCATTGTCTTTAACTTGCTGTAGTTTAGCCACTAACCTGCTGACATCATAATTCGTTTTATTAACGTCTAAGACAAAGTTCGCTTTAACATTATGCAATCTAGCGATTTTAACTACGCCAATACCACTACCTACTGAGTCCATATCAGGATTAGCATGCCCAACTACGTAAACACGATCAGCCTCTTTGAACAATTCACTAATTGCCTGTGAAACCATCCGCGCGCGAACTCGAGTCCTTTTTTCCATCGGATTCGACTTACCACCGTAAAAACGAGCAGTCTTTCCAGGCTGGCTTAAAACGACTTGGTCACCACCTCGTCCCAAAGCCAAATCAAGATTAGACTGCGCTTGATCAGCTAATTCAGTAATTAAACTGCTGCCAAAAGCAATTCCTATTGATAAAGTCAGTGGTGTATTATTACGGCTAGTTTCCATACGCATTTTGTCCAGAACGGAAAATTTATCTTTTTCCATCTTGGCTAAATCCTGCATATGCAACAAAAGCAAGAAATGGTCTTCATCGATGCGTTTAAGATAGGCATGATAGTTTTTAGCATAATCACTCAGAGTATTTTGCACATAAGAACTGGTTGCCGTAAGCTCTTGATCATGCATCGTTTCACTCAATTCATCATAATTATCAATGAAAACCTGACCAATTGCTAACAGTTCATTATTATATTTTTGTTCAATTTTGGCATAACGTGTAATGTCTAATAAATAGATGACACCCAAATTATCCTGGATAACCATTTCAAACTGGTGACCATCCCAATTTACAACATGATTTTCAGCGGTTTTAGCTTTCATCGAATCATCGATTAATTTATCCAAATCTGGATCAACCGATTTAATTGTATGACCGATTAAATCATCATCTTTTAAATACAGCTGCAAATAGGGATTGGCCCACTGAATCTGTCTGTCCTTGTCATAAAGTAAAATTCCAAGCGGCATTTTAAGCATTGCTTCTTGTTTACTGCGTTTAATTCGATAAGACAAGCTGACAGCAAAGTTATTCGCGTTGCCGGCTAATACATAAGCACCATAAACGACACACGCAACGGTCAAAATAAAAATTACCACCATTGCTAAGCCGAATAATGGGTTCATAATCATTGCAACAATACTGCCTAAAAGTGACAGAGCCAAAATGATAATGACAGAAGCTGTCAAACGTGAATCTTTAATAAAAGCAGGAAATTCAAGCTTACGTAAAAAATCTTTCATGTAAGGTCCTTCCTAAATCAATGTAGAATACATCATTATTATTATACCTTGGATTCACCTGATAAGAAACTCCTGAATGTTCAGCATTTATTTGCATACAAAAAATGCGGAAAACTGAGTTTCCGCATTTTTTATTTACTTGTTTAGTCTTCAGAAACAAATGGCAATAAGCCCATAATGCGAGCTCTTTCAATTGCCTTAGCTACCTTACGCTGATTTTTAGCGCTAGTGCCAGTGACACGACGTGGTAAAATTTTACCTCGCTCAGAGATAAAATGTTTCAACAGATCAACGTCCTTGTAGTCAACGTAATCAATGTGGTTGGCTGCGATAAAGTCAACCTTACGACGATGACCGCCGCTTCTTCTTTGTTGAGCCATATCCTAGGTCCTTTCTTTAAGTTTAGAATGGTAAATCATCATCAGAAATATCAATTGTATCACCCGAACCAGCAAACGGATCTTGTGAAACGTCTGATTGATTATTCATCGGGTTATTCTGACTAGATGCTCCCATACTTGGGGAGTTATTGGTATTTAGATTACCAAAGTTCCCATTATTATTAGGTGTAAAACCACCATTTTGACCACGGGCTTCACGATCTTTGCGTGATTCAAGCAATGAGAAGTTATCTACGACAACTTCAGTTACATATACTCTTTGCCCATCTTTATTATCGTAACTTCTGGTTTGAATTCGGCCGTCAATACCAACAAGTGAACCTTTAGAAGTAAAGTTGCAGAAATTCTCCGCCGACTTTCTCCAAATTACACAGCTGATAAAATCCGCACCTCGCTCGCCTTGAGCGTTAGTAAACTGACGGTCAACAGCAAGCGTAAACGTAGCAACCGAGATTCCACTCCCAGTAGTACGTAATTCAGGATCACGTGTTAAACGGCCAACAAGTACAACTCGATTAATCATACTCTAGGTCCTCCTTTTCCTAAATCACGAAAACGATAAGTTCTTTTATTCGCCAACTTTGACAGTCATTGAACGTAAAACAGCAGTGTCAATCTTGGACAAACGATCAAATTCGTTAACTGCGTCAGCGTTGTCAGCAGTGAAAGTCATAACGTGATAAGTTCCCTCACGGTATTTATTGATTTCATATGCGAAATGACGCTTTTCCCAGTCTTTTGACTCAACCATCGTACCACCGTTGTCGGCAATAACCTTATCATAGTTTTCAACTAAAGCCTTTTTTGATTCTTCATCGATATCTGGCTTGATAATATAAGTTATTTCATACTTAGTAGTTGTCATTACTAGTGCACCTCCTTTTGGTCTATATGGTTCTTGCTAAAAATTCAAGAACAAGGAGTAATTTCCTTACTCGCAATTTCTAATTCTAGCACATAAACAAAAAAATTACCAAACTAACTTTACGTGATCCTGCAAGGAATTTTTCACCCCTTATCTGTAAATACGTAAAAAGTTCGATAATTTTTGTAATTTTTTTAATTATTAGTAACTATTCTTGTGAATTGTCAGTTTCTTCTGGCAACTCAGCAGTTTCTTTTTCCTCAGCGTTAGCCACTTCTTGATCTTCTTCAGCAGGGACAATTGCAAGACTTGCCACCTTATTGTCAGCGCCAACTTTGATTAAGCGAACACCGATCGTGCTTCGACCAGTTTGAGAAACATCAGCAATCTTAAAGCGAATCATAATTCCGTCATCCGTAATGACCATGATGTCTTGGCTACCGTCAACTACTGTCACACCAGCAAGTGGACCATTCTTTTCCGTCACATTGGCAGTTTTAATACCCTTGCCGCCACGACCTTTAACTGGATATTCACTAGCAGAAGTACGTTTTCCGTAACCTTTTTCAGAAATAACCAGGACTTCGTTACTGTCTTTTACTACTCCAGAACCAACAACATAATCATTATCCCGCAAGTTAATTCCACGTACGCCGGCTGCAGTTCGACCCATTGAACGAACCGCTGCCTCATCGAAGCGAACCGCATAACCCAAGTGCGTACCGATTAGGATTTCTTGGTTGCCATCAGTGGTCAAAACATTGTTCAATTCGTCGCCATCACGCAGCGTAAGTGCAATTAAGCCACTATTTCTAATGTTGGCAAATTCACTGACGTGGGTGCGCTTGACCGTACCCATCTTCGTAATAAAGAAGAGATATTGGTCATCTGCATCTTCAGGAATATTGATAATTGTCTGAATCTTTTCGCCCTTTTCAAATTGAAGCAAGTTAACAATTGGCAGGCCCTTAGCCGTTCTACCAAATTCAGGTATTTCGTATGCTTTCTTTGAGTATACCTTACCCTTATTGGTAAAGAATAACAGCATGTCATGGGTGCTAGAGTACATCAACTTCTCAATAAAGTCACCGTCTTTAATTCCCATTCCTTTAATACCTTTACCGCCACGGTTTTGCGTCTTAAATTCATTAATCAGCATCCGCTTAATGTAGCCACTATGCGTTAAGGTGAGTAAAACATCTTGTTTTTCAATCAAGTCTTCGTCTTCAATTGAAATAACTTCGCCTTCGCCAATCTTAGTACGACGATCATCACCAAAGCGTTTCTGAATATCAAGTAATTCATCGTAGATGATCTCGTTAATTCTTTCAGGTCTAGCTAGAATATCCTTGTAGTCGGCAATTTTGGCCTTCAGTTCTTTATATTCAGCTTCAACTTTGTCTCTTTCCAATCCGGTTAAGCGAACTAACCGCATATCCAGAATCGCTTGTGATTGCTTGTCATCCAATCCAAAGCGGCTAATTAAGGCAGCTTTAGCAATATCGCTTGATTCACTTTGCCGAATGATATGAACGATTTCATCAATATGGTCCAGAGCAATTTTTAAACCTTCAAGGATATGTGCCCTAGCCTCAGCTTTGGCTAAATCAAACTTGGTTCTGCGGGTAACTACGTCTTCTTGGTGCTTCAAGTAGTATTGCAGCATTTCTTTTAGACTTAAGAAATGTGGTGCACCATCGACAATAGCAACCATATTCATTCCGAAATTAGCTTGCATTTGTGTCAATTTGAATAGATTATTCAGGATAACACTTGCACTAGCATCACGCCGAATATCGATTGTCATCCGCATACCAGTTTGATCGGATTCATCACGAACGCCAGTAATACCATCAATCGTCTTAGAACGTGCCAAATCAGCAATTTTCTTAACTAACTCCGCTTTGTTGACCAAATAAGGAATTTCGGTAACCACAATCCGCTCGCGACCACTTTTTTCAGTTTCAATTGTAGTATTTGCACGTACAACGATGTTCCCGCGACCAGTTTCATATGCGCGATAAATTCCACCGCGACCCATAATCGTACCACCAGTTGGAAAGTCAGGGCCAGGAATTGCTTTCATTAGGTCCTTAGTCGAAATGTCAGGATCATCCATCAACATATGAATGCCTTGAATAACTTCAGACAAATTGTGCGGTGGAATATTGGTGGTCATTCCGACCGCAATTCCACTAGTACCGTTTACTAAAAGATTAGGAATTCTAGCAGGTAAAACTACTGGTTCGCTTTCAGAGTCGTCGTAGTTTCTTTGCCAGTCAATAGTATTCTTATTAATATCCCGCAGCATTTCAACGGCAATTTTGCTCATTCTTGCCTCAGTATAACGCATTGCGGCCGGTTCATCACCGTCAACAGAACCGAAGTTACCATGACCATCAACCAGCATATAACGGTAACTGAAGTCTTGCGCCATGTGCGCCATTGCCAAATAAATCGAAGAGTCACCGTGGGGGTGAAACTTACCCATTACTTCCCCCACAATTCTGGCTGATTTTTTATATGGTTTATCAGGTGTAACGCCCAGCTCGCTCATTCCATAAAGAATACGCCGTTGAACTGGTTTTAAGCCATCGCGTACATCAGGCAAAGCCCGTGCCACAATAACTGACATAGCGTAATCAAGAAACGAACTGTTCATCACGTTGGTCAAGTCAACGTTTCTTATTCTGTGGTCTTGACTTTGATTATCGTTATCCATTTAAACCTCCTAAGCATCCAAATTCTCAACATATTTAGCGTTAGTTTCAATAAAGTTACGTCTAGGGGCAACTTCGTTACCCATTAACAACTCAAAAACTTCATCTACGTTTTTAGCATATTCTGGACTAACTCGATCCAATCTTCTGTTTTCAGGATTCATGGTGGTGTCCCATAATTGCTCGGCATCCATTTCGCCCAGCCCCTTGTACCGTTGCACAAGTGGTTTGGGACTTGGCTGCAGACTTCCTAAATAGTCATGCAATTCTTCATCAGTATCTAAGTATCTGATGACCTTTCCTTGACGAACCTGATATAGTGGCGGACGCGCGATGTATACATATCCTTTGTCAATCATAGGACGCATGTAGTTATAAAAGAGTGTCAGTAAAAGTGTTCTAATATGAGCACCATCGACATCGGCATCAGTCATAATAATGAGCTTGTGATACCGAGCCTTGGAAACGTCAAAATCAGCCCCAAAACCTGTACCCAAAGCAGTGAAAAGCGAACGTATTTCTTCGTTAGCCAGAATTCGATCCATTGAAGCTTTTTCAACATTCAAAATCTTCCCACGAATTGGCAAAATAGCCTGCGTTAATCGCGAACGACCTTGCTTGGCCGAACCTCCGGCAGAATTACCCTCAACGATAAACAATTCAGAAATTTTGGGATCATTACTTGTATTATCAGCTAATTTCCCTGGCAAATTGGCAATTTCAAGCCCAGACTTTTTACGTGTAACTTCTCGAGCACGCTTGGCAGCAGTCCGAGCACGTTCAGCCAGTTGTGCTTTTTCAACGATTTTACGGCCAACTTGTGGATTTTCCATCAAGAACGCGGTAAAAGTCTCGGAAAAGGCGCGGTCAACTGCGGTTCTAGCATCAGAATTGCCAAGTTTAGTCTTAGTTTGACCTTCGAATTGAGGATTCGGGTGCTTAACCGATACAATTGCAGTCATACCTTCACGAATGTCTTCACCTGAAAGGTTATCATCACTGTCTTTTAGTATTTTAGTCTTATGCGCATAGTCGTTAACTACACGCGTTAGGGCAGTTTTAAAACCAGCTTCATGCATACCACCTTCGTAGGTATGGATGTTATTGGCAAATGTCATTAAGGTTGTTTTATAGCCTTTTGTATATTGCAACGATACTTCAACGTTGATATCGCTAAAAGTGCCTTCAACGTATATTGGTTCATCAAACAATACTTCGGTGTCTCGATTTAAGAAGGAAACATACTCTTGTATACCACCTTCGTAGTGGTATACATCTGTTTCGGCAGATTCCTTTCGTTTATCGGTAAAGGTTAATTTTAGTCCCTTGTTCAGAAAAGCTAATTCACGAATCCGGTTCTTTAAAACTATATCGTCAAAAGAAGTAGTTTCAGTAAAGATATCTGGATCTGGGAAAAAGTGAACAGTCGTTCCGTGCTCTGATAAAGGTACCGAACCAGTCATTTTCATCTCATGATCAACTCGACCATGATCAAAATCGATGTAGTACTTTTTGCCGTCACGCATAGTAGTAACATCCAACTTAGTTGACAGTGCGTTAACGACTGAAGCACCAACACCGTGCAAACCACCAGAAACCTTGTATCCGCCACCGCCGAATTTACCTCCGGCGTGAAGAACAGTGAAGACAGTTTCTAGAGCTGGGCGCCCTGTCTTCTTTTCAATGTCAACGGGAATACCCCTTCCATCATCATGGACGGTTACACTGTCATCTTCATTAATGGTAACTTCAATCTTAGTAGCAAAACCAGCCAGACTCTCATCAATACCATTATCAATTATTTCCCAAACTAAATGGTGCAATCCTTGAGAACTAGTAGAGCCAATGTACATACCCGGCCGTTTGCGCACAGCTTCAAGTCCACCTAAAACTTGAATTTGACTGGCATTATACTTATCAGCTTCTTTTTCATATTTTTTGATTTGGTCGAGGTTTTCTTTATTATCAGCCATTCAATTTCCCCTCTTCTAAATAAATCTCTCCAGATTTAATTCGGTAAACTTTTGGTTTTTTAATTATTTCCCAGGAAATACCTGCAAGATCTGTTGTCGTAATAAAAGTTTGTGTTTTGCCATGAATGTAATTGAGTAAGGCACTTTGACGACTATGATCAAGTTCACTCATCACGTCATCAAGTAAAAGCAGTGGATATTCATCAGTCAGCTGATATACTAGCTGGATTTCTGCAAGTTTAATACTTAGTGCAATCGTCCTTTGCTGTCCTTGAGATCCATACAAATGGGCATCTTTACCGTCTAACTCAAATTCAATATCATCACGGTGTGGTCCGCTTAAAGTGGTGCCCTTCAACAGCTCAATTTTCTTATTAGTTTGAAAACTAGTCTGTACCTTATGATAAACATCTTCTACGCTATCTTTATCAGTTACCCCTTTAACCGAGGGCCGATAAATTGCCGTTAATTTTTCATTACTTGAACTAATATGTGCGTATGCATCCCTTGCATATTTGTTCAAATAACTTAAAAATTTAAACCGACGCACAATTACTTCAGCCGCCACGCCGGCAAGTTGATCAGATAAAACATCCAAGAACATCGTATCATTTGCTTGACCCTGAACTAATTGTTTTAAGTAATTATTCTTTTGCTGCAGGACTTGCTTGTATTTACCAACAAAATATAAGTACTCAGCATTGATTTGACCAAATTCTTGGTCCATAAAACGGCGCCTTAATGATGGCGCCCCCTTAATCAGATCCAAGTCTTCTGGTGAAAACAAAATAGCATTCAGTTGACCAACATATTTAGACAATTTTGCTTGTTCTTTGCGATTAACCCAGACCTTTTTCCCTTTTTTGGTAATCAAAACTCGTAACGCTAAGTCAACTTGACTTTTGTAAACATGACCAGAAACGTTAGCATAGTCCTGTCCAAAAGCAATCAATTCCTTATCCGCGCTTGTGCGATGGGATCGGGTCAGTGCTAAAAAGTAAATTGCCTCAAGCAGGTTGGTTTTGCCTTGGGCATTTTGACCAATGAAAATATTAACGTTGGGATCAAAGTCAACATCAAGTGGTTTTAAATTACGATAATTCTGGGCAATAAAATGCTTGAGATACATTTTGCATTACCGAAATTCATACAGTTCTTGAGCAACTTCAAGCTCATCGCCTGGTCTAATTTTTTTGCCACGCCGATTTTCCTTAACCCCATTAAGTAAAACTGGGTTTTCCTGCAGGTACCACTTAGCTTGACCGCCCGAAGAAATATAACTTTCTTCTTTTAAAAATTTACTTAGGGTTACATACTCACCCTTTACGCGAAATTCTTTGATAATATCCACCTTCACCCCTTTAATTACTCATACTTAAGTATAAGCGTTTGGCAGGTAAAATACAACTCAAAACGCAATATAAAGCCATATAAGCGGTTTTTAAGCAAATAAACATCCCACCATAAAGACGACCCTAAAAATAGAACAGCGAGCTTATTTGGCTGATTTTGCCAAATGAGCATAAAAAAAGCCATCAATTGACAGCTTTTTCTTAGAATTTGTAATTGCTTAAAAAGTTCTGACTGGAGTGATTAATTGAACGAAATCAATATCATCTTTGTCAGGATTAACTGTAAATGGACGTAGTGGCTGCGTAAATTCCATTATTACCGAATCAGTTACTGAAGCTCGTAAAGCATCACGTAAGTAGTCAGGGTTAAAGGAAATCTTCAGCTTTTGACCTTCAAGCTTTTTAAAACTAACATCTTCTTCAACATTACCAATTTCCGCAGATTCACCAGATAACTTAACCGAGTGATTTTCTGTATCTAAAGTTAAATCAACTACATTATTGCGCCCAGCATGAGTAAGTAAACTAGCCCGATCAAGTGCGCTTGATAATTCACTTAAATCAAACTCAGCCACTGTTGTACTTTCTGTTGGAATTAGACGTTCAGTATCAGGATAACTTCCTTCAAGCAGACGGGAATAGAACAAAATATTTCCAATTTCAAAGAGTACCTGATTTTCACCAGGACAAACTTTAATCTCGGGATCCGTTTCACCAATAATTCGTGCTAATTCAAGTAAACTCTTCCCCGGAATAATTAAATCTGCTTTTGTTTGTGGACCATTTTCTAGTGTTAATGCTCGACTTGAAAGGCGGTGTGAATCGGTGGCAACTGCATGAATTTTGTCTGGACTGAAATTAAAATGAACACCAGTTAAAACTAAGCGACTTTCTTGAGTAGCAACTGCAAATTGGGTCTCATTGATAATTTCTCGAAAAGTCTTGCCAGAAATAACAAAAGCGGAATCGTCTGATATTTCTGGTAATCTTGGGTAGTTATTTGCATCTAAACCATTAATCGTAAATTCACTGTTTTCAGAAATAATTTGGGTTTGAAAACTATCTTTTACTTCAAGTGAAAATTCTTTACCTGGTAAGCGCCTGATGATTTCACTGAAGAAACGCGCCGGTAATACAATTGTCCCTGGTGAAGCAACAGTTAAATCTTCACTTACCGGAATTCTAATTTCAATTGAAATGTCAGTATCACTTCCAGTTAAAATTAATTCGTCTTCAGTTAAATTAAGTTTGATTCCGCTTAATATCGGTATCGTAGCTCGAGAAGAAATAGCATGCATTACATTATTTAAATTATCAACGAAGAGATTTCTGTTTACGGTAAATTTCATTTGTTGCCTCCTGGATTTCGTGTCTGTTTTATTTATATTAATTATATATTTAATTAAGTAGTATTAGTAGGTCCTGTGATTACTGTTGAAAAGTTAAGTTTACCCTAAAATAACGTAATTACGTCGGTTAAGAAATTGTGCACAAGATTGAAAGTTGTCCACAATTTAATCACTTTTTATCGGTCGAGCATCTGTTTCAAATCAAAGACTGCAGTTTTAATTTCAGAATCAGTTTTAATTTCGCGCGCGATTTTATCGCAAGCGTGCATTACGGTAGTATGATCTTTTCCGCCAAACTCCTGACCAATTTTGGGTAAACTTGAATCCGTTAGTTCACGGGATAAGTACATAGCAATTTGCCTTGGTACGACAATTTGGCGCACCCGCTTTTTACCTTTGAGTTCGTAAGTAGGGGTTTGAAAATAATTTGCAACAACTTCTTGAATTTTAGAAATCTGTAAACCTTGATTCTTCTGGACTAATTTTAAGTCAGCTAGTGCCTCTCGCGCTAAATTTACGTTGATATCTTCATGCTGAATTGTTGCATGGGCTTGTACTTTAACCAAGGCACCTTCAAGTTCGCGGATATTAGTATCAACTTGAGAAGCGATATAATCCAGCGTATTGTCATCAATGGTGAGATTTTCAGCTTCAGCTTTTTTGCGCAAAATCGCGATACGCGTCTCTAAGTCTGGCGGAGTAATTTCAACTTGCAGACCCCAAGTAAATCTTGATACCAACCGTTCCGATAGATCGGGAATTTCTGTTGGCAGTCGGTCACTAGTCATGACGATCTGTTTTTGATCGTTATATAGTGTTTCGAAAGTATGGAAGAATTCTTCCTGAATACCTTCTTTTTTAGCAAAAAACTGAATATCATCTACTAATAGTAAATCGCAGGTACGGTATTTCTCGCGAAATTGATCTTGCGTTTTATTTTTGATGGAGTTGATGAAGTCGTTAACGAAGGTTTCACTTTGAATATAAACGACCTTGGCATTTGGCCGTTCGGTTAACATCTGTTGACCGATAGCCTGCATTAAGTGCGTTTTACCAAGACCAACGCCACCAAAAATGAATAAGGGGTTGTAGAAGCTGCCAGGACTGTCTGCTACTGCTAGAGCAGCACCGGCAGCTAGTTTATTTCCTTCACCTTGAACAAAATTATCGAAAGTATATTTATCGTTTAGCTTAAGGTTACGCATAAAGGCATTACTTGTTTGCTGACGGGGTTGGTCTTGAACTTCTTGGTTTTGAGGCTTAGGTGTTACGATACGCTCACTACTAGTATCGCCTTCGATTTGAAAAACCGGCAGAACTTCAATGTTTGCATAGCCATACGCCGATTGAATTAATTGTGCCGAAAGATTTTTTTCCCAATAGCCTTTTGTTACGGGATTTTGCACGGCAATTTTCAATTCATGGCTATCTTTATCATAAGAAATCGGTTTAGTACTTTTAAACCAAGCGTTATAAGCAATATCATTAAAACGCTCATGCATTTCGTCGTTAAAATGTTGCCAAAATTTATTAATGTCAAACAAAATAGTATCCCCCTTGATAGCGTTAAGCAAAATTTATTTTACCATTTAAATAAACTGTTTTCCACAAGTGAATAAGTTTAATCCAAAATCAACAAGTTGGGGATAGATATTTCCTGAAAATACACAAATTTAGCTAAGAATAAGTCAAAAAAGTAGTAATGTACAGGTGAGTCTGTGGAAAGCTTTAGCTATTGTAATAAGGGTTTTCGTGAAAGGATAGACGAAATATCCACATGCTGTGCATATCTTTTTTGACAAGCTGTGAACTGTGGATAATGCTGTGCAAAGAAATGTGATTTGCAACTTGTGGATAAAAAACTATGGTTTCTTTTTGAACAAATTTGGGGTTGGTTAAGAACTAAATTCTCAGGTGTTCAAGTTTTGGCTAGGAAAAAGTATTTATCTTTGTTCTTCTCAGATTTTTGAGCACTTATTAATATATAGAATAGTAGAGGGTGATAATTTTGAAAACACAAGAATTTTCAAATAGTAAGGAACGTAAGTTTTTCATTTTGGCAAGGCTAATTAATGGAGAGCACTTGAGCTATCATCGTTTAGCAGAAGACTATTTTGTTTCACGAAGCAGTATTGCAAATGATATAGCTGCTATTAAAGCTCGTTTGTCAAAGGATAATATCCCTCTTCTTTTTAATAATTCTGGCTCATATATTGGTGGAGGTGAAATAGATAAACAAAAGATAATTAAAAGGGTTGTAATTGATTTGTTGAAGATTAAAGATGAACAACAAAAAGGGCTGACTGATTTATTTCTTGATACTAATTTGCTTCAAGTTATTCTTGAGGTATTTCATGAGAAATTACTATCATGGAAACTTGAAGTCCCAGAAAACTATGTAGAAGATATAGCTATTTCAACTGCTATTTTGGTTTTTAGAGGAAAAAATGGAAATCAAATTTCTTGGAAAAATAAAACTCGATTTAATGAAATATTTGCTCAGTTTGATAAGTATCCACTTGTTTATCAGCTGCTCAGTTCAGTAGAAGAAAAAGAAATTTATCACTTTGACAATGTAGAAATGCAGTATCTTTCTTACATAGTTATAGGGAATGGTTTCAACTTTTTCATGAAAGATGGACAAATTCCGGAAAACTTTAAAAATGAAGTAGAAAAACTAATAAAAAATGTTGGAGAGAGTCTTTGCATTGATTTAACTAGAGATACGGTTCTATTGAGTTCACTTTTAGTTCACCTGTATCAAATGGAGTTTCGTTTGCGATCAAAGACAACGGTTATTAATCCAATGCTGGCAGAAATAAAAGAGAGCTATTCAAATTTATATGGAGTTGTATGGTATGCGTTAAGTGAATTTAGCGGAATTAACTATCTTACTGTCTCTGACGATGAAGTAGGTTTTGTTACTTTACATTTTCAAGCTGCCATTGAACGAAATAAGAAAATTAATCGGATTTTATTTGTTTGTCCAAATGGCATTGGTATGAGTTCACTAATTAGTGCAAAAATCCGAAGAATTTTACCTTCTGCTGCTCTTACGGAAGTCGTATCTAAACATAATTTAGCTAAAAAAGACTTGTCAAATGTTTCATTGATAATCTCGACGGTAGAATTGTCTGAACAAGAAGTTCCGGTAGTAAATATTTCTCCCATTTTAACTGTTAAAGATATGAAAAATATTGCAAATAAATATATTGATATTGTAATGCAACAAAAATCGAAAAATAACAAATCCGATTTTAAAAGTGTTTTACCACTTTTAAAAGGAAATGTGATTTTTACGACTAAAAAGAGCGCTGATCAGATTATTGATTTATTGCTTGAAAAAGGTGAATGGGTTAATAAGCAAAGTACTGAGAATTACAAAAAATCAGTTTTAAACCGAGAAAAACTGCAGACCACTTATTTAAGTAATGGTTTTGCAATTCCTCATGGTGATCCGAGCCTACTTACTGAAAGCCATATTGCAGTTGCAGTTCTCGACAAATCGATTTATTGGGGCAACAATCGGGTTGATATTGTAGCTATGTTGATGATTAAACAAGATGATAAAAAAAATGTAGAGCCGTTTATGAATCTAATTATGCGAGGAATAAATGATAAAGAATGGTTTATTTCAAAAATGATGGAGGCTAAATAATAGTGACAGATACTTTATTTAATGAAAATAACATTCAAGTAATTGATGATGCTGATAATTGGCAGTTAGCGTTGAAACAAGCAAGCGATCCTCTATTAAAGGAAAAGATAATAACGCCGAAATATGTCAAGAATATGATTGAAAGCATTAAAATTAATGGCCCCTATATGGTTTTAGCGGACTACTTTGCTTTGATGCATGCCCGTCCTGGGGAAGGTGTTAACAGATTAGGCATGAGCCTGTTAGTTTCTCGTAAACCAATTGATTTAGAAGGCAAACCAGTGAAAATATTTTTAGTAATGGCAGCCGTCGATAATACTAGCCATTTGGAAAGCTTGAAAAAGGTAATTTCGATTTTTATGGACACCAAATCGTATCAGACTATTTTAGGTGCGAATAAAAATGAAATTATTGCAATGTTTAAGGAAGCAAAGGTTTAATGATGAAAATTTTAGCAGTTTGTGGTTTTGGTGTAGGTAGTTCAATGGTTTTAAAAATGACTATAGATAAAGTAGTTATGGAGCTAGGAATTGATGCAGACGTAAAAAACACTGATATAGCGTCGGCTAAGTCTGAGCAAGCGGATGTTTATTTTACTAGTGCAGAGCTAAAACCAGATATTGAATCATATACAGATAAACCAGTTTATGCAATTAAACGGTATATGGATAAAAATGAAGTTTTAACAGCCATGCAAGATTTTTTGGCAAATAAAGAAGGGGTATAACTAATGGAAGTTTTAAAGTTTATTTCAAATAATATTCTACAAGATCCACCAGTTTTGTTAGGATTGATAGCTATGCTGGGCTTAATTGTTCAGAAAAAACCAGTAGCAGAGATTGTCAAAGGAAGTATTTCGGCAGCGTTTGGGATGATTATCTTAACTGCAGGTGTAAACATGCTGACAGGCGTAGTTTCAGCCATTAACGTAGCTATTCAAACCAAAATGGGCGTTCAGGTAGCAAAAGGCATGACAGATGTAACATTTACAGCTCAATATGGTGGAGCAGTTGGCATGGCAATGTTTTTAGCGCTTGTTATCCATATTTTGATAGCACGTTTCACACCATTTAAGACTATTTTTCTAACTGGACACATGTTATGGTGGGTTCCATTTGTTATTGTTGCTGGTGGTGTAGAGGGTGGCTTGCGAGGCACTAGCCTGATTATAGTCAGCGCAATTCTTTCAGCTATTTATTTTTCAGTCGCACCGTGGGTTTTACGAAAATATGTTTGGGCAGCAACAGGCGATGATTCTTTTTTGATAGGGCATCCAACGACAATTTTGTCTCTTATCTCAGGTTTTGTAGCAAAACATGTTGGAGATAAAAAACACTCAACCGAAGACATAAATGTACCAAAAGGATTGTCATTTTTCCGTGACATATCAATTACTGGTGGAATTGTGATGTTTACAGTTGATATCATTGTTGGCATAATTGCTCCAGCATTAGTTCCAAAAGGGGGAAATTTATTTACTGTGGCACTGAATGCTGGTTTAAACTTTGGCGGTGGTTTATTAATCTTGCTTTATGGTGTTCGTTTATTAGTAAATCAAATTATTCCGGCCTTTCAGGGCATTTCTGAAAAACTTGTACCTGGTGCAAAGCCAGCTTTTGATGTACCGATTTTGTTTAATTATAAGCCTAATGCTGTTATTATTGGCTTTTTGTCAGCTTTTATTACCTCAACTATCCTTGTGTTAGTTGCTAATGTAACGAATGTATTTGGTGTTTTGATTGTTCCTTTAATGATTACTAGCTTCTTTGAATGCGGTGGTGCCGCTGTTATAGGTGAAGGCCAGGGAGGTATACGAGGTGCTATTATTGGTACAGCAGTTGCTTCTGTAGCGATGGTAGCATTAGTTGGAATTTCTGCTGTTATGATGGGCAGCACAATAAAAAATTGGATTTTAATTTTTGGCGGAAATGATCTTTCGCTTTGGAGTATTATCAGCAAATTAATTGGCAGCTTGATTGGAGGGATTTAATGTGTATCGCTACATCAATAAAATTGAAAAAATTCTTAGCATCATAAAAGAAGATGAAAGGGAAAATATTGAAGCAGCAATTGATTTGATTACGAATGCCAATATTAGAAAAAACTCTATTTACATTTTTGGTGCTAGTCATGCCGGCATTTTAGCTGAAGAAATGTACTATCGTGCAGGTGGGATGATTACAATAAATGCCATTTTTGGCCGAGAAGTAATGTTGGACAGAAAGCCAATTACTTTTACCAGCAAAATGGAGCGACTTGAAGGCTATGGTACTGCTTTAGCAAGTACAGTGAAATTTCATTCAAACGACGTTCTTATTCTTCATTCTGTTTCTGGGCGGAACCCAGTAATTATTGACATGGCATTAGCTGCAAAAGAAAAAGGGGTAAAAATTATTGGATTGACAAATTTGGCCTATTCTAAGTCTGTATCAAGCCGCCACTCTTCTGGTAAGCGTTTATTTGAAGTTTCAGATGTTGTAATTGATAACCATGGTGATATTGGGGATGCAACTTGTCAGATAAAAGGCACTGCCCAAAAAGTAGGTCCAACTTCAACCGTAATTGGAGCAGCAATTTTAGATAATATTATTGTTGAAGCTAGCCAAAGACTGGTTGATCAAGGTGGACATGAAGCACCAATTTTTTATTCAGCTAATCTAGATGGTGGAGATCAAAAGAACCGTCAACTAATCAGTGAGTACGGTCAAATGATTCATTATGATTTTTAAAAAAATACTAAAAGCACTTTTGCATTTGCAAAGTGCTTTTTACTATGATTTATCAGGCGAGCTGATTGGAATATAGAATAGCCTAATTAGTTATAAAATAGATATTTGAACAAAAGATTTGGACATGCTCTTGAAATAATAAACTGAATTTTCTAATAGTGACACTGAATTTTAAAAAGCTAAAAATAAAGATATAATTAATCGTAGCTATTTGAAAATTTCTGGGAGGTATAAATATGGATTATAACGATTACGTAAAGTTGGGTCTAAAAAATGACGGCAATTTAAAAGTAATCCTTAAAGGTAGTGTGGAAGAAGCCTCTAACAAAAAAGTTGGTGTTGTAAGTGTCGTATACGTAACTAATGATGTTGAAAAAGCTAAACAAAAGCTTGCTGAACTTAACTCTAAAGAAAAAGGCGCCTATTATATGGTATACAGTTGCCCGTTAGATACCTTTTTGCCAGATTTAGGACATTATCCATCAATTGAAATCGGGAAAGAGGACCTACAATAATTAAGGCATGACAACGTAGTTTGCAAAAAATAAGATTACGTGCACTTAGTAACATCTTTTTTTCGTTTTCGCTTGGTTTTTCAACTTAATCATGTTATTCTAGTATTTAAATTGTGCAGTCAGCATATTAAAAATGGAGGTGTAGTTTAATGACAACTAAAAGAACTTACCAACCTAAAAAGCGCCACCGTTCTCGCGTTCATGGCTTTATGAAGCGTATGAGCACATCAAATGGCCGTAAGGTTTTGGCTAGACGCCGTGCAAAGGGTAGAAAAGTCTTATCTGCTTAAACCACTGAATCCCAGTGGTTTTTTTAATATCAAAGAGTGGAATGAAGCGTTTTGAGAAAATCTTATCGAGTTAAAACAGAAAACGATTTTCAGCGAGTTTTTAAAGCCGGTAATTCGGTAGCAAATCGGGCATTTGTCATCTATAAAATAGATAAAATTGAGAATACACACTTCCGGGTGGGCATTTCTGTCGGCAAAAAAGTAGGGCATACTGCAGTTGTTCGTAATCGCATCAAACGTTATATTCGAGCTGTTCTCACTGAAGAGAAGCTAGCAATTAATCCGCATATTGATTTTCTAGTGATTGCTAGACCGTATGCCCGTGATTTTAGCATGAATGATGTGCGGAAGAATTTGCTTCATGCGCTTATTTTGGCTAATATTATAGAAGAAATACCTGATAAAGTTGAGGAAAATTAGAGTGAAAGACATTTTAAATAAAAAGAATGTCAAGCGGCTACTTGTATTACTGGCGGTAGTCGGAGTTGCTGTTGTTATAACGGGATGCGCATCGTCAAATGCTAAACCAGCACCTATTTCACATACTAGCGGTAGCTGGTGGAATCGTTGGGTAATTTATTACATGTCAACGTTTTTGCTATGGCTGGCTAAGATGATGGGGAATAGTTATGGCTGGGCAATTATCGTCTTCACTGTTATTGTGCGGGTGCTTGTCTATCCACTAAGTGCGATTCAGATTAAGAGCACAACTAAAATGCAGGGAATTCAGCCAGAAATTGATGCATTGCGTAAAAAGTACTCAGGTAATGATACCGAGTCGCGTACGTTGCTTTCCCAAGAAACTAATAAGTTATATAAAGAAGCCGGAATTAATCCGTATGCTGGCTGTTTGCCACTGCTTATTCAACTGCCGGTCATGTATGCTTTGTATGGGTCGATTTGGCAGACGCCGCAATTACAGACTGGTCACTTTATGTGGATGGATTTAGGAAAACCAGATCCATACTTCATTATGCCAATTTTATCAATGGTGTTTACATTCTTATCGACTTATATTAGTCAACTATCAACACCACAAGAATCGCAGACAATGTCAACTAGGATTATGACCTACGGCATGGCAGTTATGGTTGGTGTGATGGGTATTTACTTCCAATCCGCCATTGTTTTGTATTGGGTAGTTTCTAACCTCTTCCAAGTTATTCAGACTTTTATTTTGCAAAACCCAATTAAATATCGTCGTGAACAAAGGGCTAAAGCTGAAGCAGAACGTGAACGAAAACGTCAGCTCAGGAGAACCTACAAACGGTTAAATCGTAAAAAGTAAATAAATATCAATCTAAAGTGATTTTTAGATAAAGTAGTCAAAGTGCTTTATACATCATGTTTTTTCGTGGTGGTATAACGCGCTTTTTTTATTGAAAAAGGAGAAAATCATGGCACAGACTCTGGCTGAATTTGACACAATAGCAGCAATTTCGACGCCAATTGGCGAAGGCGGAATCTCAATTGTACGTTTATCAGGAGAAAATGCGGTTGAAATTGCCAATAGAGTTTTCAAAGGTTCTAATTTAAGCAAAGTTTCAACGCACACAATTCACTATGGGCACATAATTGATCCCGAAACTAACCACATAATCGATGAAGTAATGGTGTCAGTAATGCTTGCTCCTAAAACTTTTACCCGTGAAGACGTGGTTGAAATTAACTGCCATGGCGGAATTGTTGTGACAAATCGGATTTTACAGCTGTTGCTAAAAACCGGTGCGCGCATGGCTGATCCGGGAGAGTTTACTAAACGGGCTTTTGTCAATGGTCGAATCGATCTCACACAGGCAGAAAGTGTGATGGATATCGTTCGTGCAAAAACCGATCGCGCCAGACAAGTTGCCGAAAACCAGCTTGAAGGTGGGTTACTTAAAACCATTCAAAAGATGCGCCAAGAAATTTTGGATACACTTGCTAATGTGGAAGTTAACATTGACTATCCTGAATATGATGCCGATACGGTTACCGCTAATCAAGTGATTAAGGTGTCCAAGGTGGTCATTGATCAAATTGACGCTTTGCTTGAGACAGCTGGAGAAGGAACGGCGTTACGTAACGGTTTAGCGACTGCAATTATTGGCCAACCTAACGTAGGTAAGTCATCTTTACTTAACTATTTGACCAAGAGCGATACAGCCATTGTAACGGATGTTGCCGGAACAACTCGTGATACATTGGAAGAATATGTTTCTGTCAAAGGTGTGCCCTTAAAGCTAATCGATACAGCTGGAATCAGAGATACTGATAATAAAGTGGAAAAAATTGGCGTTGAGCGTTCAAAAAAGGCACTAGCTAAAGCTGATTTGGTTTTACTTTTATTTGATTCTAGTAAAGAGCTAACTCCTGAAGATTATACATTAATCGATGCCACGGCAAATAAAAAGAGAATTGTAATTCTAAATAAGACGGATTTAGGTCAAAAAGTTTCACTTGAAGAGATTAAACGGTTAACTGCTAGTGAAACCATTGCGATTTCTGTTTTGAAAGAAAAAAACCTTAACTTGCTTGAAGATGCAATTAAGAAGCTGTTTTTTAATGGGATTGAAAATTCTAATGATCAAGTTATGGTCACTAACCAAAGGCAAATAGGTCTGCTAGAGAAAGCTAAAAAGCAGTTGCATGATGTAATTAGTGCTCTGGAAAAGGACGTACCAATCGATATTGCGCAGATTGATTTTAATGATGCTTGGAGTACATTAGGTGAAATTACGGGTGAAAGTAGTCCGGATGAATTAGTCAATCAACTGTTTAGTCAATTTTGTTTAGGAAAATAATAGGTGTAAAAAATGATTAAAAGCTACGACTCAAATGACTATGATGTAATTGTTGTAGGTGCTGGTCATGCAGGTAGTGAGGCAGCTTTAGCAAGTGCAAAAATGGGGCAGAAAACACTGCTGCTAACGATTAGCTTGGATATGGTTGCATTTATGCCCTGTAATCCGTCTATTGGTGGTCCTGCAAAAGGAACAGTGGTGCGGGAAATAGATGCCCTAGGAGGCCAAATGGGCAAGACTATTGATGCTTCTTATATTCAGATGAGAATGTTAAACACCGGAAAGGGTCCGGCAGTGCAAGCATTACGTGCTCAAGCAGATAAATGGCAATATCATGAACACATGAAAAACGTAATAGAAAATACGCCTAATTTAACTTTACGTCAGGCAACAGTTGATGAGTTAATTGTTGAAAATGGCGTTTGCAAGGGTCTGATTACCAATACCGGAGCACGATATTATGCCCATAGTGTGGTTTTGACTACTGGCACATCAGCTCGTGGTCGCATTTATATTGGCGAATTGAATTATTCTTCGGGTCCTGATAACACCATTCCAGCAATCAAATTGTCCGAAAATTTGGAAAAGCTTGGCTTTAAATTGCGTCGCTTTAAAACAGGTACGCCGCCACGTATTAACAGCAATACGATTGACTATTCCAAAACAGAAGAAGAGCCAGGAGACACCATTTCGCGTCACTTTTCTTTTGAAAGCAAAGACGAAGACTATCTTAAAGAACAAGTATCTTGTTGGATGACGTATACAAACAAAAGGACTCATAAAATTATTAATGAAAACTTGACCCGTTCCCCGATGTTTTCTGGAGAAATCAAGGGAGTTGGTCCCCGCTATTGTCCATCCATTGAAACAAAGATAGTCCGTTTCGCGGATAAACCACGTCATCAAATTTTCCTTGAACCTGAAGGAATAAATACTAAAGAAATTTATGTTGGAGATTTTTCAACTTCAATGCCTGAAGAAGTTCAGCTAGAGATGTTACATACAGTTGCAGGACTTGAAGATGCCGAACTAATGCGTCCAGGCTATGCGATTGAGTATGATGCGATTGATCCATGGCAATTAAAGCATACGTTAGAAACTAAAAACATTAAGAACTTGTTTACTGCTGGCCAAATGAATGGCACTTCGGGCTATGAAGAAGCAGCTGGCCAGGGTTTAATTGCTGGAATTAATGCAGCACGTCGTGCAGCTAATCAACCAGGGTTCACTTTGGGCAGAGACGAAGCCTATATAGGAGTTTTAATCGATGACTTGGTAACAAAAGGAACGGAAGAACCGTACCGCTTGTTGACTTCAAGAGCAGAATACCGTTTGATTTTACGCCATGATAATGCTGATCTTCGATTGACTGACTATGGCTACAATCTTGGTTTAATTTCTGAAGAGCGGTACTCTCGATTTTTAGCTAAAAAACAGCAGCTTGCTCAGGCTGAAGCAGCTATTAAGTCGATTACTGTACATCCCGACGAAAACGTGCAAGAGTACCTTGCAAGTATAGGTGAGGAAAGATTGAAAGCTGGCGTTAAGGCGGATGTCTTTTTAAGACGGCCTCGTGTGCAAGTTGAAGATATTGAAAAACTAACCGGAATGCGCATTTCACGTGAGCGGTATGTTAAAGAACAGATAGAAATTAACGTTAAATATGCTGGCTATATTAAGAAGGAGCAGCAGCAAATAGATCGATTGCATCGACAAGAAGCCAAGAAAATTCCGGTTGATATTGATTATGGAGCGATTGAAGGATTAGCAACTGAAGCCCGAGAAAAATTTGAGAAAATTCGTCCCGAAACGATTGCCCAGGCTGAACGAATCTCTGGTGTTAATCCGGCTGATATTGCGATTTTAAGTGTTTACGTTCAGAACGGACGATATGCGAAAATTAAGTAATTAGCTTAGTAAAAATTTAAAAATATTTTTCTGAAAATAATATACTAAAAAAATACAAAAAATTTGCCTCAATGATCAGATAATCACAAATATAATTATTGCTATTAACAAAAAACAACAAGTTATCTATATAACTTTGTGAAGTTAATATCTTTACAAAGCGCTTACATGTTTATGTAAGCGGTAATTTTACTTACTTGAAATTGTGAAATTATGTGTTTTAATACATTATGTAAGTAAATGTATTTAAGGAGATGCACTTTAAAATGGCAAAAATTAATGGCGCAAATGCCATGCTCCAAGTTTTATTGGACTGGCATATTGATCATATTTATGGTTTCCCAGGTGGTTCATTCGACTCAACTATGAATGCTATCCACGACTTTAAGGGAAAGATGAAGTATATTGAAGTACGGCACGAAGAAGCTGGTGCTTTAGCTGCAGCGGCAGAATATAAACTCACCGGCAAAATTGGTGTGTGCTTTGGTTCAGCAGGACCAGGTGCGGTTCACTTGATGAACGGTTTATACGATGCTAAGTACGATAAAGTTCCAATGGTAGCAATTGTTGCTAACGTTCCAACTAGTCGTCAAGACATGGACTTCTTCCAGGCATTTGATGAAAAGCCTTGGTTTGATCCGGTTGCTGTATGGAACCACCAAGTTAAGCGCGCAGAACAAATTCCTGCAATGATGGATGAAGCTATTCGTCAGGCATACGCTAAGAAGGGTCCGGCTGTTTTAATCCTTCCTAAGGACTTTGGCTGGGACAAGATTGAAGATAACTTCCGCGTAAACTACAACGCATTAGCAGCTGTTCCTAACTATGCAGCACCTAAAAAAGCAGATGTAGATGCAGCTGTTAAGATTCTTGCAGAAGCTAAGAACCCAGTTGTTTACTTTGGTTTAGGTATGAAGGGACACGGCGACGTTTTAGAAGCATTTGCTGAAAAATTCAAGACACCGTTACTATCTTCAGTTATGGCCAAAGGTGTTGTTGAAGACAAGTGTCCAGCATACATGGGTTCAATTGGTCGTGTTGCTCCTAAGCCAAGTGACGATATTCAAATGTTCGCTGATGCTGTGATTTGGGTAGGTAACGACTCGCCATTCTCACTATTCTTCTTCCAACCAAACGCTAAGGTTGTTCAAATTGATGTTGATTCAGAAAAATTAGGCAAACGTCATGCAGTTGATGTTCCAATTTTGGCTGATGGTGCTAAGACTTTGCAAGCAATTATTGACGCTGGTGAAGCCCGTGAAGAATCACCAATTTACAAGGCATCTATTGAAGACCGTAAGAACTGGGAAGATTGGGAGCACAGCTTTGATGATTCAGACGAAATGCCAATTCGTCGTGAACCAATCTTTGACATTATTAACAAATATGCTAGTGATGATGCTCAATTTGCTGTTGACGTTGGTAACATTAACATTGACTTCCAACGTTTGGTAAACCTACATGATGAACAAACTTGGGCAACTTCAGGTCTATACGCAACTATGGGCTTTGGCTCACCTGCTGCTGTTGCTGCTGCTACTGCTCGTCCTGAACGTGAAGTTTGGAACTTGAGCGGTGACGGTGGTTTCGCAATGATGAACCAAGAACTTTTAACTCAAGCACGCTACAACATGCACGTTATCAACGTTGTCTTCACTAACGAAACTTTAGGATTCATCGAAGCTGAGCAAGTTGATGAATCTCACCAACCATTGTCAGGCGTTATCATGCCTGACAACGACTGGGCCAAAGTTGCTGAAGGTATGAACGTTAAGGGCGTAACCGTACGTACTAAGCAAGACTTTGAGGACGCTGTCAAAGAATTCAAGCAAATGGATGGACCAATGTTGGTTGACATCAAGCTAACTCACGAGATGCCATACTCAACTGAGTTGAATACTCTCGATGACCCAGAATTTGTTAAGAAGTATCAAGCAGAAGGCTTGAAGCCATTTAGTTATTTTGCTGAAAAATATGGCGTAGTAGTAGATACTGCTTCAGGTGCTTCAGAAGCTGAAGAAGAACCAGAACCAGAGCCAGAAAAAACTGACACTACTTCAGGTGCTTCAGCACACTAATAAATATAGCTAAAAAAATGAAAAGCGAAACTTTTTGAAAGTTTCGCTTTTTTGTTAGCATACAAGTATAATAATAGAGTATGATTTTTAATTATGGAGGAATACAGATGCAACAATTTGGTGTTATTGGCTTATCCGTTATGGGTAAGAACCTTGCCCTAAACGTTAAGAACAACGGCTTCTCCGTTTCTGGTTTTAGCATTAATAAAAAAGAAGTTGATGCTTTTGCTAAATATCAAGATGACAAACTAAAACCGACTTATACTTGGGAAGAATTTGTTAGTTCTTTAGAAAAACCGCGCAAAATCTTAATTCAAATTATGGCTGGTAAGCCTGTCGATGAAACCTTACATAAATTGTTACCACTTTTAGATAAAGGTGACATTTTGATTGATGGTGGAAACTCCAACTTCCATGACACTAATCGACGCTTTCACGAAATGCAAAAGCATGGCATTCATTTTATCGGTATGGGTGTTTCTGGTGGTGAAGAAGGAGCTCTAAATGGCCCTGCACTTATGCCTGGCGGTGACGAAAAAGCGTATCAGGAAGTTGCCCCAATTATAGAAGCAATTGCTGCTAAGAATTCTGACGGTCAGCCCTGTGTGAGCTTTATCGGACCAGAAGGAAGCGGCCATTACGTTAAGATGGTTCACAATGGTATCGAATATGGCATTATGCAAGAATTTTCTGAGGTTTACGATATTTTACGTAAGGTTGCGAGAAAATCTAATGATGAAATGTCTAAAATATTTGCAACTTGGAATCAAGGGCTAGTTCAAGCATACCTTAGTGAAATTACTTCAGAAGTTTTAAAGCAAAAAGATGAATTGACTCCAGATCATATAATTGATCACATTTTAAACGTTGCTTCGTACAAAGGTACTGGCAATTGGATGCTCGAAGACGGCGTGCACCTTGGTGTTCCGATTAGTGTTATTGCCGAAGCAGTTATTAGCCGTTTCATGTCAAAGGCAACAACGCGTGAAGGCAAGGATGTTAAATGGACTGGTGATGTTCCAGAAGACTTGATTGATAATCTGGAAAAAGCTTTGCAATTAAGCCAAGCTGTTGCTTATGCTCAAGGCTTCCAGCAACTTAAGATGGCTGCTGATGCCTACAAGTGGAGCTTAAGTTATCCGGCAATTGCCCAGTCTTGGGAAGCGGGCTGTATTATTCGTTCATCAATGCTTAAAGATATTGAAAAAGCATTTGCTGATGGTAAGGAACTTGATAACATGTTCCAAGATCCATACTTTAATGATTTAATGGAAGCTGACCTCCCTGCTTTGCGGGAAGCGATTGAACTTGCTACTGTAGCAGGTATTCCAACTCCAACTTTGAGTGCGTCGTTAAACTACTTAGAGTCAATTTTTAATCCAAGTTTACCGGCCAACCTAATTCAAGGTCAGCGTGATTATTTCGGTGCGCACACCTACTTTAGAAATGATCGTGAGGGTGTCTATCATACTGAATGGTATGAAGAAAAATAATTGTGTTACACGTGTAACACATAACAAAAAACCAGTTAGCGTATAGCTCGACTGGTTTTTTTGTTTAATAGCTTATCTTAATTTTAGTAGAAAACGTACTGATATAAGTTAATTAAGGTACTCATTCAGCGCCGTACACTTCTAGCTTTTTACATGTTTGTCACTAAGAAGAAAATGATGAAAACAATAAGCAGAACATACATCATTGGCGAAACTTTTTTGGCTTGTTTTGAAGCAATCATCGTTATTGGATAAGCAATCATACCTAATGCAAGTCCATTAGATATGCTGTATGTGAGTGGCATTCCGATAACTGTTAGAAACGCGGGGAAAGCAATTTCAAATTTGTCCCAATTGATCTTTTTTAAGTTACCGGCCATTAGCACACCAACAATAATTAAAGCGGGAGCTGTAACGGCTGTTGGTATAACAGCTAATAATGGGCTGAAAATCATACTAATCAAGAAGAAAATACCAATGAAAACAGCAGTTAAGCCTGTTCGTCCGCCCATTGCTATTCCAGCACTTGATTCAACTGAAGTTCCAAGTGGAGCAGTACCAAGAACAGCTCCTTCAACCATTGCAAGCGAATCAGATAGGAAAGCTCTACCAATTCGAGGGATTTTTCCATCTTTGTCGACCATACCAGCTTGTTCAGTCATGCCGATTAGTGTCCCGGCGGTATCAAAAAAAGTAACCAACAAGAAGGTTAAAACGACCATAAACAACTGGGGCGTATTAATGTCTTTCAAATGAAAAATCGCTTTGCTAAAGGTAGGCGCGATACTAGGGGCGCTTGAAACTATCGCCTTTGGAATAGCAATTTGTCCGATAGCCATTCCAAAGATTGCTGTTACAACCATGCCAATAAAGATTGATCCAGAAATGTTCATTGCCATTAGGATAACCGTTAGTGTCAAACCGAAAAGAGTAATCCAAACTGTAGGAGAATTGAACTTTCCTAAAGTTACCAAGTTAGAATCACTGTTGACAATTAGCTTTCCATTTTGTAAACCGATAAAAGCAATAAACAAACCGATTCCAGCCGAAATAGCGTATTTTAAATCTTGAGGGATAGCATCAACAACTTTTTCTCGTAACTTTAAAATGGTAATTAAAATAAAAAGTATAGAAGCAACTAAAACTGC
Source organism: Lactobacillus sp. C449L (assembly GCF_059900815.1). Classification (NCBI taxonomy): domain Bacteria; kingdom Bacillati; phylum Bacillota; class Bacilli; order Lactobacillales; family Lactobacillaceae; genus Lactobacillus; species Lactobacillus sp. C449L. Next base: position 396,326 of record NZ_JBWXGA010000002.1, on the reverse strand, counting down.
TGCGAGCGCAGTCTCCCAGTTAATATGCATCCCACCACAGACGTTATAAGCAAAAAACGCAGCGCTGCCAAGGGTAGGAGCTAATGCAATCGGGTAGTTAGCAACTAAGCCCATAATAAAGCAACCTACTGCAATTGAGATTGCGGTAACTGTGAATGCTGCCCCTTTATCAATTCCTGCAGCATGCAGAATACTAGGGTTAACAAAAAGGATGTAGGAGAGACTGACAAATGTTGTTAATGCAGCGATTAATTCTCGTTTGACAGTGGTATGAGCATCTTTTAAATGAAAGACTTTGTCTAATGTCGTCATTTTTCCTCCAAATAATAAATAAAAATGGTTAACAAAACTAGTTTAGCACAAGCTAAAGACCTTGAAGGAATATTTCCTAGACAACAAAAAAAGCAAGCTTTTTCAAGTTTGCTTTCCTTATATCGCAAATTTAGAAGTTTAACACCCACAGGAAAATAATAAAGACAACAAATAGTACCCACATCATTGGTGTTACTTCTTTTCCTCGTTTAGCTGCAAGCATACAAATTGGATAAGTAATTAGTCCCAATGCTAGACCGTCTGAAATTGAATAGGTTAGTGGCATACCAACTAAGATTAAGAATGCCGGAACTGCAATTTCCATTTTCTCCCAGTGGATATGAGCAGTATTTTGAGCCATTAAGACACCCACGATAATTAAAGCAGGTGCAGTTACATGAGTAGTGAATAAACCAAGCAGCGGGCTAAAAATCATTGAAATCAAGAAGAACATTGCAACAAAAACCGCTGTTAAACCAGTACGACCACCTACAGCGATCCCAGCACTTGATTCAACGAATGCTCCAACTGGTGAGGTGCCTAAAACAGAACCAACCATCATGGCAGTGGAATCAGAGGCTAGCGCTTTGCCAACACGAGGCATTTTATTATCTTTCATGAAACCTGCTTGTTGTGCTAAGCCAATTAAAGTACCTGCGGTATCAAAAAAAGTTACAAGTAAAAAGGTCAATACAACAACCCACATTTGCAGTGTATTAATATCTTTCACGTGGAAAATAGCTTGGCCAAAAGTTGGAGCAATACTTGGAGCAATAGAAACAACCTTAGAAGGTAAGGCAATCTGCCCAGTAATAACGCCAAAAATTGCTGCTAATACCATTCCGATGAAGATTGCACCAGGAACATTTAATATCATTAAAACTACTGTAACTAGTAAACCGAAAATTGTAATCCAAACTGCAGGGTCATGAAGTGATCCGAGCCCAACGAGTGTAGATTTGTTTGCAACTATCAGACCACCATCTTGCATTCCTAAAAAAGCAATAAACAGACCGATTCCAGAAGATATAGCAAATTTTAAGTCAGCTGGAATTGCGTTGATGATTTTTTCACGCAATTTAAACATGGTAATCAAGATGAAAAGAATGGAAGCGACAAAGACTGCAGCTAAAGCTGTTTCCCATGAAACATGCATACCGACACAAACAGTATAAGCAAAAAAGGCATTAATTCCTAAAGCAGGTGCCTCTCCAATGGGGTAGTTAGCAACAATACCCATTAGCGCAGTACCCAAAGCACTAGCTAGTGCTGTAGCGGTGAAAACTGCTCCTTTATCCATACCACTAGCACCTAGAACACTAGGGTTAACAAATAAGATATATGACATACTAATGAAAGTGGTTAATCCAGCAAGGAATTCAACTTTAACACTTGTTTTATACTTATCGAGTTGGAAATAATTCTTTATAAAATCCATTTAATCTCTCCCACAATATTAATGTTCGTGTTTAGTAAGAACTTTAGAACTATTACAGTGTATCATACGCAGAGATAAATGCAAATGCGAATTATATACAAAAAAAACATGAAATAAACAAGATTTACTAATGAGATAAACATTAGAGTAAATTGACCTATGGGGCAATTAGTTTGTAGAATTAGTTAAATCGCAATCTACCATTTTCATAAAAATGAGGTAAATTATGACTAAACTGCTTTTTTCCGATATTGACGGAACATTAATTAACACTCATTTAAAAGTTACGCCTAAAACGTGTGCCGCAATACGTAAGCAAATTGCTAACGGCAATATTTTTATACCTGTATCTGCTAGAATGCCACAGGCTGTTATGACGGTTGCAGGACAAATCACTGAGAAATGTCCTATGGTTGCTTATAATGGTGCTTTAGTCTTGGATGAAATGAGTCAAACTTTGAACTCGCAATACATGGCAGCAGAAATAGCAGCAGAAATTTGCTCCTACATTGAAAAAAAGAACAACAAAATTGCGTGGAATGTGTATAGTGGCAATAGCTGGTATTATTCCCCGGGAAATAGTTCTTTCTTGGTGGAAAAAGAAGAGCAAATAGTTAAGGTTAAAGCTAAACCAACCACTGCTCTTCAAATAAAAGAACTACAAGGCGTGCACAAGATATTATTTATGGGTGAACCAGATCAGTTGGAAGAAGTGCAGCTGGACATTAAGCAACGATACGCGGAATTAGTTTTAGTTAAGTCAGCTCCTAATCTACTTGAGTTGATGGTTAAGGGCGTTTCTAAGGGAAGAGGTATTCGTATAGCTGCTCAACATTTTGGCGTTGATCTGCAAAGTTGCTGGGCTTTTGGTGATAATTACAATGATGAATCAATGCTAACAGCAGCTGGTCATCCTTTTTTGATGGGGAATGCTCCCAGTGACTTGAAAAAGAAATTCGGAAACGTCACATTGGATAACAATCATGATGGCATTGCTGAAGTGTTAAACAGAATAGATTAATCTTTGCTAGTCGACTTTAATAATGGCGATTGAGCTTGCTTCCCGAACCATTTTTGATTAATACGATTTAAGGTGCCGTTTTGTGCGAGCACACCGAGAGCCTTATTGATTTTTTGCTGTAAAGTTAAGTCACTTTTACGCATACCAACCGCAAAGCCCTCTTTTGGGAAGGGGCTTTGGACTTCAGTATATAGTTCAGGCTTTTTTTGGTGCGAAATGTAGTAATTTGCATACGTACTATCAATTAAAAGTCCTTGAATTCGTCCAGCATTTAAGTCAATAAAGGCATTAGTGAACGAGTCATAAAGGATGGGTTCATGGTCTTTTATGCGATTTTTAAAAACTTTTGGATAGTTCATTACAGCATTATATCCTGAGGAGCCAGATTGAACTCCTAGTGTTTTATTGGTCATCGTCTTTGGACTGGTAATTTTGTTTTTCTTTAATGAGACCAAAACTTGCGTACTATATAAGTAGGTTTTACTAAAATTTACTTTAGCTGCGCGGGCTGGAGTTTTACTAAAGCCATTCCAAATTAGGTCAATGGTGCCGTTACGTAGCTCCGTAGTGTTCATTGACCAGTCAATTGTTTGGAAACTAACTTTTAAACCATATTGTTTGAAAACGGCATTTGCCAAGTCTACGTCATAACCGATTAAATGACCATTTTTTTGCTGAAAACCCATAGGAACAAAAGTATCGTCAACCCCAATAATGACATAGCCGCGCTGTTTTATTTGCAACCAATTATCAATCTGATTTGCTCTCCGGCTGACGGAAACCCCACTGCAAGCTGTCAAAAAGAATATACAAAAAATGAGCACTATTAAAGTTGGTAAATGTTTATTTTTCATTTAAATTTACCTTCTTGTTGTCTAGTGCACTGACTTTAAAAATACGATCAGCTACTTGCTTAGCAAACTCTTGATCATGTGTAACGACAATTTGGGTCATTTCTTTGCTATTCTTAAGGTGCAATATAATTTCACCAACTTTATTTCGTAAAGCCGGATCTAAGGCTGAAGTCGGTTCGTCATAGCAAAGAATTTGTGGTTCCATAGCAAGAGCGCGTGCGATAGCCACTCTTTGCTTTTGACCACCTGAAAGCTGATAAGGGTAAAGGTGCGCTTTTTCTTGCAAATCAAGCTCTTGAAGCAACTCTTGTGCTTTTGTGTTAGCTGCATCTTTGCTTTCTTTTAGCGCTAAAACCGGAGCCAATGTAATATTATCCAGTACGGTCAAATTAGGGAATAATTCGTAGTTTTGAAAAACTACTCCGATAATCTGACTGCTTTTATTAAACTCAGCTGGATCAAATTGCTGATTATTCCAAAAGAAATGTCCGGAGTCAACATGTTCTAACCCGCTTAAGCAGCGCAATAGCGTAGTTTTACCTGCACCAGATGGACCAACGATGGCTAAAATTTGTTTATCTGGAATAGCTAAATTAAGTCTATCTAAAATGATTCGTGAACCATATTTTTTGGTAATTTCTTTAAGTTCAAGCATGATAGCCACCTATGATTATTTCCACTTTGAGTAACTTTGTTCTATTTTCTTCAACAAATAGGATGTAATTCCTGTCATCATTAAATAAATTATCCCCACTAAAACTAGTGGAACTAGTGTAACGTCACGAGCCGTTGCAACGTTACCTGCGCGTAGCAACTCGCCTAATCCAATAACATAAACTAAAGATGTGTCCTTAACAAGATTAATGACTTCGTTACCGATTGAGGGGATGACAATTTTACTTACCTGGGGAATAACTACATAGCGTAGCGTTTGCCAGTAGCTAAGTTGCAAGACTTGTGCGCTTTCGTATTGACCGGATGGAACGGCTTGAAACCCCCCACGAAATATTTCAGCAAAATAAGCAGTATAGTTTAATATAAAAGCAAATAGCGCAGCGTTATAACGCTGGAAAATAATACCAATAATTGGCAAACCATAAAAAATGAAAATTAACTGCAGTAATAATGGTGTCCCGCGCATAATCCAAACATAGAACTTTAAAAATAAGCGTAGGACTTTAATATGTGAGAGTAATCCTAAACTAACAATAATTCCTAATGGAATGGAAATGATAATTGTCCAAAAAAATAAAAGCAAGGTCATTTTTGCGCCCGAAAGTAGAGAAGGCATGATTGAGATAATATAATTCATCTTTTTTCCTTTTTAATCGACTATTTGTGAATCAATATTACTTAGATAAAATTAAAAACACCTGAAAAAATACTTAGGACAATCATAACACATTTCCTCATTCAAAGGAAAATAAGTGATTATTCGACAAAAAAGTCATTTCCTCAGTTTTTTACTAAAGGAAATGACTTTGATTTTGATTAAGTTGATAAAAGGCAAATAATTATGCGTCTATTTTAATGTCAGTGGACTTGTCCCATGATTGAGGTAGTTTGCCCATTTCTTTTAACTTAGCTACTATTTGATCTAAAACGACTTGACGGTCGTGCTCGTTAGTCATAAAGTCGAGCTTATCACCGTCAATCTCCATTTTAGGAGAATAGTCGTATTTTTCATACCATGGCTTGTAATAGCGCAGTAGACGTTTGTAATAGTCTTCAAGGGTTGCGTCATAGCTAAGTTGCTCGTATGGACGGCCACGTTTTTGAATTCGCTTGAGCATCGTTTCGTATGATACATTGATATGAACAAGCAAATCTGGATTCTTTTTCGGCATATGATCAAGTTCACTCATCATGTTATTAAGCAACTCGTAATATGTATCGACTTCTTCTTCAGTTGCACGACCAATATCAGCGTTCATCTGGAAAAAGAGAGCATCCTCGTAAATTGAACGATCAAGTACATTATTATCATCAGTCAATGCATTTTTAATACTGCGGAAGCGAGTGTTTAGGAAAAACACTTGAAGTAAAAAGGCGTATTTTTTAGGGTCAGCATAAAAAAGTGGCAATACAGGATTGTCGTCAACACTTTCATAAAATGGTTTAGAGCCTAAATACTTGGCTAAAATACTGGTTAAACTGGATTTACCGGCACCAATTGGGCCACTTAAAACAATAACTGTCATCACGTTCCTTCTTTATTTCAAATTGCCAATTTCGTGCAATTTATTATCAATCTGGCTCAGGACTTCTTTTTTGGCTTTTTCATCACCAATAAAATCGTATTTATCACCATCAATTGCGATTTTTGGTGAAGCAGTGTAATTTTCATACCACGGTTCATAGTAGCGAATTAAACGGGCATAATAATCTTTTAAACTGGGATCCGAGCTTAGCTGTTCGTATGAACGACCACGCTTTTCGATGCGCTTAAGCATAGTGTCTAAAGATATTCGAATATAAATTAATAAATCAGGCTTTTTACTTGGATTTCCCGGAGTGTCTTCCATCATATTTTCAAGTAAACTGTCATAAATTTTGAATTCGGTCGGATCAGCTACCTTACTATCGGCGTTCATTTGAAAAAAGAGCGCGTCTTCATATATTGAACGGTCTGAAACACTGTTTTTTTCTTTAACTGCTTGGTTAATCTGGGCTAAACGGTGATTAAGTAAGTAGATATTGAGCAAAAAGGTATAGCGTTTCATATCTTGATAATAAAGAGGGAGGACAGGATTGTTATCAACTCCTTCGTAATAAGCTTGTGTACCTAAATGTTCAGCTAAAATACTGGTTAAACTGGATTTACCGGCTCCAATCGGCCCACTTAAAACAATAACTTGGATCACGTTCTTTCTAAAATACAATATATAGATTCTTATTTAGTTTAATACGAGATATAGTGGTACACAAGAAAAAAATTAATTAAAATCAATAGCAAAAAGTCAAGCGATTTTGTATAAAACAATAGAACTTTTTTACAAATATAAAATTTGTTAGTAGCGTTTCTGTTGGCATTTCACGTGGAACACCAGCGTTAAGCTCTGTCTTAAGCTTCTTAGCTAATCGAAATGGCGGCCAAAAATTTTAAGGTCGCATTTCTTATTGTCTATTGTTGCCACAGCTGGTAAATTCCCCCATTCAACAAAACCGTTTTTTTGGAAGAGAGCGAGACTAGGATAATTATGACTAAAAATATAAGCTACTAATGTGTCTAACTGCAAAGAAGACAACTGACTGAACACAAAGTTTAGAGCCTGCTGGCCTAATCCGCATCGCTGTGAATGTTGGTCAATATATAGGCTAATTTCTGCTGTATGACAATAGGCTGGACGACCATAAAAATACTCAAGTGATACCCAACCAACAATTTGCTGATATACAGTAATTTTCCAAATAGGACGTTCTTGTTGATTAAAAGAATTAAACCAGCTTTGTTTTGATTCTTTAGATACTGGTTGCAAGTCCGCAGTTGCCATTTTGGTAGGGACGGCTTGGTTATAAATTTTAACAATTGCTGCTAAATCTTCTTCTTGAGCATACTCAAATTGGGCTTTCATGGCATTTTTCCTTATTTGATAAACTTCTTTTTACCAGTGTAACACTTCTCTATTTTTTAGCATAACAGTAAAAGGATGATAACCTGTCGGCAAGTTTTGGTTTCACGTGAAACTAAAAAAGCGAAACGCTACTTATCTGAGTGCGACTTCGCTTTTTAACAAGTTTTAGTCAATTTTTTCCTATTTAACTCGATCTTCTTGTTTTTTCTCTGTTTTTTCTACAGCTTTATCTTTTTGCTCTCCGATTTTGTCTTTAGCGTCTTGGGTTGCACCAGCAAAACGATCTTGTAGGCTAACTGAGTCTTTTTCATGTTCTTCTTTGGTCTTAATATCGACTACGGTAACATTGACTTCAACAGTATCCAGACCAGTCATTTCTTTTACTTTGTCATAGATTTTTTGTCTAATCTCATCATAAAGTTTAGGAACTTCTGTTCCGTATTCGGCAACAATTTCAATATCTACTGCCACTTGTTTTTTGCCGACTTCAACATTTATGCCATTAGTAACATCATCGGTATTGACGATTTTGTCAGCCAGGTTTGAGAAAAAGCCACCATTAACAGTCAATAGGCCTTTAACATCTGAAAGAGCGATACCTATTATTTTTTGAATTACTTTTTCGTCATACTTCAAATCGCCTTTGATTTCTTGCTTAGAACTACTTTGATTACTATTTTGAACCATACTACATTATTCCTTTCCGCTATTACTTTCTTACCAAATTTTTCAGTAGGGGCCAATAATGACCAACTAAAAGACCTACTATTAGCATTACAATTACAAAAATGGTCTTAAAAAAGCCAAGTCCTAAAAAACAAAAAGCTATTAGCAAACCAATTACAGCACCGCAAACTTCTGGGAGGTGCTTTTGCAAAGTCTCTTTCATCGCTACCTCCTTTAATGTACACGTGTTTCCGGATTATTAGAGCTTTGATAATTAACAAATTTGATTTTAATTTTGGGTTTCTGAGCAATCCCTAATAACCGACCAAGGTTGCTTTTTAGCTCTTCAAGGTAATTCTCAAGAATCGCATTAACGTTTTCACCGTTACCTAAATTGCCGCTAATCTTAATCTGAATTTTCCGATTAGTCAGGCGTGAATCAACCTTAACTTTACTAATAAAGGGTAGGTCGGCTAAAGAATTCAGCACATAACCGTTAATTGCTTTGCTAGTTACCTTAACCTGACCATCCGGTTTACGAATTAAAATGAAGTATCTCTGAACTGGCCAGAACAGAACAACTAATAGACTAATAATTAAAATTAAAAGGACAACAGCGCTGATAACGACTAAGTACCATGCAAGAATTGGATTTATTGAACCAATACTAGGCAATTTTACTTTAAGGTATTTTTGCCAAAAGCTACTGGTTTGCCATAAAAGATAAATTGGCAGTGGTATTAATAAGACCATACATATTATTAGTAACCACTTTTTACTTCGTTTCAACTTATCACCATCCTCTCGTGATTTACTCTAATCATAGTACGGATTATTTTGTTAGTATAGTTATATGCACTTATTTATACAGAACAATAAAATTCAATTTTGTCTACAAAAAAAGCGACGCACTTGCGTCGCTTTTAATAGGCTAATGCCTGTTTAGTTTTTGTATTTATCACTTAATTTGCTTGCCGCATCATGATCAACGATTAAGGTGACATTAGAATGGTTCTGCAATACAGAAGCAGGGACATCTTCAGTTATTTGACCTTCAACCATCTTTTTAACGGCTGCTGCTTTATTTTCACCAAATGCCATAATGACAATTTGTTTTGCGGCCATGATATTTGCTATTCCCATACAAATTGCCGTTTTAGGTACATCATTGATATTGCTAAAGAAGCGAGAGTTTGCCTTAATAGTGTTTTCAGTTAAATTAACTTCGTGAGTTATTGAATTAAATGGAGTTCCAGGTTCGTTAAAAGCAATATGACCGTTTTGTCCTAGACCTAAAAGCTGAATATCAATTGGATTTTCTGCAATAATTTGGTTGTAATCATCAGACGAACCTTGAGGATCATTGATGGCTTTGATTCCATCAGGAACGTATGATTTTTTAAACGGTTTTTGATCAAATAGGTTTTTTTGCATGAAGTAGTGATAACTTTGATCATTATCTGGAGTTAATCCCACATATTCATCAAGATTGATACTGATTAAATCACTGTTGTCAAGATTACTTTTAGTCCATTCCTGATACAGTCCAACAGGTGTAGAGCCCGTTGCTAAACCAATGACCTTTGCACCATCGTTAATGCTCTTTTTAAAAATTTCAAACCCTTTTGTACTTCCGCTGGCCTTATCAGCGGTGATGATTATTTTCATATTTACGCCTCCATTTATAATTAAGATAATTATAAATTGGTATATGCCAATATGTCAACTAACTTTTACCAAAAAATGTAGCTAGAAATTTAAGCAAAACAAAAACCATGATTAATGTTGTTTCACATGTAACACTAAGCATGGTTTTATAGTTAAGCGAATTATTCACTTCTTAGAGCAATTGCAGCGTCTTTATTAGCAGCCATTCTTGCTGGTAGATGACCGCCAAGCATGGTTAAAATGGTTGAAATTACAATTAAGATTAAAGCGTGCAGGGGATTAAGCTGAGCAACGTTCTTCAGATCAGTAATTGAATAAAGAATACTGTTGATTGGGAACACTAGCAGTCGAGCAATGACTATTCCTAAAACACCGGAAAAAATACCTAAGATGAAAGTTTCGGCATCAAATACCCGAGTAATATCCTTCTTCCGCGCCCCTAAAGCTTTCAGAATTCCAATTTCTTTTGTCCTCTCCAAGACTGACGTGTAAGTTAAAATCCCAATCATAATCATTGAGGTAACCAAAGAAATAGCAGCAAAAGCAATTAACACGGCAGTAATTCCGTTTAACAATCCTCCAGTCATTGAAGTAACAGCACTGGACATGTCAGTATAAATAATCTTATCTTTCTTGCTCTTACCTTTATTCCATTTGTCAAGATAGTTCAAAACCTTATCTTTGGAATCAAAATCATTTGGATAAATCATAATTCCGGCCGGTAAACTAACCCCACCAATTGACTGCATCATTTGTTTCTTGGCATTGGCATTCATATTTTGCCCAGTCATGACGTTACGGTTAGACTTTCTTTGCGCCTTAACAATTGCTGAATTTTTGTTTTGCTTAATGACACTTTCAGCTAATTTATCGCTATATGCAATTCCATCAGAAAGCAAGGCCATCGAGCTTGAATCTTTAGGACGAATTACACTCACGATACGTAATTTAATCTTGCTACTGTCATACATCTGCTTATCAGCTTTTTTCGGAACAAACATTCCGGTTGGCAGCTCTTGGTAATAATCGTTATTGGCAACTACTCTAAACTCCTTGCCAACTAGCTTATTGAAGTCCAACTTCTCATTTGCTTTTACTTTAATACCTAAGTTTTTTAAGACATTGATATTAACAGAGTTTTCATTGTCGATTACTAATACCAAATCAGTCGATTTTTTTGGCCAAGTTCCGGAAAGCAGTTGGTAATTGTCTTTTAAAAAGTTTCCTTTGTTCTTGTTGAGTGATGTAGGAAAAACAGCCGATCCAATAAAGGACATGCTAGCAGCTTGAGACTGCATTTGACCGTAAGCTTGAGAGGCAGCAGTCCCCGCAGGGAGTGGTGAAAACTGCACCGGTTTAACGTTACCGTTGGTATTGCCAATCAAGTTAAGCGAGACACCAACTTGGTAAGAGATATTATTGGCATATTCTGGATTAATCTTTTTGACATAGTCAATATACTCTTTAGTAATCTTGTTTTGGTGTGATGACTGTTGAAGTGCATTTTGCTTCGCGGTCAAATAACCACGATTTTTAACATTTTCAGTTGATTCACTGCGGCTGCTGATGCTCCCCATGTCGGTAGCAGTTTGGGCAACTGAAACAGGGTATTTTGCCAGAGCCTTGCTCATGGTCGTATCAATTTGCTTTTGAAAACCATTTGAAAGTGATAAAACAATAGCAATTGAGATAATTCCGATACTAGATGCAAAGGCGGTTAGGGTAGTCCGTCCTTTTTTAGTCATGATATTAGTAAAGCTAAGCTTAATAGCGTTCCAATATGACATCCTAGTCCGTTTTAAGCTGAAACTATCTTCTTCGTCTTCTGGCGTATAAGGGTTCGAATCATCTAAAATTTTACCATCTTGGAAATTAACAATTCTTGTTGCATACTCTTGGGCAAGTTTAGGATTGTGCGTAACCATCACGACTAGACGATCTTTAGAAAGTTTCTTAATCAACTTCATAATTTGCACAGAAGTTTCTGTGTCGAGTGCTCCAGTTGGCTCATCGCAAAGAAGTATGTCGGGATCATTAGCTAAAGCACGCGCAATAGCAACGCGCTGCATTTGTCCACCGGATAATTGATTAGGATTTTTTGAAATATGATCTTTTAAACCAACTTGAGTTAAGGCATCGACTGCTCGCTGGTGACGCTCAGAAACAGAAACACCAGACAAGTTCATCCCAAGCTCAACATTAGCAATAATCGATAAGTGGGAAATTAGGTTATAATTTTGAAAAACAAAACCGACCGAATTGTTTCGGTATGCGTCCCAATCAGTTTCTTTAAAATTCTTGGTTGACTTACCATTAATAATCAAATCACCGCTATCATAGCGATCTAAACCACCAATAACATTTAGCATTGTTGTCTTACCAGAGCCACTAGGTCCTAAAACGGCAACAAACTCTTGGTTACGAAACGAAATAGAAACGTTGTCGAGCGCTTTAGTGACAGTATCACCAACATGGTAAGATTTGCGTAAATTCTTTAATTGAAGCATATATTGTCCTTTTAACCCTTTATTTATATATAATTAATAACAAGCAGTTTACCATTTATAGATGCGTAAATCTAAGAAAAGCAATTGAAATTTATATTATTTTAAGAACCTTTTTACCCTGAATACACTAAACAAAAAGTAGTAGGTCACATAGTGCATCTACTACTTATTAAATTTACGAAACAAATAATTAATTACTAATGTGCGATACCTGAAAATTGTAATATAGAATAGATTACAGAAAATAGCAAAATGATTGCAATAACTAATGCATGGCGCTTTTTATTAATAAGTAATACTGCCGCAAATTCGCGAACTATTGCATTTGGCAGGAAGTAAAAACGGGTATAAGAACCAATTCCGTTAGCATTCAAGCCGGCGTTTCTAGCAAATAAGGCGGCACGAAAGATATGATAATTGTTACTGAAAAACTTAGCTCGATAATTATCACTCCCAAAATCACTTTGGGCTACTTGGGCTGAAAATTGCATGTTTTGATATGTGTTCTTAGATTTTTCTTCCCTCAAAATGTAATCAGGATTAATACCTCGTGCTACCGCATATTCAGTCATCGCTTGTGCTTCAGCAATTTTTTCGTCAGGCCCTTTGCCCCCCGACATAATAAATTTAGGCATTTTACGTCCTTTGTCAACCTGCTTCTGGGCGAATTGGATAGCTCGGTTAATACGGCTTGCCAGCAATGGCGTGACAGTTTCACCATTTGATAATCCTGCACCTAAAACAATAAGATAATCCTGATTGTATTGACGGGGGACTAGCTGATAAAGAGTAAGATTAACCAAAAAGTTGTAAGCAATAAACAATAAATAGTCAATTACGAGGGTTGGGGCATACAGCAAAGTTTTTGCCCAAGAAGGAAAGTTATTAAATGGCCCGATTAGAGCAATAATCCAAATAGCTAATAAAGCGAGTCCGATGAATAATGTCAGCAAGTTTGAAACGGTATGGGTCTCTCGCTTCCAAACAAAATAAGCATTCCACAAAAAGAAGACCCATGAAAAGGTAACTACCAAGGTGACTAAACCAATAAAAATAACTAGTAAAATTTCAAAAGCTAAAATTAATGGGCGCAGTCTTGTCGACAACACAGTTACTGCTAGCCAGATACCCAGTATAAGAAGGAAAACAGTAAATAAAATACCATTGAGTAGTCTACGAGGCTCTTTCAACCAACAAATTATGAAAATCAAGAAGGCCCCAAGAACCATCAGCGAAAGATAGATAAAAGGTTGATTTTCGCCAAATACTTGAAAAAGCTTACTCATAGTTATCCTCCTAAAAGATATAATTAAGTTCATTATAATAGAGAGTGTCAAAAAGTCATAACAAATAAAACGAGTGGTACTTAAATGAACTATTTCCTAGGAAATAACGAATAAGTGCTAATAACACAAAGATGATATTTTAGCAGAAACTAAGTAGGTATTTGTGAAACTTAAACACCATAAATTGATGAATTTAGGGTATACTATGAAAACATAATCAGTTAATTAGTTAAAAATCAAAACTAAGATACATGAAGGCAGGGACGAATGAAGAATTTTTTTAATTTCCTAGGAAATATTGGAGCCATGATAATAGCTTTTATCATATATGGCGTTATCGAGCAGCTCTATTTTTATCCCCAAGTGGTTAAAAGGAAATTTCACATTAGTAGTGACAACACGTATATGATTGGTATTGCGATAGTAACTCTCATCGGGGCTTTATTGATTTATGCTTTTTATCGCTGGCAATTAAAAAGGCTAAATAATCATGACTTAAGTCAAAAGTTTCTTTTGAATAATAGGCAGTTATTGATTTCACTTTTAGGAGTAGTATTAATTCTGGCAGCAAATATTGTGATTCCCATAGTTCTTGGCATTAATAATTCAACCACGTCAAATAATCAAGAGGCCTTAAATCGAATTTCTCTGCAATCAGGTAACTTGTATGGTGTGATAGTAGTTATTGTTGCACCAATCTTTGAAGAACTTATTTTTCGTGGATTATTTTTCAATACCTTCTTTTTCAAAGATACGCCAGCTAATAAATGGCTTGGTATTTTGTGCAGTGGGTTAATCTTTGGAATTGTTCATGATCCAAAGTTTACTAAGTATCTTGTTTTGTATTGGGCGATGGGGTCTATCTTAGCTTGGGTATATATAAGGGCGCGTGATATACGCTGCTCAATGATGACGCACATGTTCAATAATCTGCTAGCTCTTATTGCAATATAGAAAAAACTTCAACTTCCAAAGACTTGTAAATAAAAAGACCATATTTATCCATATGGTCTTTTTATTTATTGAAAATTTTATTTTGCTTTATTTAACTGATACAGCTCCTGTTTGTTTTGGGTTCTTCGGGGTTGTTTTGGCTAAAAGGGCTAAGCTGATAGAGATCATGTCAACAACTTCTTGCAGAATTGCTCCCCAGAACGCCGGAATAATGCCTGTAAAAGCAATAAGTTCAATGATAATGACAATTGTAATAGCTGTTAGTACATCAACATTGGCAACTTTCATAGTATGTTTTGAGATTGCTACTGCATCGTTAATTTTTGACAGGTCGTTAACCATAATGATTGCATCTGCACTCTCACTAGCTGCTGAAGCTCCTTTAGCACCCATAGCAATGCCAACATCTGCTGCGGTTAAACTTGGCGCATCATTAATTCCATCCCCCGTCATAACAACTGGACGGTGCTCTTCTACGACATTTTTAACTGCTTCAATTTTTTCTGCGGGCAATAAATCATAGCGAATATCATTAATGCCAACTGCTTGACCAATTTTTTGGGCTACATCTTTGTGATCTCCAGTGAGCATCATGATATGTGCATTGGTTTGTCGCTGCAAACGTTCAATTGTGCCTGCACTTTCAGGTCTTACCTGGTCCTTAAAAGTGATGTAACCGGCATACTTACCATCAATTGAAACGTAAATAGCCGTTGCATTAATTGCTTTTACTTCCTTACTTTCATCTGGTATTACAAATGATAATTTGCCGACTTTTACTACGTAGCCTTCAACAGTTCCGCTGACTCCCTGTCCTGTTGTTTCTTTAATATTGGCTGCAGATTTAAGCAAATTTTTATCGGTTGCGCTAACTAAAGAATTGGCAATAATATGATTTGATTGCTGTTCAACGCTAGTTGCATAACTTTGGATGGTTTCTTTACTAAAGTTTTCCGTATCTGCAGGAACAATTTCGTCAATGACTAGACGATTTTCGGTTAATGTGCCGGTTTTATCAAAGGCAAATGTCTTAGCCGTGGCTAATTTTTCTAACGTTGGTCCAGACTTAACGATGATGTGGTGCTTGGACATAGAACTCATACCTGAAACAAGGGCTACAGGTGCAGCAATTAACAGCGGGCATGGTGAAGCAACTACCATAACTTCAGCAAAGTTAATAGGATTACCTGAATGAATCCATGCGGCAATACCGATAATTAGTGAAATTGCTGTGAAGGGAACGGCATAACGATCAGCCATTTTAACAAATCTTGCCGGTGCCGCTTGAGAAGATTCAACTAATGAAACGATTGTTTGATATTCAGAATCACTTGCTTTTTTCGTGACTACCATTTCAACGGCCACGTTACCATTAATTGAACCGGACATTAATTCATCGCCTATATCTTTATGAACGGGAAGTGATTCACCGGTTAGTGAAGACTGATCAAAGCTTGATGAACCGCTGATGACTTTGCCGTCCACCGGAACTTGTTCGCCGGGTTTAATTAAAACATGATCATTAATGTTTAATTGGTCAACATCGACTGAAATTAATTCTTGATTAACAATCTTGTTAGCAATAGTTGGAGAATTACTCAGTAGCGTTCGCAATTCTTTGTCAGCTTGTCCTGTGGCATAATCTTCTAAGGTTTGACCGCCAGTCATCATCACTAAAATCATCCACTCGGCCCAAATATCCCCGATTAAAATAGTTGAAATAACAGCGATAACGGCTAAAATGTCAACGCCATAACGTCCCGACTTAAAGTCACGGATAATTTCACCAAGCAGAGAAATAGCCATCAGTATTCCTACGATATCGATGATGACTGCCTGAATTGGAAACTGCAAATTACCAATCGTAAATAAACTGTTTGCGTGAATACCGAATTGACAAATAAGACCAATGGCACCAATGGCGAGTACAAGGAAAAACTTCCACTGCTGTTTTAAGCTCATAGTTCAAATTGCCTCCATAAATATGAAATTTAACTACATGTTTTCCATTTTAGCACTAAATTGTCATTTTTAATTAGAATAAGTCTAAATTACATTAAATTTTTCATTGCACAATTAACAAAAAAACTGTACCTAACGAACTTGCATAACAAGCTAAGTTAATTAGTCAGCACAGTTTTTGTATTTTTAATAGTCTTTTAAATTAATAATGTTGTTAGAGTGAGTTTTTGTTTTAGTTAAACGTGAATTGCTATCGTCTGGTTGCTTTGCAGTTATATTTGCTTTCTTAACGTGTAGGTAGTTATCAGTTTTGCTCTGTTTCATTACTACTTTTTGTTGTGTAGAGTTGGTACTGTCACCGTTGTCATTGTTTTTATTGACTTGGAACGCCTTAGCTCGCCCAATTGAGTCAATTAGATCCATGGAAGACATAGTAATGAAATTGTCATTATTACCATCATCGCTCGATTCAGCAAAATAATGGTTTATTTTTTTAATTCCTTCTTCAGAGAAGTGTTCTTCGTGTGCAATATCAAGCAGCAGTTTGTGTAAGCGACTAGCAGAAACTAGTTCGTGTTGCAAAATTTCGAAAATCCAAGAAAAGTTAGTGTCTAGTAAGCGGAAGTGTTTAACTACTTTATCTTTATAAAAAGCATCCGTGATGATTCTAGCTTCGTTAATATCGTTTGAATCACGTGCTGCTTCTTTTAGTTGATTAACTAGTTCTTGCCGTTCTTCAATCGTTAGTTCTTGTCCACCAGGATATGTCCAGTCCTTAATAATTGCTTTGATTAAAGACTCTAATTGTTCAGAAGTTGTTTTACTTGTCATTTCAGTGTCTTCCATTCTGACTAATAAACAGGATATTACCCAGCTGTCCCATATGCTGCAACTTAAATCTGGCAATTTGTTATTTAATTTTTCATAAAAATACGTAGCTACTTTATATTGAAAACATGCACACTATAATTAGCTAAAAATATATAGTATACTAATATATAATGTATATATAAAAGCTGTCAAACCGCCAAATTTTTGTTAACTTAATTATAATACAGTTTATAATAAATCGCTTGAAAAATGTTAAATAATTGTAGAAAAATTCAAATTTTCTTTGCTAGTTTTCTCTTTTAATTTTTTGCACTTGATATTTTTTATCAAAATTATGTACAACGTAATTAAAAGCCTTTATCCATTCTCGCCTGGTTAGTAAGCCCTGAAAAACTCCATAATCATCAACAACTGGCAAAAATGCGTTATCAACTAGTAGGTGTAACTGCGTTTCTAGTGTAGTTTGCGCAAAGTTTATTTTGTCAAAGTCAGTCTGCATGACATCACTGACCTTTAATTCAGATAATGGTTCAATTGAAATGGTATCAGTTTCTAGCATTTTGTCAGTAATCATTGCCAAGCTAAGCAAGCCAACTACACGGCTTTTACTGTCAAGCACAGGGATCTTAGAGTATTTTACCCGCGTCAAAATTAAAAAAGCATGGTAGAGCGGGTTATCATCTTCTACGAAAGCAATTCGGGTTGCGGGAATGATGAACGAACCGGATTTTTCTTCGATTAAGTGTTGTATTGAGGGAGAAAACATTTAGAGTGGCCTTTCATTAACTATTCAGTACTAGCTTTATCCTATAACAAAGGAAAAAGGCTCGCAAGATTTGCGAGCCTGTTAGTTTTCATCTACTTTGAAGGAGTAAGAATGAATGAAATAAAAAAGTGGGAGTATGTAGTAAGGTGCTATTCCTTACTACATCTAAGATAATATACTGAAAATATGAAGTAAAGGTGCAAAATCTCTTATGAAATAGTAAAGAATTCCTTTAGAAGTTTTAAAGACATAGAAAAACCCACGTAACGCACGTGAGTCGAAAGGGATAGATATGAAAATGACCTGTAAAGTCATTTCGGTTTTTTCATTATTTATACTTGGAGGAGTATGAATGAAAAACAAAAAGTTGAGTGTGACATGATGTAAGAGTATTTCATCTTATACCTCGTCACACCCACAGTATAACTAGTAAATGTGAAAAAAGTATGACGAAATTGCAAATAAGGTAAATTTTTGAATAATGAAAAATTGTCTGTTATTAGTGACATTGCTATAATTATGGTTGATTTGTTTATCAGTAAATATTTGATAAGGACTAAGGAGATAAATGGAAAAACAGCAATACCGCAAAAAAATATCTTTTTGGCTTCGTTTTTCGGGGTGGCTGTGTCTATTACCAGCTACAGTGTGGTTATATTTATATCGGTTTTTAGGGCAATCTAATCTTTCGACAATTGCCTTAATTGCTTTATTCCTAGTTGTTGCTTTTGCTGTATTTGTTTTAAGCACGGCTAATAGTTCAATGTGGCTTAAGTCTAACAACATTATTGTTTTGATGGTGATTGCTATATTGTTTGTTGCAATAATCGTTTTTATTCCACTCTATTTTGCTTTTAATGCGTGTCAAAAGTTAAATGATCAGTAATAATTGCTAGTGGCAGTAGCATAAATATTTAAATTTGGTAAAAGAATAACCAAATTTTTGGGGCTAGCTTGTAATAGTAGTACTATATTCAATAGTAAATTTAAATGAGATTATGAGAGATTCAAAGCATATGGCAAAAAATGAAAAGTCTGAAACGCGTGCAAAGAGTTTTGGTAAGTTTGTTCTAACTACATTATTTTATTGCGTTATCTTAATGGCATTAATTTATTTGTATCAATATAGCGGCCTTACATCGGTTCACTTTATTTACAACGAATTTTAAGGCGGTATAAAAATGATCAATGATGTAATCAAGAAAATTGATGAAGTAGCTGTTGCTGAGCCAACTCGGATTGCTTATGACTACCTTGGGCAAACAAATACTTACAGTGAGCTTAAGCAGCGGTCAGATGCTTGGGCTCATAAAATAGCTGCATTACAACTCACTCAAGACAGTCCAGTCATGGTTTGGGGTGGTCAAACGTTTGAGATGGTTGCCAGTTTTCTAGGATGCGTCAAATCAGGCCATGCTTATATCCCGATTGCCAGTTATTCTAACCCGGAAAGAATAGTAACAATTCAGGAAGTTGCCAACGCTCAAGCAATTATTGCGATTGACGAGCTGCCTAAAGTAAATCTTCCCAAGATGCAGGTTATATATCCTGATGAAGTAAAGGAAGGTAACTATCATATTGATAGTGCTAGTTTCGTTGAAGGTGATGCGAACTTTTATACAATTTTTACTTCAGGCACCAGCGGGAAACCAAAGGGGGTGCAAATCAGTCATAATAATTTGCTTAGTTTTATTAACTGGGAAATGACAGATTTTGATTTGCCCGAGCACCCAAGCTTTTTAGCTCAGGCTCCGTATTCATTCGATCTTTCGGTTATGAGTTTATATCCCGCCCTTGTAGGCGGTGGTAAATTAGTAGTTTTGCCGCATAATACTACTCAGAACTTTGCCGAGCTATTTAGAACAGTGCCACAGCTTCAATTTAATGTGTGGGTTTCAACGCCATCATTTGCGCAAATGTGCTTTTTGGATAAAGCATTTGATGAAGAGCATCATCGAGGTTTAACACACTTTTTGTTCTGCGGAGAAGAATTGCCGCATTCTGAAGTTGTGCTGCTCAAAAAGAAGTTTCCTAATGCTCGAATTTTTAACACATACGGTCCTACCGAAACAACTGTTGCCGTTACCCAAGTTGAAATTACCGATAAGATTTTAAATAAATATGATCGTTTACCGATTGGCAAGGTCAAAGCAGATACTCGGATTACCATTGATAAGACCAAAGGTGACCAGCCCGAAGAAGGGGAGATAATCATTGAAGGTCCGAGCACTTCGAAGGGCTATATGAATAATCCTGAAAAAACCAAGCAGGCCTTTTTTCAAGATCCAGCCGATAAGTATATGAGTCACCGCTCTGGAGACGAGGGTTACTTTGACAAAGACTTGCTTTTTTATCGGGGAAGAATTGATTTCCAAATTAAATTTAATGGTTATCGAATTGAGCTGGAAGAAATTAATCATTATATTGGTAAAAACAAATTTGTTGACCATGGTGTTGCTGCTCCTAAATATGGTAAAGACCACACGGTTAAACAAATTGTGGCCGTAATCCAGCTAAAAGATGGTATTCAAGAACGTTATTCTGAAGCCGAAATCACTAAAGTGCTTCGTGCAGATTTGGCTAAAAATCTAATGCCATATATGATACCGCAGCGTTACATTTACCGCCAAAAACTGCCGGTTTCTCAGAACGGCAAGGTAGACATTAAGGCGGTAATTAAGGAGGTAAATGAGTAGTGCATTTTAATTTTATTAACTTGCAGCCATATGGGAATCCGCACTACTTCATCTACCTGATGATTGGTTTGTTGCCAATTATTATAGGTCTGTATTACGGACACCGCTTTAAGATTTATGAATCAGCTTTTTCATTAGTCTTTATATTTCTCATCTTTAACGGGGATAAATGGCAGCAAGGCATCAGCTTGATAATTTATTTGTTATTCGAGCTGCTAATCACATACAGTTATCTCCGCTACCGAAAAAACAGTAAAAACAAGACCTGGGTATTTTATCTAACAGTTTTTCTATCAATTGTGCCGTTGATACTAGTAAAAGTGCAAACGGCTTTTCCAAAGGCAAAAATACCTGGCGTATTGGCTTTTTTAGGTATTTCTTACATTACCTTTAAGACTGTCCAGGTAATCATGGAAGTTCGTGATGGTGCCATTAAGGAATTGGACCTGGCAACTTACCTGCGTTTCTTGCTTTTTTTCCCAACAATTTCATCTGGACCAATTGATCGTTATCGGCGCTTTGCTAAAGAATGTGACACTGCACCGCAGCAAGAACAGTATATTAGTGATTTAGGTCTAGCTACCCGCTACTTGTTTCAGGGTTTTTTGTATAAATTTATTCTTGGGTGGTTTTTTGGCACCTACTGGTTGCCAAAACTTGCCAAGGCAGCATTAATTGTAGGTACTGCCAAGGGTGGATTAAAGCTGTCCTGGTGGCTAGTAGCTTACATGTATTGTTACAGCATGTACTTGTTCTTTGATTTTGCTGGTTATTCGCTGTTTGCTGTAGCAATTTCCTATTTTATGGGAATTCATACACCAATGAACTTCAACAAGCCGTTTGTTTCTCAAAATATCAAGGAATTTTGGAATCGCTGGCACATGACTTTGTCGTTTTGGTTCCGTGATTATATTTACATGCGTTTTACCTTCTTTGCAATGAAGAAAAAACTGTTTAAGAACCCGGTTAGGCTGTCGCAAGCGGCTTACTTGTTGCTTTTCTTAGTGATGGGATTTTGGCACGGTTTAACATGGTACTATATTGTATATGGACTATTCCATGCAATCGCAATTATTATTAACGATTGTTGGATTAGGTATAAAAAGAAGCACAAAGACAAAATACCATCAAACAAATTCACAAAAGGGCTTGCGATTTTTGTTACATTCAATGTTGTCTGTTTTAGTTTTCTAATTTTCTCTGGCTTTCTCAGCGAGCTCTGGTTTGGCTGGAAATAGAAAGTAAGATTTATTTAAGAGGTTTTATTATGGATATCAAAAAAGAAGTTTTAGCTATTTTACAAGACTTAACGGGTGAAGATTTATCAGAAAGAATGGATGAAAACATTTTTGATAACGGATTGATGGACTCAATGGCAAGTGTACAAATGCTGCTTAATTTGCAGGAAAAGTTTGAAATTGATGTTCCTGTTTCGGAATTCGACCGCAACGAATGGGATACCCCAAATAAAATTGTTGCAAAAGTGGAAAACTTAGAAAATGAATAATAAACGCCGGCTGTGGCATATCTTCGGTCCAGTTCTTTGCGCGATTATTTTATTATTGGTCATTTTTCTGTTGCCATGGGAACGTACTTTTTCTAAAGGATCAATTTACCAAGCAGCGAATTCGCAAACAACAACCGTTTTTAAGGGCTCATTGATGAAACAAGATGCCTTTAAGGACAACTATGTGCCATTCTATGGTTCAAGTGAGTTATCGCGACTTGATCCATTGCATCCTAGTGTTTTAGCGCAAAAATATCACCGTAATTATCGACCGTTCTTATTGGGGGGACCCGGAAGTCAGTCATTAGCCCAGTTTTTAGGGATGCAGGGAACATCCGAACAACTAAAGAATAAAAAAGCGGTTGTGATTATTTCGCCTCAGTGGTTTACCAAACAAGGACAAAATCGAGATGCTTTTGCACTTTATTACTCACCTTTGCAGGCCTGCAATTTTTTGCTAGGGGTAAAAAAGGATAGCGTAACGAATCGCTACGCGGCTAAGCGTTTCTTACAAATGCCTGAAGTAAAAGGTGTAATTAAATCTGGAATGAAGAGAGTTGCGGCTGGCAGCAAACTTACAGGCACACAGCGTTTTTTGCTTGAAAACCAGCGCCGGATGTTGAACAATGAGGATAAATTTTTCAGTACGTTCCAGTTGCGTGATCGAATTAAAAAGATTAATAAACAGGCTAAATTGTTGCCAAGTGCCTATTCAACTACGGCGCTAGATAAGGTTGCCAGCGAGCAAGCTGCTAGTCACACTAATTCCAATGCTTTTGGAATCAATAATAAGTTTTTCAAAATGCGACTAAATAAACGAAATTTAGCGAAACTGAAGAACAGCCAGAAGAAGTTTGATTATACTAAATCAGTTGAATATAGCGATTTTGAGTTGATGCTACACCAATTTGCTAAGCAACATACTAATGTGCTATTCATTATTCCACCAATCAACCAAAAGTGGTCCAATTATACCGGCTTATCGCAAACTATGTATCAAAAATCAGTTTCAAAGATTAAGTATCAGTTAGCAAGTCAGGGCTTTGAAAATGTAGCGGATTTGTCTAAACGAGGTTGTGAGAATTACTTCATGGAAGACACGATTCACCTCGGCTGGCGAGGTTGGGTTGCCGCTGATCAGGCAATTAAACCGTTTATGAAACAAGCAAATACTCGCTATAATTATAATATCCATAACTACTTCTATACCAAAAAGTGGCAAAAACAGTTATTTGAAGACAGTAAAACCGATAAAAGCCCAATAGGTCACAGTTTAAAAGAAAAATAGTGCGCCAGCAAATTGATGCTTTAAACATCAAAGGCTCAGTTTTAGTTATTAAAAATAATCATGTTTTACTTAACTATGCTGAAAAAAATTCTACTGACACTAGTTATCTCATTAATTCTGTTCAAAAATCGATGACTGCTGCTATGGTAATGCGGTTAGTGCAAGAAAAAAAGCTGAGTTTGCATGATCGACTCAGCAAGTTTTATCCACAAGTTCCCGGCGCTAGCAAAATCAAGATTGAAAACCTGCTAGCAATGACCGCTGGGCTTGATTTAAAGCCAGGCACTAACCTAGGCTGCCGACATTTTATTTCGGATGAGGACAATCTTCAGCGTGACATTACCAAAACTGTTTACACGCCTAACATGCTTGGCAAATGGTATTACAGCTCATTAAACTATGTCTATCTCTGCGGGATTATTACTAAAATAACTGGAAAGAGTTATGAAGAACTTTTCCGTGAGACTTATGTTGAACCGCTACAATTAAAACATACCGAGTTTTTGTGGTCTAAGCCCAGTAAAATTGTAGCAAGTCGCTTAGTTCCCGGGACCTTTTACCGCAATGGTCACTATAATGTAATCAAACATCAAAAAGCCTTGCGGGATGCTCATAATGAGCTAGGAGCCGGGTCGGTCGTAATGTCAAACTCTGATCTTGCTAAAGTGCTTCATTATATTCTAGCCGGTAATATGCTGACGAAAAAGAGCCGCAAGCTACTATATGCAGCGGGACCGCCAAGCTATTATAATGGTGGTTTGTATAATAACAGAGAAATGAAGACTAAAATTGCTAATGGTGCAGGTGAAGGCTATTATACTTTCGTGCGGACCACAAATAATGGTAAGACAATGTTGATTATTCAATCTAACGAAACGCGACGTGGTAGGTTTGAAATATTGCGAGGTCAAGTTAATCAAATTATGAAACAATTGCTTGATAGCAAGTAAAGTAGTAAGAATATAATCTGTTGAACCTTGTTTTTTCATTGATTGCATGCTAAAATTTTGTTGTGTCGCCAAAGGAAATGTACTCATTTTCTCCGGTAGCGAAAATGCAAATTTCTATATGTGGTCAGTAATGGCGGCACAAACACTGTGTGAGCTTAGTTCCGATGTTGGTGGAACTAGGCTTTTTGTATTTTCTTTGCTATTTTATGCTATTTGATAGTATCATAATAGAAATATAGTATTAAAGGAGGAGTATTTATGACTAGAGCTGAATTAAAAGCGGAGTCGAAAAAACAGCTTCGTGGCAATTGGGGCTGGGCTGCTTGGCTAGGAATTGTTACCGCTATAATTTACGACTTATTTTGGGGCCAAGCTTTCTCCACGGCATTTAAGGCCATGAATAGCTTAAATGATGCAATGGGCAGTGCAAGTACCACCTCAATTTTTGAACCTGAACTTTTGGCAGGTCAAATTGGTCGTAACTCGGGGGTCTCTTTCCTTGGCGGGTTTTTCTTACTGAGTTTGACGATTACCTTTTTAAGATTTACTGAGGGTCACAAATATCATATTTTTAATGGTCTTTTTTCCGTATTTACGGAAGGTCGTTTTGTGCCAGAGTTTTTAAATTATCTTTTAAGTAGTATCTTTCAATTTTTGTGGACATTATTGCTCGTTATTCCTGGCATAGTTAAGTCATACTCTTATGCTTTAACACCTTATATCGTTAGTGATATGGTTAAAAGAGGCGAAGAAGTCCATGCAACAAGTGGCATTTCCGAAAGCAGAAGGCTAATGAATGGCCACAAGTGGGAATTATTCGTGCTTAATTTGAGCTTTATTGGCTGGGAAATTCTAGCCATCTTAAGTTTTGGGATCGGTTTTATTTGGCTAGTTCCATATGAACAAACGACCAAAGCTAACTTTTATCGCAATATTATTGGAGACCAACTTGACAATTAAAAATAAGAGCAGAGTTTTAGATTCTGCTCTTTTTACTTGGGAAAACTATTTACTTAAGTATAAAGAAAAAGAACATTTTTAAAGTAATAAGCCGTGCTTAGACTGTTTTCAATGATGCACTTTAATTATTAATGGATTAGCGTTGTATTTTAAGTGCTGTTTCACGTGAAGCAAAATGATTTGCGTTGCATTAATAGCAGCGTTAGGCTGATATTTGCTTTTATTTTATAAAAAATACTAATATGGTGGTAAGAAAACCAAATAAGCAGTTAAAACCCAATGGAAAAAGAGGCAAATAATTGATGCAATACCATAAACAGCCAACAAAAATTGAAGTAATCGGCGGCCGGGTTAATAACCTAAAAAATATTGATGTTGATATTCCACTGCATAAATTTGTTGCAATATCAGGTCTAAGTGGATCAGGCAAGTCTAGTCTGGCGATGGGAATTCTTTATTCTGAAGGTGCACGCCGTTATCTTGACTCTTTAGCAGCTTATACTAGAAGGCGCATTAGTCAGGTAGGTCAAGCTCAAGTAGATGAAGTGCGTCATATTCCATCTGCTTTAGCTTTGCGTCAACGCCCAGCAATCCCAGGAATACGTTCAACGGTTGGAACTGTTACCGAAGTTTTTAATGTTTTACGTTTGATTTTTTCGCGATTAGGATCACCTGTATGCCCGAATGGCCATCGTATTCCTGCGACAATTAAAATCGCTCAAGCAATGGATTTAGCTGGTGAGGCAATGGGTCGAATTACTTGTCCAACTTGTGGCCAACAATTTTATGCTTTTAGCGCTGAAGATTTTGCCTTTAATTCGGATGGAGCCTGCAAAAAGTGTCAAGGGCTGGGAACGGTTGAGCAGATCGACGATGAAAAAATTATTGCTAATGAAAAGCTAAGTTTAGAAAATGGGGCGGTTGCAACCTGGCAAATTCCCGGTCGCAACTGGATGTGGCGCATTGCGCGTGAGCTAGGCGTGCGTACCGATGTTCCATACGAGAAATTAACTAAAGCTGAACGAGAAATTGTGTTGCATGGTCAAGAACGTAAAGTACCAGTTGATATTCCGTCTTCAACTGGTCGGGTTTATCATCTAGATGCATTATATGAGAATGCATATAACGCTGTGGCTAATTCGCGCAAAACTACTAAGTCGGAGCGTGGACTTGAGCGCATTAATGCTTTCTATAAGTTTAGTACTTGTCCTCGTTGCCAAGGCTATCGTATTGATCCGAGTCGCTGGGATCAGTTGGTAGCTGGAAAAAACATTGTAGAGGCTGAGCAGCTAACTTTGGGCGAATTGAATAGTTATATGCAAGAGATTCTGCGCTGGTTACCAGCTGACATGCAAAATTTAGCTGAAAACCTTACCGGAGAATTAATGCACCAAGTTAAGCCACTGATAAAATTAGGATTAGATTACTTGAGCCTTTCGCGCCAGGCCAATACCTTGTCTACGGGCGAGTTGCAGCGAATTCAGCTGGGTCGGACATTACGTACGGAAACGACTGGGGTGCTTTATGTATTAGATGAACCTTCGGTTGGTCTTCATCCTGATAATGTTGCCGGCCTGATTGACGTTTTTCACGAACTGGTCAATCAAGGTAACTCCCTAGTAGTTGTTGATCACGAAGCTGCTATTATTGGAGCAGCTGACTGGATTGTTGAAATTGGACCAGGATCTGGTTCGCAAGGTGGTAAAATAATTGCTCAAGGTACGCCAGAGGAGATAAAACAGGATAAAAACTCGTTAATTGGTCCATATTTAAAGGGGGACGCATCTCTCTACGTGCGTTCATGTGCCCAAAAAAAGCAAATTTTTACTGAAGGCAAAGTCGCATTTACAGTAACAAAGCGGTTTAACTTGCAAAATGTTCATTCTGAAATTCCAATTGGCCGTTTGACAGCCATTACTGGTTTTTCGGGTGCTGGTAAAACTACACTGATTCTCGATTCACTAGTGCCGGCATTAAAAGCACAAAAAGATGGAACAGCAGGTCCTGATTGGGTAAAAGACTTGTCTAACAGTGGAATCAAAAATGTAATTAGTGTTGACTCTGCACCTGTTGGCAAAAATCAGCGCTCAACGGTAGCAACTTATACTGATATCATGGACAATTTGCGTAAGCTATATGCCAGTCGGCCTTTAGCTAAGAAGCTGAAGTATCGAGCTTCTCATTTTTCTTATAATAATAAAGAGGGTGCTTGTCCTGCGTGTGGAGGCACGGGAGTTATTTCCCTTGATATACAGTATTTGCCTGACATGGTAGAGACATGCTCAGTTTGTGGAGGTCGGCGATTTAATCAGAGTGTGTTAAAGGTTAAGTGGCACAATTTAAGTATTGCAGATGTACTAGATCATTCAGTAGACGATACGCTAAAGCAAAACTTGTTTTCTGATCAACCAAAAATTGAAAAAACAATCACAACTCTACATGATATGGGACTGGGTTATTTGCATCTGGGTGAATCAACGCCAGCACTTTCTGGTGGCGAGGCACAGCGGCTGAAGTTAACTAGTCATATTCACCGTCAGCAAAGCGGTAGTTTATTCGTCTTTGATGAGCCAACCGTGGGATTGCATCCATACGATGTTAGGACATTGCTGCAGGTCTTTCAAAAGTTGCTTAATCAAAAAGCAACGATTATTGCCATCACCCATGATTTAGATATTATGGCAAACAGCGATTATATGATTGATATGGGACCACGTGGTGGCAAACAAGGCGGAAGAATTACTGCTTGTGGTTTACCTGTGGATATTTCTCAAAAGAGCACGAGTTTAACCGCTAAATATTTATGCGAGCACTTTAATTTATATCAAAAATAAGAACAATTAAGCCTTGTTGTTGAAGCTAAAAACGCTGCAGCAGCAAGGCTTTTTAAATAGATAAAGGCAAATTCACAAGTTTTGGAAATAAATGTGGAAAAGTTAAACAAAAATGTTGCATTCTGTGGATAACCTGCTACAATAATAGATGTAAGGAATTAGCAGTCGACTTGTTCGAGTGCTAATTACTGAAAATTTACCTAATAAGGGGTGTATATGTATGGCATATTTTGACAACGAATTTGATAATCTTTTTAACGAACTAAACAGTTCTTTCTTTAATAATGATAATAGTGGCTCGATTCCAGTTCATTATTCGAGCATGAACATTTCTCCACAAGATATTCAACAAAATGGTCAAATGAATGGTCAGCCTAAGAAGGAAAAACCAATAGGTGTAGACCTAGTTGAACAAGCTAAAAACAATAAATACGATCCAGTAATTGGACGTGACGAACAAATTCAAGAAGTAATTGAAATTTTAAGCAGAAGAAAAAAGAACAATCCGGTTTTAGTTGGACCTGCGGGTGTTGGTAAAACGGCAATTGTTGAAGGTCTAGCGCAAAAGATTGCCCAAGGCGATGTTCCTGACAAGATGAAAGACAAGCATATTATTGCGGTTAACATTAACGATATGGTTGCCGGTTCTAGTCTTCGTGGTAGTTTTGAAGAGCGCCTGAAGAAAGTAATCGATGAAGCAAAGCAGAATCCTAATATTATCTTGTTCATTGATGAAATTCACAACATTGTTGGTGCTGGTTCAACAGATTCTGAAAACAATAGTGGCGATGCTGCTAACATTTTAAAGCCAGCCTTAGCTAGTGGTGACTTGAACCTAATTGGGGCAACAACTACTAGTGAATACCGTAAAATTGAAAACGATGCTGCTTTAGCTCGTCGGTTCCAACCAGTTCAAGTTCCTGAGCCTTCAACTGAAGTAACAATTAAGATTTTGGAAGGTCTTAAAAAGAAGTACGAGGACTATCACCACGTTAAATACAGCGATAGCGCACTACGTTTAGCTGTTGAATTGTCTCAAAGATATATTCAGGGTCGTTATTTACCAGATAAGGCGATTGACTTAATGGATGAAGCTGGTGCTAAGAAGGGTCTTGACTCAATTCCAAGTGATGAAGCTACTTTGCAAAAGCGAATCCAGAACTTAGAGCATGAAAAAGCAGAAGCAGCTAAAAATGAAGACTATACCAAAGCTAGTGATTTAAAGAAGAAAATTGCAGAGCTTCGTGATAAGGCAGAGCATGTTGATGATGCGGCTACTCCACGAGTAACAGATCAAGATATTTACGCTTTAATCGAAGCTAAGACCAAAATTCCAATGAGTGAGTTGCATGCAAGTGAGAGTCAAAAGAACCTTGATTTAGCTGAAAAGCTGAAGAAGGCAGTTATTGATCAAGATCATGCAATTGATGTTATTACGGATGCGATTGCCCGTAAGCAAGTTTTCAAAGACAATAATCGTCCAACTGGTTCATTTTTACTCACGGGTCCTACTGGAGTCGGTAAAACTGAGTTGGCTAAACAGCTAGCAATTCAATTATTTGGCGGTGAAGATCACTTAATTAGGCTGGATATGTCTGAATACCAGGATCAAATGGCGGTTAACAAGTTAATTGGTTCTGCACCAGGCTATGTTGGCTATGGTGAAGGCGGTCAATTGACGGAAAAAGTGCGTCATCAACCGTACAGCTTAATTTTGTTTGATGAAATCGAAAAAGCCAATCCACAAGTATTTAATGCATTACTTCAAATCATGGATGATGGACGATTGACTGATGCTCAAGGCAGAACAGTTTCATTTAAAGATACAATTTTAATTATGACTTCAAATGCTGGCTATTCAGATAGCCTGCTTAAAGACGGCAAGGTTGATCATGATAAAATGATTAGCGCTTTGGAGGCATACTTCAGACCAGAATTTTTGAACCGGTTAGATGCTATTGTTCCGTTCAACTCTTTGACCAAGAATGATATGACCAAGATTATCGATATTTATCTAAAGAAAATGTCACATGTCTTGGCTAAAAGAGATGTTAAAGTTGAAATTTCCGATGAAGCTAAGTCTTATCTGGCTGAAAAAGGTTATGACAAGAAGTTTGGTGCTCGACCGCTGCGTCGAGTAGTTGAGCAAGACTTAGAAACACCAATTGCTAAATTGCTGATGAAAAAATCTGATACTAAAGAAATTAAATTCACTGCTGATGACAAGCACGTTTATTTAAACGGTGATGCCATCTTGGACATTGCATCAAAAGCGGAAGATAAAGCTGCAAAATCAGAAGCAAAGGATGAAGAAAAAACTGAATAGTTTTTGCTTCATGAAAGCCACCTCAAAAAGGTGGCTTTTTTTTGCCAAAAATAATAATTTCGATGTTGTTCCACGTGAAAATAGCTGTAATTATTTTTTATTGCCTAAAAGTGAAAACCTATTGACTTTGCAAAATTAATAGTCTAAATTAGATAGCAATTAATCATTAATTAAAATAGTTTAAGAATAATTTATTCTTTGCTTTTGTATTATAAGGAGTAAAAAGGTGTATTGTTATGAAACAACGAGTAGAAGATCTTGATTGGAAAAATCTAGGTTTCATATATCGCGATTTACCATATCGCTATGAAGCTAAATATAAAGACGGTGAATGGCAAGAAGGGAAGCTGACTGAGAAATCAACAATTACACTTTCCGAAGGGTCAGAAGTACTGCATTACGGACAGGAAATTTTTGAAGGTTTGAAGGCCTACCGTAGACAAGACGGTAAAATTAACTTGTTCCGTCCAGATCAAAACGCTCATCGTTTCACGTTGTCTGCTCAACGTTTGGCAATGCCACCATTTCCAGAAGACCGATTTGTTGAAGCCGTAAAACAAGTAGTTCGTGCCAATGAAGAATTTGTTCCGCCATATGATAGTGGCGCTACCTTGTATTTGCGTCCATTCATGGTTGGTAGCTCAGATGTCTTAGGTGTTCAAGCTGCAGATGAATATATTTTCCGTATTTTTGCGGTTCCAGTTGGAGCATACATCAAAGGTTTGAATCCAGCCGATTACCTTGTTAGTGATTATGACCGCGCAGCATATGCTGGTACTGGTCAAGCCAAAACGTCAGGTAACTACGCTAGTAGTTTGCTTCCATCGGTTGAAGCTCACAAAAATGGCTATGCCGATTGCTTGTATCTTGATCCGCGTCAACATAAGTATGTTGACGAATTCGGTGGTGCTAACTTTTATGGCATTACGCAAGACGGTCAATTTGTCACTCCGAAATCAAAATCAATTCTAATCTCTATTACAAAACGCTCTTTGCTTGAAGTAGCCGAATGGCAAGGTTTGAATCCTGTTGAACGAAAAATCACTTTGGAAGAGGCTTTTGATATGAAGGAAGCTGGCGCGATGGGTACCGCTGCGGTAATTTCGCCAGTAGGTTCAATTACTTATAAAGGTAAAAAGCATGTCATTCACAGTGAAACTGAAACGGGTCCTGTGACAACTAAGCTTTATAACGAATTGATTGATATTCAGTATGGCAACAAGAAAGGACCTGAAGGCTGGGTTCAAACTATTGAGTAATAGGGAAGCAGAACTTAAGTATTTGATGTAAATCTCAAAAAAAGCGAATAGATGACAATATAAAAACGCTGGAATAATGTAATTTCCAGCGTTTTTGCTGATTGAAAAGATCTTACCGAATCTCAATATAAATAAGGTGAAATTATAGTTGCAATTAGTAAGCGTTTGTTATATTGTCATTGTAGTTATTTTTATAGAAGGGGTACTATTTAGTCGCCCTTTTTATTTTGTGTTTTTTTATTGTAAAGTGCTTTTCCAGCTTTAACGTCTTCCCAAGTACCAATTCTTGTACCTTCAGAATAATATCCGTCTAGGACACCAATTTGTTGAAAAACGGTTTGTTTATAGGCAACTTTTGCATTATATTCTGTGATATCGACATCTGCCAGTGACTTGTGAAGTGCTGTTATTGGATCTATATCATTTCCTCCGGAAGTAAATAATGTACCATGTGAATTTAGAATAAAGCCATTTCTAAGAGCTTTAGATCCAATTTTTTTTATTTCAAACGCTACATATCGGGCTAGTTCTTCAGTACACATTGGATGCCAGTCAAGTGTACGAATTTCTTTAAGCTTTTGAGTTGCTTCAGTAACATTAGGCATATTTAAACCACTTGTTCCCCAAAACATGCATTGATCTGCATGAGAATGAAACACGCATTTAATGTCCGAATTTGTATCATATATTGCTTCATGCATATTAATCTCACGTGTAACTTTACCGTTACCGGAAATAACTTTACGCGTATGAGGCTCTATTACTAAAATTTGATCAGCAGTTAAGTAACCCATGTACGCCTCTGACATCATGGTAGGAGTCATAACATAGTAGTTTTTTCCGATTTCATCTTGAACTTTAATACTAATATTCCCACCAACTATATTAGTATCACGACGTTCCATCACTTCTCGAACGACTTTTGCTAAATCTTCGCGCTCATATTCGAATGGAATTCTTCCTGCTGGATATTTCATAAATTATTTCCTTTCTTATATCAATTGTTTTTAGTAGATTTTTTAGTAAAAAGGATATCACTTCCCTTCTTACTAATTAGTAAACTTAAACCAATGACAAAAAAATTTATCCAATAATTTTTAGAAATAATTGCTAAGCTAAACAAACCAAAAGCTAGAAAAGATAAGCATGTCCAAAAAAATTTTTCACTCAACATTTTCTTCATAGTTTGCTCCTATTTTAATTTACTGTACCTTAACGAAGGAATCGGATTTTTCTTGAAAGAACGGTAAAGAAGCCAGAAAAGTGCAAGTAAGGCAACTAATCCAACAATTGCCCAAACATTTCCGCGACCTGCCCAAGCCATCAAAAATCTTAACTCTGGAGCTTCAATTGAACTCCAAGAAACTTGTGCACCGACTGGAACTCTGATTGAAGTGCTGGACTTTGCCAATTTAGTGAAGACACCAGCAAAATAAGAAGCTCCATATAAGAAAACTGGCTCGTAAATAATGCCTAATACTAGCATTCTTAGTAAATTACCCCCAGTTAGTAATAAGCCGCCAACGCCAATACAATAGTTTATAACTCCTGCAATTGGCAAAATAGTATTTCCTGGTAAAATAGCGGCATAAATAATGGAGATAGGAATCATTAAAACCATAGTTACCCACAATTCAGTGCTTTGCCCTAAAATTGGCCAATCTAGACCGATTG
Source organism: Lactobacillus sp. C449L (assembly GCF_059900815.1). Lineage (NCBI taxonomy): Bacteria > Bacillati > Bacillota > Bacilli > Lactobacillales > Lactobacillaceae > Lactobacillus > Lactobacillus sp. C449L. The sequence goes on along the minus strand of NZ_JBWXGA010000002.1, from coordinate 362,992 downwards.
AAAAGGTTCGACCTTTAACATGCTTTTTCATGAAGTTACTCATGGTTGTTCCAAATGGAGTTAAAGCATCCATGAAAAATTTTGCCATAACTGGGAAGATAGCCATGACCGCTCCAACGGTTACTGAGAGGTTAAGTGCATCACCAATGCTGTATCGTCCAGCAAGTGCGAGAACTAGCCCAATAATTGCCCCCATAGTTACGGGCTCACTGAATACACCTATTTTGCGCTTCAAGGATGAAGCATCCCATTCGCGATTGAAAATAGGAATGTAGTCCATTAATTTGTTAATAGGGGACATAATAACTGCTGTAAATGCCTCAATATGAGTCACAGTAACTCCATCATATCCTAGCATGTTAGCAATTTCTTTACTCCACATATCACCTAATTTAAGGCAAATAACTACTTGAATTGCACCACAAACAAATCCCCAAATTAAACTTCCAGAAATCTGGTAAACCATATAAGCGGTCAAGGCAATACCCCAGACGTTCCACATGTCTGCATTCATTGTGTTAGTCATATTTGCAAATATCATCACGAGATTAACTACAATTTCAACTAAGAAGAATAAAAAGGCTAGAGTCCAGCTCCAAGTTATTGCAGCAGCACCTGTCCAGCCAAAATCTACTGCTGGTAAGTTAATTCCAGTGTATTTGGCCAAGGCCTTTGCAGCTGGGCTAACTGTTTCGGTTAATTGATTAATTGCCATCGACATGCCGATAAAACCAGTGCCTAGATAAAGTCCCGAGAGAATTGCTTTAGAAGGTTTCATTCCAAAGACAAGACCCAATATTATAATTAAAATTGGAATTAAAACTTGGGCGCCAACGCCTAAGATTCCTTGAACTATTCCGTTCCAGTCCATAAAGATCACCTCTGACTATTTAATTTATTCTGTTGTTTTTTTAACAATATCTGCTACCTTTTGGTTAGCTTCATCTTGTTGCATTCCAGTTAACCATGGCAATCCCACCATACCAACAACATTATTTGCATCAAGCGCTTCCTGTAGCTCAGCATCAGCAGGTGCAATTCCAACATATATGATTACGTTAGAATCATTTTCAACTGTAGTTTTGGCCTCACCAATTGGTTCTGGAATGGCTTTGGCAACGTGATCCAACTTTTGTTCGGTTAAAAATTCATTAATTTTATTGGAAACCTGTGGGCTTGTAGCAACGCCTGTTCCACAGCAGACTAAAATAGTTTTCATTTTAATAACCCCCTAAATTTTTCTTTAACTAAATAAAGCATGTCTTTTGTATTTTTTGTATCTTTAAATTGGTTTACAAATTGTACATCTTGAAATGCAGAGATAACTTGAGCTAGAAGCTCGGGTTGTTTTTCTCCGTTTTTTAATCCTAAGAATAAAAAATTATTAGCAGTCATTTCTGAGCAGTCACCCATTTGTTTGAGCTTTAACGACATAGTTGTACGCCCAATATAAATAAATGGATGATTAACATATTGTGGATCAACATGAGGTAAAGCTAAAGAAATCAGGGGGAACTGTAAACCAGTTGGGTAAGACAGTTCTCTTTTTTCTAAATTTGAAATGTAGCCTAAACTAGCATAGTCAAGGTCAATGACACGAGATCCCACAAAATCAAATAGCTGTTCCTCAGTTTTAACATTGATGTGCAAATCAATTAAGTCTTGGTAAAACAAAATACAACCTCCTTCCTCTTTTGAATACGTTTTCAATATAATACGTAAGTCAAACAATGTCAACCTAAATTTAACAAACTTTAACATAGATGAACTTTTATTGTTATAGATTGTTTGATATACTTATAACGTGATGGTAAAATAAAAAAATAAAGAAGTGATTTTTTGAGTCTACAAGAAAAAAGATTAACAGCCATAAACAGTCTTTTACGTAAAACAGGCTTTATGACAACTGTCGACATAGCTGAAAGTTTGCAGGTTTCCTCAATGACAGTTAGGCGTGATTTAAAAAGGCTAGAAGAACAAGGTCAAATTACCAGAATTTATGGTGGTGCAAAAAGCAATTACCAAACTGAATCTACAACAAATGAAAAGTTGCAAAAAAATATTTCAGAAAAAAAAGAAATTGCGAAATTATTGGCAAATAAAATTACCAATAATTCGACAATCTTTTTGGGTGCAGGAACAACTTTATTAATGTCAGTTCCATTATTAATAAAAAAGAACATAACCTTTGTTACTAATAGCTTACTAGCTTTTAACGAAATTAATAAAAGCGATTGCCGTCTTTTTTTGACTGGTGGCGAGTTGCATAGAAATACAGAAGAATTTTTAGGAGAAAAAGCTGAGAATATTTTTGAAGGACTTAACTTCGACTATGCTATTTGTTCTACTAATGGTATTAGTGGTAATAGTGTAACAACAAGTACTATTCCTGAAGGTAATATTCAGAATATAGCAATGGCTCATGCAGAAAAATCGTTGGTCGTAGCTGATACTACTAAGTTAAATCATTCAGATATTATTACTTTTCAAAATCTTGATAAATTCGATTTTTTAGTTACCGATTCGAAGATTAGTAAAGAAAATGTCAAAAAGTATTCAAAATATACTAAGGTAATTTATTAACTACGTAAGATAGGAATAAAAATGGATATTACAGTTACAGTTAATCCTTCTGTTGATCGACTATATCGTCTTGAACATTTAAAAACTGGTGAATTAAATAGAGTGCAATTGATAAAGAAAATGGTTGGAGGAAAAGGAATAAATGCTGCTCGTGTGGCAGCCAGTCTTGGAGCTAAAACTTCTGCTACGGGTTTTTTGGCTGGTTCTAATGGTCAGTACATACTAGACCAAGCTAAAAGTGACGAATATAATTGTGACTTTGTTAAGACTAATGGCAATACGCGTAATTGCTACACTATTATTCAAAGAGATGGTAAAAAAACAGAAATTAATGAGTTTGGAGATCCTCTTGATTCAAGATGCTTGGATCAACTTTTAGAGACAGTTACAGCATTAATTAAAAACAATGAGGTCAGTGCTATTTCTTTGAATGGAAGCGTTCCTCCCATGAAAGGTGAAAATATTTATTCAAAAATTATTTCCCTAATAAGAAAACTTGATTCTGAAATAAAAGTTGTTTTAGATACTTCCGGTCAAGCACTGATAGATGTTTTGCAAAGTAATAATTTGCCGGACTATATTAAGCCAAACGAGCAAGAAGTGGCAGAATTATTAAATGCGCCTATAACACGTGACTGCAATTTGCTAAAACATGAAATTAGCGATAGCTTGTTAGATAAGGTTAGTAACATAATTATTTCTCTCGGCGATAAGGGCGCAATAGTTAAGCACAGAAAAGACTTTTATCAGGTTAGTTTTGATCCAGTTTCTGTAGTTAACACTGAAGGATCGGGTGACTCAGTAGTTGGCGGATTGCTATATGCGTTAGAGCACAAATATGACTTTGAAAGTGCAATTAAGTTGGCAATTGCAGCTGGTACAGCGAATGCAATGGAAACCAAAACAGGTTTTGTTAAACGAGAACGTGTTTTTGAAATAGTGAAAACAATTAAAATGACAAAACTAACTAAATAAATATTTAGCATATAAGATTTTTGATAGGAAAATTTATAAGTTAATTGCTAAATTTAGTCGCTTAAACACTAAAGAAGCAGATATATGTGTGGATCTTTAAGACAATTAAAAATGATGCTATTAAAATAGATTTTACGCAATTTAGATTATGCATCACTTTGTTGGTAAAGTTAAATAAAAATGGTACATGTTAAAAAGCAATAAACCATAAAAATAGGTTTATTGCTTTTTGATTTTTCAACCATGCTAAATTACATGAGCATTACTAATAAAGTAGATATCTAAATTAATATGTTTAGTGTTAAATACTAAAGTTAGGCTATTTAAGAAAAAAGGTTTCAAAATAAGTAAATTTAGTTGAAGGACTCAACGTCTATAAGGTTTTACGAACATATTTGAAATTCAAATGTATGATTTGATGGATGAATTTTAGGGATAGGTTGGCAAAGAGCGCTTATCTATTAAAAAGAATGAAGAATATAATTTTTGTTTTTTCTTTATAGCATAGTTGCAACCAATACTATTAATTTGATTACTTCTCGAGAAATAGAAAAAGCCAATTCAAATAAATGAATTGGCAGATGAATGTGGATTTTTAAATTAGATCTGCAAACATAACTTTGCTTTCTGCGGTAGCTGATTTCAAATTATCTGAAAATGTAACATTTTTAATTTTGTCCTTTGAATTAGTTACAACAAGTATAATCGTTGTGTCTTTGTTATTCTTTTCTATTTTTTGAATGTCCATCAATGCTATTTTTTGGCCGACAGTTACTTCATCACCATCGTGAATAAATAGTTCAAAAGGATCTCCGTTCAAATCTACTGTATCAATTCCTAGGTGTAATAAAACTTCTATACCATTTTTAGTTGTGATACCAATACCATGCTTGGTTGATGCAATCATAGTGATTTTTCCAGAAACGGGCGCATAGATATTACCTGATGAAGGTTTAACTGCAAATCCTTCTCCCATTGTCTTTTTCGAAAAAACAGGGTCATTGACATTTTGAAGTGGCACAATCTTCCCCGAAGCAGGCGATACAATTTCGACGCTACTATTAGTTTTGAGTTCTGTTGTATTTTCTTTATTAACTTTACCACCTAGGATTAAAGCTACTAATGCACTTACCAAAAAAGATGTTAGTAAGCAAACTATCATTAACAAAACATTTGTAAAGCCTTGTCCAGCTTTTACGTAAACAGGTAATGAAGTTATGCCAGGCATAACAAAAGCAAAGCACTTAATGCCTAGTAGTACTGTCAACATACCACCAAAGCCAGAACCGCACATCGCTGCTAGCATTGAGCTTCTATGAACAACGTTGATAGTGTATAAGGCCGGCTCAGATATACCGAGAAATGCCGAAAAGCTTGTCGATAATCCAGCAGCTCTTAGTTCCTTATTCTTCATTCGTAAAGAAGTTCCAAATGCTGCTCCTGATTCTGCCATGTTATGTACAAAAGAAACAGGTAATAAGTAATCATAGCCCAAAGTTGCAATGTTTTGTATTTGAATTGGTGAAGTTGACTGATGCATACCAGTCAAAACGATCAGCGGCATGAAAAATCCCAGCAGAAATCCGGCTAATAATCCAGCTTTGTTAAATAGCCATACAATGCCCTTTGCTAAATATAAGCCACCATAAGCGCCTAGGGGAGCCAAAACCCACATTGCAATTGGCACAGCTATAATTAAAGTAATAGCCGGGACGACAACCAGTTTTAGAACGTCAGGAATAAAACGGTCTATGAAGTGATAAATTATGGCCATGAGTCCTACGCCTAAAATTACTGGAAAAACTGAATTGGCATAATTGAAAACTGGTATTTTTAGTCCAAATAAAGTTAATCCAGAATTTCCGCTAGCAATTTTAGCTACAAAGGTAGGATAAAGTATGGCTCCAGCCATACAAATACCTAAAAATTCATTTAACTTAAACTTTCTTGCTGAAGAGATTGCTAGTAAAAAAGGCAAAAAGTAAAATGGGACATCAGCAATCAAGCTGAACAGTGCCATTGTAGTGCTTTTTTCAAGTGTAGGAGAAAAGGCTAAAATGATTGCTAATATTCCTTTCAACATCCCTCCAGCAACTAAGGCAGGTAAAATTGGCTGGAAAACACCAGAAATAACATCTAAAATTATTTTTCCATTAATCTTGTGTGATGATGTTTTGTTAGTATCTCTGCTATTCTTGTTTACACCACCTAAAATTTTTTCTATTTCTAAAAATAGTGTATCTACACTAGGTCCAATGACAACTTGATACTGATTGTTTTTAATGGTAGTTCCTAAAACTCCAGGTAATTTTTCGATTTCAGATAGATTAGCTTTTTCATCTCTATCAATTGTAAACCTTAGTCTAGTAACACAGTGCCAATAGTTATTAATATTTTCAGGCCCTCCAAGAAAATTAATAATTTTTTGGGCTAACTCCTTTTTATCCATATCGATACCTCCTTTTTACTTTTGAATTTATTGTTTCTTAGTGTGCTGTTTAATCCTATCCCTGTACCAGTAGAAAGAATCTTTTTTATAGCGTTTGCCAGTACCCTTGCCCCCGTTATCTAAATCAACGTATATAACACCGTATCGTTTATCCATTGTTAAAGGACCGCATGAAACAATGTCAATAATTCCCCACATGGTATAAGCGATTAGATCGACTCCATCTTTAACGGCTTCGTCAAGTTGATCAATATGGGCTTTCAGATAAGCAATTCGATAATCATCATGTACTTTATAATCTTTTGTTAATTCGTCGAGAGCACCTAACCCATTTTCAGCAACAATAATTGGTAAATGGTAGCGATCATAAATTTGATTTAAAGTGAAACGTAAACCAATTGGATCAATTTGCCAGCCCCATTCTGACGCTTTTAAATATGGATTTTTTTTAGTCATAATCAAATTTCCAGCTGTTTTTTCCCAGTTCGCTTCATTTGTAGATACTTGTGAAAAATAGTAGGAAAACGAAACAAATTCAACAGTTCCATCTTTTAGTAAGTCTGCATCGCCTGGTTCAAAGTGAACATGGACATTGATCTTATTGAAGTATCGTTTCATGTACTCTGGATAATAGCCCCGTGCAAGTACATCTAGATAAAACCAATTTGAATATTGGTCGTCTTGTATAGCTTGCAAGTTGTCTTCTGGCTTTGATGTTGCTGGATAGGTTGTAAAGCGTGCAATCATAGCACCTACTGGTTTTCCTGGAACTAGTTTTCTACCTAATTGAACAGCTTTGGCGCTACATAAAAACTGATGATGTAAACATTGAAAAATCTCTTGATCCATATCTTTTTCTGAACCAGGAATTAAGCAAACGCCATCCCAAGGGGAAAATTTTGCTGCGTTAATTTCATTGAATGGCAGCCAATAATCAACTAAGTCACCAAGACGCTCGTATAAAACGGTTACATATCTTTCAAAAAATTTGATAATTTTTCTGTTTTTCCAACCACCATATTTTTCTACTAAGTTAACAGGGATGTCGTAATGAACCATTGTTGCAAAAACTTTAATGCCACTTTTCTGAAAATCGGAAAACATATCGCGGTAATACTTAATGCCTTCTTCATTGGGTTGGCTTTCATCTCCATTTGGAAAAATTCTTGACCAACTAATTGATGTTCTAAAAATTTGTAATCCCAGTTCGGAAAATAATTTAATATCGTCTTTGTAGTGATGATAAAAGTCAATGCCTCGCCTAAAAGGATAGTAGTCTGTCTTATTGTCCTTAAGAGCATTACTATATTCTTCTTTTGAAAATGGATTATTTTGATGCTTTTCTTCTATTTTTTCTGGTGTCCATGTAGAATCTAGATACCGTAAATCTTGAGTGGAAATACCTTTTCCGCCTTCATTAAACCCTCCATCTGCTTGAGAACATGAAATTGCCCCGCCTAGTAAATACTTTTTATCATAATCTTTTTTTATCATGTATTGCCCTCTTCTATTTAATTGCTAATACCGCTTACAATGTTATAATAGAAGGAGTAAATGTTTTTTAAAATATCATAATTGCTTTATTACTTTATCATATTCAATAAAATAATGATTAACAAAATACTAAATAAAAGAATTTATCAAACTACCGTTAGTGAGAAATGGCATATACAGAATAAAAATACGCTGAGCCCATTCTATAAATCATTGAAAACAAAAAATTATAATGGCAAAAAGGTGTATTTTTTTGATTTCGTTAATACACTAAAGGGATGTAATGTGGGAATGATTAGAGAAACAAGATATACTACTATTCCATCCCACTTGCATAAAGATATGGAAATGAATTATGTATATTCGGGAAAGTGTACGTTTTTAATTAATGGAAAGCGAATAACTCTAAAAAAAGGGGATGTGTGTATTTTAGACACCGATGTTGTGAATAGCGCTGAGTATAAAAAAAAAGATGATATAGTTTTCAACATTATTTTCAAAAAAGAATTTTTCTCATCTATTTTTTTGTCTCAGTTTAATGGCTCGGATGTCTTAAGCGAATTTTTATTAAATGCAGTCATAGGTAAAAAAAGTTTTGATAACTTTTTGATCTTTCATACTTCTAAAATTCCTGAATTTGCTGCTGTATTTGACATGATTTTACAAGAACATTATTTTCCTAAAGCGAATAGTATCCATGTGATTGAAAGTTATTGCTCAGTGCTTTTTTTCTTTCTAAGCCGTTTAGTTGGTGATGTCAGCCAAAACCTAATAATTGATCGTAATGATAGAAATGTATTGAAGATACTTCAGGAAATAGAGAACAAAGATGGCAATTGCTCTTTAAATGAATTGGCGGAGAAATTTCATTTTTCTGCTAGTACAATTTATAAATTGTTGGTGACGGCAACTGGTAAGAATTTTACGCAAATTAAAATTGATGCTCAGCTAAAAAAAGCAAAGTTTCTCTTAACCGAAACATCAATGTCGATTACAGATATTATGCTAGATACAGGTATTAAAAACACTACTTTTTTCTACGACAAATTTTTAAAAAAGTTTGGTGCAACACCAAAAGAATATAGACAAAAACACAGATCAATCGAAATTTGACATTTTGGCTTTAAAGCAGACTAGAAACTTTTTTAGTTGTAAGCCTTGTTCTGTCATCTTTTTTCTTGCTGATGTTAATTGACAAAGCAATAGTCTATTTGCATTTCTCTAGCTTTCAAGTGTACTACATAAAATATCTGCTGTTATCGTGATACGGATATTAGCCAGTGTAACTTTTTTTATAATACCGTAAATGTGGAGTGATTCGAATAATGACAAACAATAAATATATTAATTTAGTATTTTGTAATTCAACAAACATTGCAAGATAGTGAAAAGCATACGAAGCAATTAAAAGACCAATCCTATAACTAGCCGAAGTTATTGTTGAGATGGTCTTTTTGTTTGCCGGCTTTTTCTTAATTATTTAAATATTGTATTATTCCTTAATTGTTTTGACTTTCTAAATATACTGGATTATATTTAGGCTAAACATATGCAAATTTGTAAAAATATAGTTATTATTTTCTAATGTTTCCGGTAAAAGAGACATAATCGTAAAACGGTTTAATAAAGTAATATCAGCTCTATTATTGGGAGATGCTCCAGCCATTACGAACACTGCTGAAGCACTCATTGGAGATTTTATACGTTCACTTGTAAGCGGTCAAATTAAAGGTGGCTTTTGGATTGATATTAACTGGATATACACTACCATGTGGCTGGCAATAACAAAATTATTTACTTCTTAAAAAGGAGACAACTAAAAATGACACGAAAGCTAAAAGACAAATTTAAACATAAACCAAAAATAGACTTTGACAGGCATGCAGTTGTGGCAGCAGGAGCAATTGGGTTCATATGCGTTTTTATATATTCGCTACTCATTCAGAAAGTTATACATGACTATTGGGAAGAAATACTCTGGCAAACAGGTGGTGGTGCTTTGATTTGTATTGCCGTGGCAGAAGCTGTTCGATGGTATGAAAAGAGAAAACATATAAATTAGTAAATAAAAAGACCAGCCCAATAGCAGCCAAAGTATTGCTGGGACTGGTTTTTTGTTTTCCTGTGGCTTTTCTTAATTATTAAACTATGGTGTTATTTCATAATTGTTTTGACTTTATAAATATAATAGATTATATTTAGCTTAATCATATATGTTTTTTAAAAAATATAGTTATTATTACTTATTGCTTTCGACAAAGGAGGCAAAAATCATGAAACGCTTCAATAAAGCAATATCAGCACTATTTTGATCAAACACTTTATTATTGGCAGCAGCTTCTACTTCTAATCAACCAAATGAGGTTTTAACTCAAAATATAGTGGACAAAATTAATCCAAATGATGAAGTAAAAAATGCTATTACTTCATCTGAATATAATTCTACTAAAGCACAAATAGCTAGTGCTAATCAATTTATTAGTGAATCATCTCTTGTAATAAGCCAAACTACCAAAACTGCAAGTTTAGAGTTTGAAGTTATTGATTCTGGAAAATCAGTTAGAGTTTTACCACCATCAACACAAAATTCAGGTCTTCAGAATTCAGGACTTCAAACGTGTAGTCACTATCATTACGGCGTAAATAAAGTTACAGTTGGTTGGAATTATATTAGAGTGTATTAGATAAGGAGCTTGTTAAAGGTGCTCTTACAGGAAGTATTTCAGGTATTATTGGACTTATTAGTTATGGCACGGGCAGTCCGGGTGCCGCAATTGCTGCGTCAGCCATTGGTGCAGTTATAAATTCAATTATAACCAGTCAGGTAAAAGGTGGTCTTTGGTTTGATTTGAACTGGATTACACTACCATGTGGCTGGCAATAACAAAATTATTTACTTCTTAAAAAGTGAGAACTAAAAATGACACGAAAGCTAAAAGACAAATTTAAACATAAACCAAAAAAAGACTTGGACTGGCATGCTGGTGTGGCAGTAGGAGTAGTTATGTTCATATACGGTTTTATATATTCGCTACTCGTTCCGACAGATATACAAAACAATTGGGGAGTTAGGATTTTGCAAGTATGTGGTAGTGTTTTGATTTGTATTGCCGTTCCAGGAGCTGTTCGATGGTATGAAAAGAGAAAATAAAAAAGATTAGAATATTGTTCCAACCTTATTGCGCTTTATTTTTCTGAAAATGTTTAGCTAACTGAATAGCTGTCGTAACGTAATCCAACACGGTAGTAACTGTAAAAAGTGCTTTTTTCGCATTGAATGACCCTTTAATAATTAGTGGTACTTGCGTACCAAACGCAACAAAAAGCACTAAAATAAGTAGGTTTGTAGATGAAAACGGAGTTTCGGTTTGCGCAAATTTATTTAACAAAGCAGGAATAGTGCTAATAGTTCGGTGAGAAAGCTTCATTTCGTGAGCAAGAGCATTTAGAAATGTTTGACTTTTAAAAATGGGGATTAGCTGAGAGTTAGCCTCTTGCGATAATTTTTTAAGTTGTATTTGAACTTTTTTGCTATGTTTGGCAGAACTTTGTAACAAGCTTTGAAGCTGTTTTAAACCTGATAAATCCCAGGAGTAGCTACGGTCTTCCAATTTTCGCCAAATTAGCGGTAGCTGATTAGTTGCTTGCTCGATTTTCTTGAACCATTGCTTAACTGGTCGAGCATGTATAAAATTTTGAGGCCAATTAACAATGTGCTTTTTAATACGCATAATATCTACCTCCCTTTGCTCATTATAGCAAGGAGAGGTTGTTAACTAGTCTGATATGCTTAAAAAGCAGGGCACTTTTCTGAAGGTTGCTCTGCTTTTATTGTAAAGAAAACTTGTTTGATTAATGTAGATTAAATTTAACACAAACACAGCTTAGTGGATTTATAGATAGCTGGGGTTATTGCCTGTGCTTTACAGAAAACGTAAAGGCCGCTTTATTGTTTTACGTGAAACATTTTAATAGTTTATTTTGTAAAATTGTCTTGGATATCAACGTAAGTCATATTAGCAACATCAGCAAAGCGTTTAATTACGGTAGTTACAGGTCCAATTGCATCAGTGGGGTCAGTTCCTTGGATAAATACTGATATCTTTTTTCCAGCTAAAGAATCAAATTTTGGACTTTGGCCAACTCTCTCAATAAATGTCTTAAGGTAGCCACTCATATAGTGCCAATAAGCTGGGGTTCCCATAACAATCCAGTCGGCTTTTTGCAGTTGCGTAAATATTTCTGCAAATTGATCGTCAGAATATTCTTGATTAATTTGATAGATTTTATAATCTAATAGGTTGATTTGCTTGTAGTCTTGACCACGCAAGAAATCTTGTCCCATGCGACTAGTATTTCCTGCTGAATTTTGACTGGCATTAATAAAAATAATAATTTTAACTACTTCCTTTTTAACTAAAGCAAGGCATGCTAGCAATAGAAAAACTATTTATGATCAACAATCACTAAAGACTTAATAGCTTCTCTACGATCCATTGCTTCGTAGGCTGCTTGAATTTGATCTAAACGAAAAGTCTTAGTGAAGACTTTGCCAGGATGAATTTTTCCTTTTAAAACCGCATCAAGTAAAACTTTCCGGTCATAGGTAGTTACTGAAGCAATGCCGCCACGCATGCCGATATTGTTCCAAAACATTTTGGTAGTATCAATTTTAGGATTTTGCGGCACGCCAACTCTACCAACTACAGCGCCTGGGCGTCCAACTGCAAGAGCTGTTTCAACCGCTTGATTAGTTCCAACACATTCTAAAACTGCGTCAGCCCCAGCACCATTAGTTAAATCCATTACCCGCTTAACAGCTTCGCTTCCACGTTCAGGAATAATAGCGGTTGCGCCAAATTCGACTGCTAGTTTTTGGCGGTCTTCGTGCCGGCTCATAGCAATTATTCTTTTTGCGCCACGCATTTTGGAAGCAATGATACCGCACAAACCAACTGCACCATCACCAAGAACAACAACAGTATCTCCGGACTTAACCTCCGCATTGGTAGCCGCATGATAGCCGGTGGCCATGACGTCAGACAGGGTCATTAAATCTTTCAGCTGATCATCGGAATAATCCTCAGGGGTACCCGGAATTTTAACTAATGCCCAATTCGCATTAAAAAATCTAAGATATTCGCCTTGGTAGCCACCATTAACTTCATTACTTTTGTTAAGACAATTTCCGTCAAAGCCAGCTAGGCAAGCTGCACAGTGACCACAACCGTGGGTGAAAGGAGCAACGACAAAATCACCAGGTTTAACATTAGTTACATTTGCACCAACCTTTTCAACAACGCCAAGAGCTTCGTGACCGGTAGTTATGCCGGATTCGCGCTGCGATATTCCTCTAAACCACCATAAGTCTGAGCCACAGACTGAAGCACAAACAATTTTTAAAATTGCATCATCTTCAGCTTTAAGTTCAGGCATTGGATATTCACGTAATTCAACTTTTCCTGGTTTAATAAAAGTTCCTGCTTTCATTTAGCAATATCTCCTGTAATTCATTTTTTTAAAAAACATTTTAGTATACTGGGCGATCCTCGCCTTGAGTGTCAGGATCAGCTATACCGATACTGTCATTCACATAAAGCTTGGGGTTGAGAATCATTTTGATAATGGCATCCGCAATGCTCTTACGTGAACCAGATACACCGTCATACGGTTCATTTCGCGTCGTAATTGTGTATTTGATTTCATCGCGATCATTAAGCCAAGGAAGGCGCAATGTGGTGTATTGCAAACCAGATTCGGCAAGGAGCTTGTCAGAGTTAATTGCTGTTTGTAAACCCGGAAGGGTATATTCGTGATTCCAGCGACCAAATTCACCACCGACTTCGTTATATATTCCTAGAATATTAGTAAATAGTACGCGGGAAACGTTGTTGTCCTTCATAGCCGTAATTACATTTTTAGTTATTATGTTATCAGTTGTATGGTCTACAACAGCAACAAATACCATGTCTTGATTATGCATTGCTTTTTTAACATCGTCTAATTTGGTTAAATCAACTTCCAAAACATGAGCATCAGGTTCTAATTTAGACAAACGCTGATGGTTGCGCAGGCCCAGCGTCAGTTTAACATCTGCAAAATCAGGCTGGTTCAGGATGCGTTGTTCAACAATCTGCGCAATTTGGCCGTTTGCGGCTAAAATCAAAAAGTTCATTCGTGACCTCCTTTTAATACCTAAAGATGATTATATGGCCTTCGAGTTACTCTAAGTCAAATGTTTTTATAAGTGTCTAAGCACTAAAAAATAGTAATATTATTACTTAATCAGTGTTATCATTTTTGTGGTTTGATTAGAAAATAATCAGCTGATAGTATTGACAGTTGTAGTTAACTGTAAGGAGAAAACTATGAAAAAATATCGAATCAAAGATGTTAGTGAATTGCTGGGGGTCAGCACGTACACTTTGCGTTATTACGAAAAAATTGGCTTACTAAACTTTGTTAAGCGTGATGAAAATGGTATTCGAGAATTTGAACCCGCTGATTTAATGACAATTAATACCATTATTTGCTTGAAAGAAACCGGCATGTCCTTAAAAAACATCAAGGAATATCTAAGGTTAGCTGATGATGGTCTAAATTCGGTTGAGAAGCGTAAAAAATTGTTTTTAGAGCAAAAGCAAAAAGTCACTAAAGAAATTGCAGCATTGAATAAATCAATGAAAATAATTGATCGAAAAATCAATTTTTACAACGAGGCAGCCAAAAAGCAAAGCCTAAACGTTTGCCAGAGTGATCGTAAAGCATGGCTTGAAGATATTTTAGCGGGCAGACAAAAAGTGCAATAATGCACTACAATAGCGTATTAATTGCACTTTATGTCAAAATGATAGATTTAAGTTTCTAGTTCGAATCACTTTTGATAACGATTTTGGCGAGAAGGCAAAAGTAGCAAGATGATAAACCATAACTGCCCAATTAACGGCAGAATGTTAACCAAAATCCACCAACCCGAATGATTTGAATCATGTAGGCGACGAAAGCTTATAGACAAAGTTGCAAGCCAAACAACAAAGCTAATTATCAGTGACCCAGTTTTTGCGCTCCAATCACCCCAAGTATAAATGTCTTCGATTGAGTGGCCTAAAATCGCCTGCACAATTGCCATTAAAATAAAGCCTAAAATCCAGTTAATAATCACCGGAACCCAGTACTCAAAACGACTAGCAAGACCTGAAAAATTAAAAATATTGCTCCAGAACTTCTTATAAGCTTTAATCATTAAGTATAACCTCCTTGAGTATAGAACTCTTATTTCCATCATAAAACGAAAACCGCCAGACAGCAAAAAATATGATTAGTGTGCATTTATGAGCATATATTTTGTTTTAATAATACAAACGCTGTACATTGAGGGTGGATTTAAGAAGGGAGATTTTAACTATGGATAATAACCTAACAAATCCGTTAACCCGTTATCATGATGGTAAGTTTTCAGGACAATCACAGCAATATCCGGGAATTCAGAGCAAAATGGATCCGCAGCCTGATGGTGATATGGCAAACTATGAAGGCCATGATTTACTGAAGGGGAGACATGCATTAGTTACTGGTGGTGACTCTGGGATCGGTCGTTCTGTTGCAGTTGGTTTTGCTAAAGAAGGCGCCGATGTTGCTATTCAGTTTCTGCCAGAAGAAGAATCAGATGCTAAAGAAGTAGCAAAGCTGGTTGAAAATGCAGGTCGTAAGGCGGCTCTGCTTCCGGCAGATTTTCGCAAACGTGGTGAAGCCGAACGTGTTGTCAAGGAAGCATTGAAAGAATTTGGTAGTCTGGAACTGCTGGTGATGAATGCAGCGATTCAGCAGCACACAAATAGCCTAGCAGAACTATCGATAGATAGTGTTCATGACACTTTCGAAGTCAACATTATTTCAATGTATGAAATGGTAAAAACTGCTGTTCCTCATATGAAACCAGGCAGCGTCATTTTGACAACAACTTCAGTACAAGGGTTTAGTCCTACACCAATTTTGTTGGATTATGCAGCAACCAAGGCAGCAATTGTCAACTTTTCAATTAACCTTTCACAGGAATTGGCTCCTAAGGGAATTCGGGTTAACAGTGTTGCTCCTGGTCCAATTTGGACACCATTACAAGTTTGTGGCGGTCAGCCAAAAGAGGGCATTCCAGAGTTTGGACATGAGGAACCTCTGAATCGGGCAGGTCAACCAGATGAGTTGGCTCCTGTTTATATCTTCCTAGCTTCAAATATGGCAAGTTACATTACTGGGCAAGTTTATGGTGTAACTGGCGGTCAACCAATTAATTAAAAAATGATACTAAAGAACATCCTTACTTGTGTCAGCAAGTAAGGACTTTTTGTTTATATAAATTTGATTTTATAGGGCTTGTATCGTATTCTTTAACTATTATAGGGGGAGCTAAAATGAAAAGTGAATTTAGTCGAGTCGAGCAACTATCGCAAAAAAATGCTGAAGTAATTGCAAATAACTGGCATTATGATGGCGATTATGCGTTTTATGACATGAAAAATGACCCAGAGGATTATGAAGAAATTGTCACGCCTGAGTTAAGATCAGATCATTATTTCCAAATTTTAGATGAGAATGGTCAACTTACTGCGTTCTTTTGCTTAGACCCGGTTGAAAAAGAACCAAGCCAAGTAGAAGTTGGCCTTGGTATGGCGCCTGAACTAACTGGTCACGGCCGCGGATTAACTTTGATGAAAATTATCCAAGATTTTGTTGAACAAAAGCATCAATATAAAAAAATTATTTTGTCAGTAGCTGAGTTTAATCAACGTGCTCAAAAAGTCTATCAGAAAGCAGGTTATCAGACTACGGGTACTGAAGACACGGAGTCAAATGGTGGCACATACAGATTTGTTGTGATGGAAAAAGCGCTTAATTAATAAATTTATGGATAAGCAATAACAAAATGGGGTAATTAATGAAACGAGCAATAACAGAATTTTGGCGAATTTTTTGCCAAAAACATAATTGGGCTGAAGACACGCCGTACGATGCATGGTCGTTTGGAACGGACGAAGATAATTTAGCAGATAAGGTTAACTGTGGCATAAAAACTGCAACTACGTCAGCTTATGAATTCTATGGAGAAGAACCGTTACCTAAAGTTGGAGAACTAAGTGTTATTCTTGATGGCGCTGGTGAGCCAGTTTGTGTGGTTCGCGAAAAGGTGGTGGAAATTGTTCCCTACAATCAAATTTCTGCTGAACATGCTTATCACGAAGGCGAAGGTACTTTTGAAGAATGGCGCCAAATCCATGACGAATTTTTTAAGCAAGAATATGAAAGTAAAAATCGCACTTTTTATCCTCAAGCGCCGATGGTTTGTGAAGTTTTTGAAAAGGTTGAATAACCATTGTATCTAGTAAATCCCAAAATTTAAATTGCAAAATGAAATTAATATGATATATTAAAGACAACTTAAGAAAAGAGGATACGGCCAAAATGAAAAATTAATTTCTGATTCTATAAATAAGCAAAAAAAGATTGGTAACCAATCTGCGTTTTCTGTACGCACTTTTGCCTATAATCAGAAATTAGTATTAACTCATTAAGGGCGTATTTGGCTTGAATACTGGCTTTTTTGTGTACTGCTAATCAAAACGTAGGTAATTTGGTTATCAGTGCTTTTTCTTTACAAAAAAGTAGGTGTTAAGTATGGAATACATCAAAATAAATGGGCTAGCCCTTGAATATAGAAACGAAAAATTGCTGCAGATAACAAATTTAAGTGTCAATGAAGGACAAAAAATTGGCTTGATTGGTGAAAATGGTGCTGGTAAAACAACATTATTTAAGGTCATAAACCAGGAACAAACCATTTTCAGTGTTACTGGACAGATTAGACGCAACTGCCCAATTGTCATGGTTCCACAGGTACTGTCTTATAACGAACAAAGCGGTGGTGAAAATGAAAAAGAAGTTATCAAATCCGCATTTAATAAAGCTACCCACAAAAAGAATGGTCTACTTTTACTTGACGAACCAACTTCAAATTTAGATATTGACCAACAAGAATGGCTAATGAAACTGATAAATAGTGTTCACAATCCAATAATTATTATTAGCCATGACCAAAACTTATTGGAAAATACAGTAAATACTGTTTGGCTTTTAAACGACAGAAAAGTCAGTGAATACAAAGGTACCTTTAAAGAATTCGAAACTACGATTAAAAAACAAGAACAAAAAAAGATTAATGAATATGAAGAGCAACAAAAAAGAATTGCTAAGTTAAAAGTAGCGCAGCGGCGAAAAGAAACTAAAGCTTTTCATGCTGATAAACCCAAACGAGGGGAATCAAGATCTGAATGGAAGACAAGAGACTATGGTGGTAAGGAACGCAAATTACTTCGTACTAATAAAGTTCTAAAAAAACGCATCGAAGTTTCAACTGCACGGATTAGCAAACCGCAAGTACGCCATCCAATTACGCTTAAGAATATCAAACATATTGGCATTCAGATTGAAAAGAATAGCAGCTTATTTCGAATTGAACCCCAGAAGGTGATAATTTCTGAAAAAGAATTATTTAGTATTTCCCAGGAAATAAAAATTAAAAATGGTCAAAAAATTGCCTTGATTGGACCTAATGGGAGTGGAAAGTCAGTTTTTTTAAATCAACTAGTTCATCATAGAATCAATGAATGGGTTAATCCCAAAGTTAAAATAGGTTTCTTTACTCAAAACTTGACTAATGACATAAACAAGAGTGTAACGCTACAAGCTGAAATCATTAAAAACTCAATTTTTAATAGAGAAGATAGCCTTAAATTGTTAAGCGACTTGCACTTAAGGCACCTTTTGACCAGCAAGATTTGCGATTTAAGTGGTGGACAACTTATATGTTTTAAGTTAGCAAGAGCTTTATTAGGTGAACATAATTTGTTAGTTCTTGATGAACCAACTAATTTTCTAGATTTACCTTCAATCAAAGCAGTCGAAGAATTTCTAATAAATTATCCCTTTTCGGTAATTATAGTTTCTCATGATCAGAATTTTTTGAAAGCTTTGGATTTTCCAACTTGGCGTATCGATAATCACAAATTGGTGCTAACCTCAAGTAAAAATCGCCAATTGGGCTTACAGGAAGATAGTGAGTTAAGTTTGTTGAAATACAAACTAGCTCAATTAATTGCGGATCCGAGTGTAACGATTGCTGAGCTACAAGAAATTAAACAAAAAATTGCCAAGCTATCTGGTCAAGGGCAATAGTTAAGGTATAAACAGCAGGATAATTAAGGCTAAAATAATTAAAAAACCAAAGTTAACTCCTAAAAAACCACCTAATACTTGCCAATTATGGACATGGGCTTGTTTTAAGGCTAGTAGGTTAGCAAATGAGGCAATAGGAGTTCCTAATCCACCCACATTAACACCTAAAAAAATCGCAGCAATATTAGTTGAAAATTTTGCAATTAAAAATGTAGCTGGTACATTGCTAATAATTTGGCTTAGGATAATGCCGGTCCAATATGTTGTCTTTGCACCTTTTTTTAAAAAGAGTGTAATTAAGTTGATGATTTGCAGGTTTCTTCCCAATATCCCAACGATTAGAAAAAAGCTGATAAAGGTTAATAAGGTGCCATAGTCGACTCGAGTTATGATTGAATGATCTAGTATTAAAATAGCTAATAAAACTGCAACTGAAGTGTAGACTAATGGAATAAAATGTAAAACCCCTAGTAATGTAAGTCCAAGTAGAGATAATGCAGCAAACAATTGTAGTGGCTTTAAAGTATATTTTATTTCTGACTTTGGGGATAATGGGGTCTTAGGAACCATCCAAGTCGCGGCTGCTAATAAAACAAAGCTGGTAGCTGTTAGTGGAAAAGACAGGTTAAGAAAATTACCAATACTTAGCTTAAAGTGGTTGTATAAATAAAGATTTTGGGGGTTACCAAATGGCGTTAAGGCGCTGCCTAAGTTAGCTGAGATGGTAATTAAGCTTAGCGGCCAAACAAAGGAACCATGAATTTGCTTGTGAACAACTAGAAACAAAGGAATCAAGCTGAGAATGGCTACGTCATTAGTTAAAAACATGGCTAAAACCGCTGCCAGCAATACTAATAGCTGTGTAACTTGGCGCTCGTTGTTTGCTAGATCAATGATTTTTTGGCTTAAATAGTCTAGTGCCTTAATTTTAATTAGATACTGAGTTACGAGCATTAGGCTGAATAAAGAAAGAATAGTTTGCCAGTTGACATCAGTTATTTGCGGAAAAGACTGGCAAATAATGCTAACACAAACTAAAACAAGTAAAGTTACCCACAGAATTTTTTGTTGCCGAAGAACTTTATTAAATAATGTCATGATGATCCTCGCGTTAATAGCAAAACGTAATCAACTATAAAATAATAATGTTTCTATTAAGAAATTCTAGCACAGCTGTTAATATTAGCAATTGAACTACTTTTCAGTTAACCAAGTGTTTTTTTAAAAAAACTATTTACTAATATCAGTTTCGGCTTCAAACATATAAATCCAGATTTGAGTTTTTTATTGCTATAATGTATTTATTAAAAGTAAGTAGATTAATTTAAAAGCAGGTGAAAAAATGACTAAACCTATTATAGGTATTGCTGGCTCTGAAATGATTGATGATTCTGGTCTATTTCTTGGGTACCGTCGTAGCTATGTTAATGAAGATTATGTGGATTCAGTTGTGCAAAACGGAGGCGTACCATATATTATTCCGTATACTGCGAATGAAGAAGTAATTAAAAGTCAAATGGAACATGTTCAAGCTTTGATTCTTTCAGGTGGGCATGACGTTGATCCCCACCTTTATGGAGAAGAGCTAAAACCAAATATTGGTGAGATTTGGCCAGCACGCGATCATTTTGATATGTTACTTTTGAAAATTGCTGAAAAGATGGGTAAGCCTATTCTGGGCATTTGTCGAGGGGCTCAGATTATCAATGTTGCACATGGTGGCAGTCTTTACCAGGATGTTGCTTATCGTAATGAACAAACCTTAAAGCATGATCAAGGTCATACTCCGGATTTGCCAACACATGGTATGAGAGTAAAAGAAGGCAGCTTACTTGCGAAAACTCTGGGTAAAACCGAATTTTTAGTTAATTCTTTTCACCATCAGTTAATTAAAAATGTTGCAAGTGATCTAATTGAGGTTGCACGCGCAAGCGATGGCGTTCCTGAAGGGCTAGAAAATAAAGAGGGTACAATTTTAGCTGTTCAATGGCACCCGGAGATGTTACACAAAAATCCTGATACTAAGTACATGAACAATTTGTTTAAGTTTTTAGTTGAAAAAGCTAAGTAAAAGAAGATTAATTATGAAGATAGATAATAGAACAAGTGATAAGCTAGGTTTTTGGTCGATAGTGTTATTGGCAATCAATTCAATTATCGGATCAGGAATTTTTTTAACACCAGGAAGTGTTGTTAGTCAGGCCGGTAGTAAGTCACTTTTGGTTTACTTAATTGCAGCTATTTTTGCCGCTGTTTTAGCTGTTTCATTTTCTGCGGCAGCGAAATATGTGACTAAATCTGGTGCTTCTTATGCCTATGCCAAGGCAGCTTTTGGCGATAATATCGGTTTTTATATTGGTATATTAAGGTATTTTTCGGCGAGCGTTGCTTGGGGTGTAATGGCGGTTGGAGTAATTAAATCGACTATTTCAATTTTTGGTGGTAATCCAGATAGTATCGTGAACGTTACTATTGGGTTTTTGGTTTTAATGCTCATAATTACAGTAATCAACTTGTTTGGACAAAGGTTTGTTAAGTTGGTAATGAACATTGCTACCGCTGGTAAACTTTCTGCTTTGATATTGATTATTGTTGCTGGAGTAGTTTTATTGATAACGACGGGCGTTTCCCATAACCTGACAATGGTTGATCAAATTACGCAAAATGGTCATAAAATTGTCCCTACATTAACTACCACAGGCTTCGTAATGGCTATCGTATCAGCTTTTTATGCTTTTACTGGCTTTGAGTCTGTTGCTTCAGGCTCTGATGATATGCAAGAACCTGAAAAAAACCTGCCTAGAGCCATTCCGCTAGCCATTTTTGTGATTGCTGCAATCTACATTGGTGTTGTGGCAGTTGCACTTATTTTAAATCCTAAAGCCTTGATGACAACTAAGCAAGTTGTGGCTATTAGCGCAATCTTTGATAATGAGATTTTGCGTAATGTAATCTTAGTGGGTGCATTAGTATCAATGCTAGGAATTAATGTCGCTTCCAGTTTTAATGCACCTCGAATTTTAGAGGCAATGGCACGTGAAAATCAGCTACCGTCTTCACTTACCAAAAGAACAAAAAACAATTTTCCAATTAGAACATTTTTTATTTCAGAGGCCTTAGCGATTTTAGTACCGCTTGCCTTTCAGTACAACATGGTTAACTTGATTACTTTAAGTGCAATGGTTAGATTTTTAGGATTTATCATTGTTCCACTTGCCGTAATTTGTTTTTATTACGGTAAAAACAAGGAACCAGTTTTACCGGCATCAAAAAATATCTGGACCGATATTTTTGTTCCAGTTTTGTCGATTATTCTAGTTATTTTCTTACTTGTCAACTACAACTGGCAAGCCCAGTTTGGCATAATTGAAAATGGCCAAGTAGTTGGCGTTAACTGGTATGCAATCATGATGATGGTTTTTGGCTTTGTGATTTTGCCATTATTAATGTTTTGGCTTTCTAAAAGCAGCAAAAAGCAGTAACAAAAAGTCTTGCAGTTAGTAATAAATTATTTGCAAGACTTTTATTATGGTTAAAATTATTTAAAAAGAGTTAAGTTGTGTGACTGACGAGCTGAACTTCTTTATAGCCCAGCCATTACTTTATAACGATAGGAGTTTTAGTTTAAGTACTTACGGAAAAAATTTAACTCGTCTAAGTTACATTGCTTAGCCAAATCATCTCTTTGATTAACGTGAAAAACATGGCCACGGCGATGTTCATCATCACCGTAGAAGTGAATTTCATGAAAAATTTCCTTTGCCCGTAAGTAACCTGCCAGCATGTACGCATTGTCACGTAAGAAGTCATTAGTGCAAGTCATCAAAAAGATTGGTGGCAAATTCGTAGTTAAAAATTGTTCAACGTTAAGCTGTTCATGCTCGGCTAAGCGAATTTCTGGACGAAAATATGCTTCAGGAGCGCCAGCGATTGAGTTAATAGCTGTAAGGAAATAAGCACCACAATTCAGTGCGGCAGCTTTGATTTTCAACTTAGGAATGTCATAGCCAAAGTATTTACGATACTCGTCGTTAGTGTAGACAGCTAAAATTTGCTCCCCCATTTGTCCGCCGGCACTATCGCCAACAATAAAAACATTGTTTAAATCTAGCTGGTACTGTTTGGCATTTTCAGCTTTTGCGGCCCAGTGAAAGACCCGATTAATATCGTCAAGTTCGCCCGGATATACAACATCTGGCGCTAAACGGTAGTTAGCATTAATAACTGCAAAGCCTTCTTTTGCCAATGCCATACAATAGAATTGATAAGTTTCCTTAGTGCCATACACCCAGCCACCACCATGAATATTAACAATTACTGGCAACTTATGGTCAGTGCGGTTGCTTGGTAAATAGACATCAAGTATCTGATATTTCGGATCTTTGCCGTAAGGAATATCATCGAATCGATCTACTTCAGGAATATGTGTTGGCAAACCAGCATCTCGCTGGTCATCGCCTTTTTTAAAATCTCTTCGCATATCATTAACTAATTTTTGATATTCTGATTCAGTCATAGTTAAAACTCCTTCTTAATGTAATCGCTTTATTAGAATATTGTACTTCATCAAAAAAGAAATGAAAGTCCTTAAAAGCACTTCGAATTGGCGAAAAAGCATTTTGCAAAAAAAGCCGCCTAAAGTTCAGACGGCTTAATTTAAAATACTAACTTGTAGTTACATTACCTTGAGGAAAAATAGTTATTTAGCTAACCACTTATTAACTAATGATTTATATTTAGCTAGTGTAATTGCGCTTTTAGCTCCTTTACTGGTTGCATTGTATGCATCCGCATACCCATAAGTGGGATTCTTGGTCATGTGAGCCATGCCCATCACGCGATGTTTCTTATTAACAATATTAGTGTAATGTCCAGCAGTCTTATAGCCATTAGTGCCTAAGACAGCGTGATTATAAGTAGCACTATTCCAATTTGGTGAAAATTGGTAGCGGGTTAGACTAGGTGATTTTTGAACATCCCATTGCCAGTTAGCTTTTTCATTCATCCACATGCTAACGGGATCTGAACCGGCGGCTAAATTTTCAATATTGCCAGCATGCTTATAATATTGTGGATGAACTAACGAGTCACGTTTTTGGTAATCACAATCAATCATTGAAATGGCAGTAGAAATCAATGAGATTTTCAATTTCTTTTTACCGATAGCTGCTCTTTCTTTGTTAACTTGTTCAAGGTTTGCAATAGTGGCCACAACATTTGAGCTACTTGTCGCATCATCGGCATCACTTAAAGAAACATAAGTCTTAAACCAAGACGGCGCAGTTTGACTGCCAAGCTTACCAGTTCTGAGCATTTTAGCCGCTTTTTTGGCTTCACTTTTCTGAGCAGCAGTTAAGTGACCTTTTTTAGCAATAAAATCCATTAAACCTGCGGCATTTTTAACAGAGGCTGTGCTAGTGTCTGCAGTTGTAGCAGCCATAACATTTTGGCTGCATGAAAACCCGCTGATTCCAATAGAAAATAGTGCACTTGCAATCATAGGAACTAAAAATTTTTTATTCTTATTCATTTTAATTTACTTCTTTCAAGAGTGTTAACCAAAAACTTACACATATATTCTAGCAGAATATGCTTGTTTGGATTAATTAATTTTAAGAAAGTAAAAATTGCCATATAGTGAAAATCGTTTACTCTGTTTGATTGGTAAGATAGCTTTGATATGATTCATCTTCGGTAGTGACTTTGTAGTTTAAATGCTCAAAATTTAGGCACTTTTGGTGCAGTTCGTTTTCGCTGATTTCGAAATAATGCGTAATCGTTGCATTGCCAATTAGTTCAATCCAGTAGCGATTTTTTTCTTGATGAACAATAGTTTGAACAAAACCGCCCGGGTTAGAAACTTTAAGTCGCTGTTCAAAAATTTTTTCTTCAGAGTGCGTTAGTGCAAACACCAGGCTAGCAGCTGACATGCCAGTTCCACAAGCATTAGTAAAGCCAACTCCACGTTCAAAAGTTCGTACAAACAAGTGCTTTGGGCTAATAATCTGGGCAAAGCTAACATTGACACCATTTGGAAAGTAAGGGTTGGACTGATTCAACTGTGTGCCCAATTTTTCTAACAGGTTACTATTTAAAATTTCTGGCGAAACAATGCTGATTAGGTGTGGATTGGGCACAGCTACCGCAGTAAATTTTAAGTCGGGAGCAAATGCAGGCACAGGTTGATTAATTAATTGCTTCGTATTTAAACCAGCAAAAGGTAAGTCTTGCCGCTGAAAGCTAACCGGGCTAATTTCGACTCCGACTGCTTTAACTTCAGGTGCCCAGTCAGGCTGGCAGGTAACCCGTAGATCAGCTTGTTCAGTTTCAACTTTGAACAAGTTTTTTTGATATTTTTGGGCCAAATAGCGGCCAACTGTTCGTAAACCATTACCACACATAGAGGCAAAAGAACCATCGGCATTAACAACTTGCATTTTTCCCAAAGCTTGAGGATGAGTCGATTCACTGACAACTAGCAAGCCGTCAGCTCCGCCTAAAGGACCAGTTTGCGGGTTAGTTAGCTGCTGAGCAAGAGATATCAATTCTTTTTTAGTGAGCGGCTTTTTAAGTAATGCTTGATCAAGTAAGAAAAATTTGTTCTGTGAACCATGAACTTTTAGTATTTGCACCATGTTAAACTCCTTTAATACTAGTTAAAAAACTGGTGATAAATTTGTGCAACGGCAGTTGCTGCATCAGCCTTTTTAGTACCCAACATAATTGAGATTCTTGATGCACCTTGATTGATCATATGAATTGCCACGTGTTTATCTGCTAACGAGGTTGTAATACTTTTCATTGCACCAATCTTATTACGCATGCCTTCACCAACCACCATGATAATGGCATAGTCGTCAATCCACTCAAGTTGGTCAGGGTGGATAATCTTTTTAATTTCTTGGCACATTTGTGCGCGCAATTCATCAGTAAACTGCCGTTTATCAAAAATAACAGTTAAATCGTCGATTCCCGATGGCATATGTTCATAAGAAATGTTGAACTTGTAAAATATTTCTAGTAGTTTCAGGGTAAAACCTGTTTCTTTATTCAACAAATACCGATGCAAATATAAGGCAGAAAAATGGTTTGAACTTGCCACTCCGGTAATGACACTTTTAGGACGAACGTCTTTTTCGGGAACAATTAGTGTACCCGGAAGTTCGGGATGGTTTGTATTCTTGACGTTGATAGGTACGTGGCCCTGAATGGCTGGAATCAGTGCTTCGTCATGAAACACTGAAAAACCCGCATATGATAATTCTCGTAGTTCCCGATAAGTCATGATTATAATTGCGTGAGGCTGATCAACAATACGCGGGTCGGCAGCATAAATTGCGTTAACATCAGTAAAGTTTTCATACATATCGGCTTGAATTCCACGTGCCCATATAGCTCCCGTAATGTCAGAGCCACCTCGTGAAAAAGTTGCGATATTACCGTTAGTGGTAATGCCATAAAAACCAGGCACGATTAATAATTCAGGTACAGCTCGCCATTTTAATAAATTAGTATAAGTTTGCTCTAAAACCTGAGCGTCACCCGCCACATTGCTTACCAAAAAACCTGCTGCTTTAGGGTCAAGATAACGAACAGGTAGCTTTTGTTTTTGTAAGATGAGCGCTAATAGCTGAGCATTGACTCTCTCCCCATGAGCTTTGAAGGCATCAAGCAAAAAAGCCTGATTGGGATAGGCACCATTTGGTAACTCTACTAGTTCTTCGTACAAAGGCTTAAGTTCTGTTGCCGTAAGGCCAAAAAAAGTCGCAATTTCCCGATATCTTGACCAGATTTGTTTAAGAATTTCAGCGCTATCTTGCTTATTTATAGTTTTTTCAGCATATTTGATTAGCAGATCGGTCACCTTAATATCTTGGGCAAATCTTTTTCCGGGAGCTGAAGTAACGATTACTTTACGCGTTGGATCAGCGTTAATAATATTAATAACTTTTTGAAATTGCTCGGCATTGGCTAAAGAGCTGCCGCCAAACTTAACAACTTTCATTCCTGTACACCTACTTGATTAACTTTTTTTAAATTTGATTAGTAATGAATTTTAACATTTTAATTTTAATCTGCAACTAAAATGTTGATTAAGCAGCTCTTATAAAATATTTAGTTAACTGTTTATGAAAATTTCTTGACAGATATGGTAAATGATATTAATATTTTTATAAATAAAACGAAGAGGTCGCAATCGACAAGATTAGCTAGTGGAGTTTCTGCAAAAATTAAGAAGCTAGTGAAAGGGGAGATTGCCGAAGCATTAATTATTGCAGTAGTTAAAAGCTGGGACGTAATTCAATAGATTACGGACTGTCGCAAATATTAGATTTGCGGAGCGCTATCGCCAAAATTGAATCAAATTATAATTTTTAATTTGAAGGACTCTTTTGTGTTACGCGCACAAAGGAGTCCTTTTTAGTTACACTACGGGGGTATTAAATAGCAGTGAGCGATTATTATCAGACAAATGCAGCAGGACATTTAGTTATTGGTGGTGTTGATGCATTAGACTTAGCAAAAGAGTTTGGCACACCACTGGTAGCTTATGACGTTACACAAATTCGTCATCAGTTTAATGCCCTTAGGGATGCTTTTACAAAACAGCATGTTAGTTTTGCAATTAGTTATGCTAGTAAAGCTTTTTCCGCAATTGCGATGTATCAACTAATCAATCAACTTGACGGGCACATTGATGTAGTCTCAGGCGGTGAACTTTATACTGCACTTAAAGCGGGGTTTCCTGCAGACCGAATTAGTTTTCATGGCAATAATAAAACTAAAACCGAGTTAATAATGGCAGTCCAACATCATGTTGGTGTGATAATTCTTGATAATTTCCATGAAATTACGTTGCTAAAAGAAGTTTTAGCAACTACTGACAGTCAAGTTCAGGTAATGCTGAGAATAACTCCTGGCATATCAGCGCATACCCATGAATACGATCAAACTGGGCAGGAAAATAGCAAGTTTGGTTTTGACGTCAAATCGGGGCAGGCTGAGCAGGCCTTTTTACAGGTACAAGAAAATAAGCAGATGAGACTAATTGGAATCCATGCGCATATTGGCTCACAAATTCTGGAAACAGCGGGCTTTAGTCTGGAAGTAGAAAAGCTGATGAAACTAGCTAATGAGTGGTCGCAAAAATATGATTATCAACCGTCCGTAATCAACTTAGGCGGCGGCTTTGGTATTCGTTATACGGCTCAAGATCAAGTGCTGGAGCTTGCTACCTTTGTAGAGCAAATAGTTCACACAATACGCACTTGCGCCCAGCAATATCAATTACAGGTACCAGAAGTTTGGGTTGAACCAGGACGTTCAATTGTTGGCGCTGCAGGCTACAGTTTATACACCATCGGGTCAAGAAAAGAAGTTCCTGGACTATTGCCCTATGTGGCAGTTGATGGTGGCATGGGAGATAATATTCGTCCCGCTCTATACCAGGCAAAATATGAAGCACTTTTAGCGCGAGCCCCTATAGCTAAAACAGTAGAAACTGTTCATTTGGCTGGCCGCTATTGCGAATCCGGCGATATTTTAATTAACAAACTCCCACTGCCTGTTACTAAGCCGGGCGATGTGATTGCAGTGCTTTCTACTGGTGCTTATGGCTACAGTATGGCATCAAATTATAATCGGGTACCACGTCCTGCAGTTATTTTTGCCGAAAACGGACAAGCGCAGGAAGTTGTTACACGTGAAACTTATGATGATTTAGTCAGTCACGATTGTTATTATCAAGCGAAATGAGGTTATCAGATGAAGAATATGTCAGCAGCAGAGATTATTGATTTTATTGCTAATTCACCTAAAAAAACACCTGTGAAAGTCTATCTTAAAGGTGATTTAGCAGGATTAAATTGGCCCGTTGAGGTTAAAACTTTTTTAGAAGATCATAGTGGAGTAGTTTTCGGTAACTGGGAAGATTTAGTACCGTTTTTAAGAGCGAACGCAGCTAAAATAAATGACTATCAAGTTGAAAACTGGAGCCGCAACTCTGCCGTTCCATTATTAGACTTAAAGACAATTTCTGCCCGCATTGAGCCAGGGGCGCTAATTCGTGAACAGGTTAGCATCGGAAAGAACGCTGTAGTAATGATGGGCGCAGTAATTAATATTGGTGCTGAAATTGGCGAAAAGGCCATGATTGATATGAATGCAGTTTTAGGTGGTCGAGCAATTGTTGGTGCTAACAGTCATATTGGAGCAGGTGCAGTAATTGCTGGCGTGGTCGAGCCTGCTTCAGCCGAACCGGTTAGAATTGGAAAAAATGTTCTGGTTGGAGCAAATGCAGTAGTTTTGGAAGGTGTTCAAGTTGGCGATGGTGCCGTGGTAGCTGCGGGAGCAGTGGTTACTAAAAATGTTCCAGCTAATAGTGTTGTTGCTGGTGTTCCAGCAAGAATAATTAAAGAGCGTGATGAAAAAACTAGTGGCAAGACGAAGGTCGAAGAAGGTTTAAGAAAGCTGTGAGGCAATGCTAACTATTAAACAATTGATACAAGTCAGGCGAAAACTGCACCAAATACCTGAGTTGGCTTTACATGAATTTGAAACTCAAAAATATTTGTTGCAAGTTGTTCGTCAATTTAACCAACAATATTTGCAGATTCGAACCTTACCGAATTTGCCAACTGCTCTACTTGTTAGAGTGACGGGTAAACAGCCGACTAAAACGATAGGTTACCGAGCAGATATTGATGGTTTACCAGTTAATGAGAAAACTGGCTTAGCTTTTTCATCACAAAATAAAAAGCAAATGCATGCCTGTGGTCATGATATTCATATGACTGTTGCCTTAGGCATCTTAAACTACTTTAGTGAACATCAGCCAAAAGATAATTTGATCTTCTTTTTTCAACCAGCTGAAGAAAGCAAAAATGGCGGAAAATTAGCATATGAGCAGGGAGCTTTTGCAGGGCAATGGCTGCCTGAGCAATTTTTTGCTCTGCATGTTACGCCTGATTTACCGGCTGGCACCATTGGTTGTCGAAACGGCACTTTATTTGCCGGAGCTGCTGAAATTAATATTGATTTATATGGACAAGCCGGTCATGCAGCATACCCTCAAAGAGCTAATGATATGGTCGTTGCCGCGGCGGCCTTAATAACGCAAGTGCAAACCATAATTTCTCGCAGTATTGATCCAATTGCTGGCGGTGTAATTACCATTGGAAAATTACGAGCAGGAACAATTAGAAATATAATTGCTGGTCATGCTCATTTAGAGGGAACGATTCGTGGCTTAACTCAAACCATGATTGAACGAATTGAACAACGCTTGCGCGAGGTAGCTGCTGGTATAGCGCAAAGCTATAACGCCAAAGTCGAAGTTGAAATTAATCAAGGCGGATATTGGCCCGTTGAAAATAATCCGCAGATAACTGCTCAATTTATTAGCTATATGCAAAAAAATCCTAAAATTAAGTATCAAGAAACTCAACCAGCAATGACTGGCGAGGATTTTGGCTATTTGCTAGCTCAGATTCCCGGAACCATGTTTTGGCTAGGTGTAGAAGATGATTCGCAACTACATTCGGCAACTTTTAACCCCCAAGAAAGAGCAATCAAAGCAGGAATTGATGCTATGGTTGGCTTTTTAGAGCAAACAAGTAACTAAGAAGGAGAATAAAGATGGCAGATTTTACAAGGGCTGATTTGTTAACAGCAATCATTACGCCATTTAACAAGCAAGGTGAAGTTGACTATCCCGGTTTAGAAAAATTGACCGAGCATTTAATTGCTACTGGCAGTCGTGGGTTTGTTATTGGCGGTACTACTGGCGAAACGCCGACGCTGAGCCATGATGAAAAAATTGAGTTATACACTAAGTTTGCTCAAATAATTAATGGGCGAGTTCCGGTTATCGCTGGCACAGGAAGCAATAGCACGAAGCAAACCGCAGAATTTACTGAGGAGGTTAGTCAAATTCCTGGAATTGACATGGCGTTAGTGGTTGCACCATATTACAACAAGCCTAATCAGCGCGGAATTAAAGCCCACTTTGAGGCTGTAGCAAGTAGGTCGAAAATACCTTTGCTAATTTACAATATTCCCGGTCGTACGGGAATAAAAATTGTTAAAGAAACATTGGTTGAACTAGCGCATAATGCGAATATTGCTGGCGTTAAGCAGTGCACTGAATTGGAAGATTTGGAATACGTGATTGAGCATGCGGAGAGGGGATTTTTAGTCTATACCGGAGAAGATCAGCAAGCTTTAGTAGCAAAAACACTTGGAGCTCAGGGCGTAATTTCAGTTGCTTCCCATATTTATGGACTAGCAATGCGACAAATGTATGATGATCTGGCCGCAGGAAAAATTGCACCTGCAGGAAAATTGCAACGCCAATTAATGCCAAAAATGCAGGCACTGTTTATGTACCCTTCACCTTCACCAGTTAAAGCAGTATTAAAGGCACAGGGTTTAGCAGCAGGGGGATGCAGGTTACCAATTGTTGATTTAAACGAAGCGGAAAAGCGACAGTTAGCTCTTCATTTAGGCTTAAGTGAAGAGGCTTTGTTGCACAACCTACCAATAGACTTAGGAGTAGACTAATGAAAAAAATTTTAATTGCGGGCGCTACCGGTTCGATGGGTAAGCAGGTCGTTAATTTAGTTGATCGGCTTGCTGATTGTGAACTAGTAGGTGTTTTGGCACCAGATGCAACCAAAAGCACGTTTTTTAGTAGTTCAGTGCACCGCTTTGATCGGTTAACCGATATTGATATTTCTGCTGATATTTGGATTGATTTTACTAGTCCACGGGCAGTGTTTACCAATGTTGAGTTTGCAATTAAGCACCATATGCGACCCATCGTAGGGACAAGTGGACTTGCTCCCCAGCAAACAGAACTATTGCAGCAATTGGCTAAAAAAGAACGCCTTGGCGGGATAATCGCGCCAAATTTTGGTCTTTCTGCCGTTTTATTAATGAAATTTGCCCAAGAAGCTGCACGCTACTTCCCTGACGCAGAAGTAATTGAAATGCACCATGAAGATAAGCTTGACGCACCTTCTGCCACGGCTATTACTACGGCAAAAATGATTGCAGCAAATCGAAAGCAAACAGCTTCTAAAAATTCAAAAGATGACTCAAAAGCTCGTGGTGCAGATTATGACGGAGTTCAAGTTCATTCAGTACGTTTACCAGGCTATGTGGCTCATGAACAAGTGCTGTTTGGAGGCCCTGGGGAGGCTTTAACGATTAGACAAGATTCGTTTGATCGCTCTTCGTTTATGCAAGGCGTAAAAGTAGCACTTAATCATGTAATGGATTTGTCTGAATTAGTTGTTGGTTTAGAAAAAATACTATAAAGAAAAGGAGAAAAAATGCCACACTTAGCTTCAGATTTAACTAGAATTACGCATACACCTCTTGAACAGATTCCCGCTTCAGGAATTCGGGCATTTGCTCAAAAAGTTGATGATATTCCTGGGTTGATTAAATTAACTCTTGGCGAGCCTGACTTAGATACGCCTGAGCATGTTAAAAAAGCAGCAGTCCAAAGCATTTTAGATAATGATTCGCACTATTCAGCTCAAAAAGGAACGCTTAAGTTACGGCGAGCAATTAGTGCATATTTAAAAAGAAAGCAAAGCCTAAAATATGATCCTGAAAGTGAAGTAATTGTAACAGTTGGTGCAACCGAAGCAATTGCTGCAACCATGTTGGCATTATTTCAGCCCGGTGATGAGATTGTTGTCCCGACTCCGTCATATGCTTTATATTTTCCGCTAATTCAATATACTAAAGCAAAACTAGTTCCGATTAATACCGTAAATACTGGCTTTGTGTTGACTCCTAAGGCTTTAGAAGAGACCTTAAAAAAGCACCCGCAGGCTAAGGCAATTTTACTCAATTACCCGACAAATCCAACGGGCCGTGAATGCTCTGCTGCAACCTTAAAAGAGTTAGCACCAATTATTGAAAAAAATCAGCTATACGTGATTTCGGATGAAATTTATGGTGAATTAACCTATGATTTTAAGCACATTTCAATTGCGCGATATTTACCATCCCGAACATTGCTAATTAATGGATTATCAAAGTCACACGCAATGACGGGTTACCGAATAGGTTATGTTACTGGTCCGGCTAAATTGATTAAACTGATTGCCAAAATGCATGCATTTTTAGTTACCGCTCCGTCTAATCCAGCTCAAGCTGCAGCCGCTGAAGCTTTGGAGAATGGCGACTCCGACCCAATTACAGCGCGTAAAATTTATCAAAAACGTCGCGACTATATTGTTAGTGCATTAAATAAAATGGGGTTAAAAACATTAGCTAGCGAAGGTGCATTTTATGTTTTTGCAAAAATTCCCACTTCTTATGGTACCGATGATGAAGCTTTTGCCTTGGATTTAGCTCATAAAGCTAAAGTTGGCGGTACTCCTGGCAGTGCATTTGGTGAAGGTGGGCAAGGATATATTCGTTTTTCGTATGCTGCTAGCGATGAAAACTTGCGTGTAGCAATGGAACGTATTCGAACTTTTTTAGCAGCAAAGGATGATAACAAATGAGAGAGTATACAGTAGCAGTACTTGGAGCTACGGGAGCAGTCGGTCAACGCTTAATCAGCGAGTTAGAACAATCGAAAATTCCGGTCAAGCAAGTTAAGCTGTTAGCTTCTAAGCGTTCCGCCGGTAAAAAGTTAAAGTTTAATAATCAAGAAGTAACAGTTGAAGAAGCTTGCCCGGATTCATTTAACGGTGTCGATTTAGTATTATCATCTGCAGGCGGTGCTGTTTCCCAAGAATTGTTGCCGGAAGCAGTTAAACGTGGAGCTGTATGTGTTGATAACACTAGTGCTTTTAGAATGGATAAAGATGTACCGCTCATAATTCCTGGGGTTAATGATCAACAGTTAGTTAATCATCGCGGTATTATTGCTAATCCTAATTGTTCAACAATTCAAATGGTGGCAGCTTTGTATCCAGTTTTTAAACGTTGGGGGATTAAGCAAATTGTTGTTGCGACTTACCAAGCAGTTTCAGGAGCGGGCAAGTCTGCCTGGAATGAAATGCTTAAGCAAGCCCAAGCTCGGTTGAACCATCAAGAACCTGAGGCTGAAATTTTGCCAACTGCAGCTGATCAAAAACACTATCCTCTAGCATTTAACTTGTTACCCCAAATTGATGTTTTTGAAAATGACGGCTATACCCATGAAGAATGGAAAATGATTCATGAAACAAAGAAAATTTTGTTTAATGATCAAAATTCCGACCGTATCAAGGTGACTGCAACCTGTGTCCGTGTCCCCGTTGAAATTGGTCATGGAGAAGCAGTTTATTTTACGGTTGATGATAAAAATGTAACTGTAAATGAAATTCAACAAGAGATTGCCGCTTTTCCTAGTCTGGTATTACAAGATAATCCGCAGGCTCAAGTATATCCGCAGCCATTGCTGGCTGCAGGTAAGAGAGCAACTTTTGTTGGCCGTGTTCGCGCTGATCAAGAAAATAAAGGTGCCTTTCACATGTGGGTGGTAGCAGACAACTTGTTAAGGGGAGCTGCCAGCAACACGGTCGAAATTGCTGAATGTTTGGTGCGAGACAACTTAGTTATGGTTCCGGGAAATTAGACTAATTACTTGTGAGATTTCTATTTTTGTATCTCTTAGGAAAAAAGTTTAATAAAATCATGATGTGTAATTAGCTAAATGTTCGGTTTTTATTAATTAGAAGTGTATTATTTTTATTTTTTTGAAAAATTAACATAAAAAATAAAAACATTTTACAAAAATAATTACAATTATATTCGTCTTAACTATTGACAGATGATTAGAAGACCGGTAACCTATATTATATTGGGGGGTTATATATGAACAGAAAATCAGCGTTTTGGTTAATCTTACCGGCTTTTTTGGGAGTTTTAGTATTTACTTTTTTTCCAATCATTGAAATCGCAATTCCCACCTTTAAAAATCGTGAGGGGTTTTTTGCTCTGTATATTCAATTTCTTAGCAGTGCTTTTAATTGGGAAGTAATTAGAAGAACTTTTTTAATCGCAGTTATCACTGTTATTGTTGTTTTGATTTTAGGTTTACCAATTTCACTTTGGATTGGCAGGCAAAACGCAAATATACGGCAAATTTTAAGTCTATTAGTCCTTTTTCCGATGTTGACTAATGCCGTAGTTAGAAACTTTGCCTGGATTATTATTTTAGGTCACGATGGGATTGTAAACAAAATATTAATGACACTTCATATTATTGAGTCACCCCTAAGTATCCTTTATTCTAGTGCTGCAATTATTATAGGTTCAGTATATTTATTCTTACCAATTATGATTAATTCGTTAGTTGGCAGCATTTCGGAGTTAAATATAGAAATCGAAGAAGCAGCAGCGATTCTGGGCTCTAATCCTTGGCATACACTATTCAAAGTGATTATTCCTCAATTAGCAACAGCTATTTTAACTGGTTGTATTTTGGTTTTTGCTGGCACAATGACTGCTTATACCACACCACAGATTCTTGGAGGCAACAGACAGCTAGTAATGCCAACTTTGTTATATCAACAAGCGATGACTTTAGGCAATTGGCAAAATGCTAGTGTAATTGCCTTAATCTTAATTTTAATTTCTACTTTATCGATGTGGGTAATGAGGCGAATAGGTTACTATCTTGATCGGAGACCAAACCATGCTTGACCGCAAAAACAGAGCTTTGACAATTATTTCAATTGTCATTTTGGCACTAATAATGTTCCCACTGGTTTTGGTTGTGATAACTTCTTTCAACAGTCAAAGCTCAATTTCGTTTCCGATTAACGGTTTTACTTTTTCTTGGTATGCCAATATATTTCAGCAGCCGGACTTCGTAGCCGGTTTTGAGTCAAGCTTAATTGTAGCTTTGATTGCCAGTACTCTGGCTCTGCTCATAGGTATCCCTGCGGTTTATGCTTTAACTCGCTATAACATTCATCATGCGTCATGGTTTCAATCGTTTTTTCTCAGTCCCACATTAATTCCAGAAATTGTAATTGGCTTTGCACTCTACCAAGCAACAGTTATTGCACTAAGATTTCCTGTTTTTATAAGCTTAATCATTGGCCACTTTTTAGTGTGCTTGCCATATGTCATTCGTCTGATTACGGCTAGTATGTTGTTGATGGATCCTCATGTTGAAGAAGCAGGATGGATGTGCGGCTGCTCTCAGAAAAAAAGTTTTTTCTTGGTAGTTTTACCAAACATTAAGGCAAGCATTATTGCTGCATTCATGATGTGCTTTATCAATTCATTTAATAATTTACCTATTTCTTTGTTCATGAATGGGCCATCGCTTACGATGTTGCCGCCGGCAATTTTGAATTATTTGCAAAACAACTACGATCCAACCGTATCAGCCATTTCTGTAGTTTTAATGGTTTTTACTGCTCTTATGATGTTTTTAGTTGAGAAAGCAATTGGCATTAAGAATATTACTAGATAGGGGGGCATTACAGTGGCAGATTTAGAAGTAAAAAATTTAGCGAAATCATATGATGGTAAAACTAAAGTCCTACAGGATATCTCTTTTTCAGTTGAAAACGGCGAACTCGTTTCAATTCTTGGACCCTCAGGTTGCGGTAAAACCACTACATTAAGAATTATTGCTGGCTTAATTCCAGAAACGTCGGGTCAGGTATTGGTTGATGGTAAGGACATTACAAAAGTTCCCGTGTATAAAAGAAATTTTGGAATGGTTTTTCAAAGTTATGCACTTTTTCCGCACTTAAGCGTTTTTGAAAACGTAGCTTTTGGCTTAAAAATGCACAAGCTGCCAAAAAAAGTGATTAAAGAAAAAGTGGATGCTATGTTGAAAATGACCGGTTTAAGTGAACTAGCAAAGAAGTTTCCTGATGAACTTTCAGGAGGACAGCAGCAAAGAGTTTCATTGGCTAGAGCGTTGGTTACTAATCCAGAACTGCTACTGATGGATGAGCCATTGAGTAATCTGGATGCTAAGTTACGCTTGAAGATGCGTGAAGAAATTATGCAACTTCAAAAGAAAATGAAAATGACAGTACTATTTGTTACACACGATCAGCAAGAATGTTTTGCTATTTCTGATAAAGTTATAATTATGAAAGAAGGACATATTGAACAATTCGATCAACCACAAAATATTTTTCACCATCCGCGTACCGAGTATGTCGCTCGTTTTATTGGTTACGATAACTTCATCACTGTAAATGCTGACAACTACCAAGATGAGTATCACATTAAAGTCGGGGCAACGGTATTAACTACTGCTGAGACAAATAAGAACGCTAAAGTACTAACAATACGTCCTGAGAATATTGTTTTGGACTCAGACAGTCCACATGGGAATACCATTATTGGTTCAATTACTAGTCGCGAATATTTGGGTCAGAGCTTTAAATATACAGTTCAATCAGCCATTGGAGAGTTTCAGGTTGAAGAGGCACGACAAAAGATGCGCAGTTCAGGTGACGAAGTAACACTAACTTTTCCAACAAAGCATCTTCATCCATTACTAAAATAGTTTAAAATTTAATAAGAAAGGTGTAATCATGAAATTCAAAAAAATATGTACATTGGCCACTAGTATAGTTGTTGCAGGTGTTGCCATTGCCACGTCTGCATGTTCTTCAAATACAAGCAATAGCGGAAAATTAGTAGTTTCAACTTTCGGCTTATCAACCAAGCAAATACGCTCGGATGTCCTTGATCCCTTTGCTAAAAAAAATAATGTTAAAATCACTACACAGTTTGGTGACAGTTCAACACGTTTGACGCAAATTGAACATAACCCAAATTCATCAGTTGATGTTATTGACTTAGCACAAAATAATGCTGTTACAGGTGCTAAAAAGCAGCTATTTAAGAAATTAGATTTTTCTAAGCTTAAAAAC
This sequence comes from Lactobacillus sp. C449L, assembly GCF_059900815.1. Classification (NCBI taxonomy): domain Bacteria; kingdom Bacillati; phylum Bacillota; class Bacilli; order Lactobacillales; family Lactobacillaceae; genus Lactobacillus; species Lactobacillus sp. C449L. The sequence continues at coordinate 325,402 of NZ_JBWXGA010000002.1, read as the reverse complement.
TTTAAGTATTTATCAAGTGATCAACAGAAATTAGCTAAAGATACTAATACGGTTCCATATACAGTTAATAGTTTAGGCATTATATATAATCCTAAGAAAGTTCATATTAAAGACTGGGACGATTTATGGGCAAAAAATCTAAAAGGAAAAATAGCAATCCCGGACTTTGCCACTACTTTTGGTCCAGCTATGCTTTATATTGCTGGTAATCATGCTAAAACAGCTGTTCCAAGTGATGATGGTAAAGCTGCTTTTAAGGCTATTAAGGAACTAAAGCCAAATGTTGTTAAAACTTATACTCAAAGTTCTGACTTAAGTAATATGTTCAAAACTGGTGAAATTAGTGTTGCTGTAGTTGGTGATTATGCAGTTGGGATGCTACAGGCTACCAATCCAACGCTAAAATACATGGTTCCAGCTTCGGGGACCTATGCTAACTACGATAACATGGGTATTCTGAAGAACAGTAAGAATGTTGATGAAGCATATAAATTGATTGACTTCCGTTTAAGTAAAGCTATTCAAAAAAAAGTCGCCAATACAAAATCCCTTAACAATGCTCCAGTGAATTCTCAGGTTAAATTATCGTCAACTGATGCAGTTAATAAAACGTATGGTGCAATCGCTAAACGTGCCAAGACTATTGATTTTTACTATGTAAATAGTCACATGTCTTCATGGATTAATCAGTGGAATAAGATTATGAATCACTAGTTTTTTAAAAAATACTAAAAGAGTTGGAAATATTCCAACTCTTTATTTATAGGAGATAAAAATGACTAAAGTTGACCTTTTGATTGAAAATGCTCATGTCTTCAATGTGTTCTTGCGTGAATTTGTGGACACTAAAGTCACAGTAAAAGACGGAAAATTTTATTGGATTGATAACAAGCTATCTGGAATCGAAGCTAAAAAGACCATCGATTTAAATGGAAAATATTTAATTCCTGGTTTCATCGATGCGCATATGCACATCGATTCTTCGATGACTACGCCTGCAATCATGGGAGAAACTATTTTAAAATATGGTACCACCACAGTAATTGCTGATGACCATGAAATAGCCAATACTGCTGGTATTACTGGTCTTAAAGATTTCATCAATGAACCATCACCAATTGATATTTTTTTTGGCATCCCTTCATCAGTGCCGTCAACTAATTCGAGAATGGAAACGACAGGCGGGCAAATTGGTGTCCAAGAAGTTCGCGAACTGCTTAAGGATCCTCGTTTCATATGTCTTGGAGAAGTGATGAATTTCAAAGGAATGACGGCTAAAGGCGATACTATAATCAAAGACATTATTAAAACTTGCCATAGTCAAAATCCAACTATGCCACTTGAAGGACATGTACCTGCATATGCTAGCGAAGATTTAGCCCAAGTTTTGTTTGCTGGAATTACCACAGATCATACTCAGCAAACAGCAGCACTAGTTAAAGAAAAAGTGGCAAATGGTATGTTTGTTGAAGTGCAGCTTAAATCAATGCATCAGGAAGTAATTGATACGATTATTAAGCATAAGTACTTTGAGCATATAGCCTTGGTAACTGATGATACAATGCCTGACACGTTGCTTCACGGTCACTTGAACTTTTTGGTAAAAAAAGCAATTGAAATGGGTATGACTCCAGAAGAAGCAATTTATATTTCTACTTATACACCAGCTCGACATATGGGATTGTGGGATCGTGGTGCTATTGCTCCTGGTCGAGTAGCTGACTTTATTGTTTTAAGCGATCCTAGAGACTTATCAATAGAAGCTGTTTACAAAAATGGTATTAATGCTCAAAATATTGTAGTTAAACATGATTACGACTTTTTACCAATCTTACGTCATTCAGTTAATGCTCCAAAGTTAACGGAAAAAGATTTCATTGTTAAAACGGATTTTATTGCTAACGGGCAAATAATGGCAAATGTAATACAGATAAACCCAATTGGAACTTTTACCACACATATTCAAGTAAAACTGGACGTTAAGAACTATATGGTTCAGTGGCAAAAAGCTAGCCTATCATTAATTCTTGTGCAAGATAGGTACAGCAGCAAAAGTGGACGTTATAGCATTGGACTCGTTTCTCGAGGGATATTAAAAGACGGTGCGATCGGAACAACATATGCTCATGATCATCATAATTTGATGGTAATGGGAACTAACATCAAGGCTATGCTTAAAATACAGCATCAACTGGTTGACGAGCAAGGCGGCTATATTGCTGCTAAAGGTGAGCGGATAGTAGCTAATGCCCCGTTACCAATCGGAGGAGTAGTAAGCGATCAACCTATGTCAATTTTAGGTAAAAGAATAGGTAAAGTCCGTGCTACTATGCAGGACTTAGGATATCAAAACACAAATGAAATCATGTCGTTTTCTACTTTATCATTACTTGCGTCTCCATTTATTAAAATATCTGACAAAGGACTATTCGACGTAAAGAGCCAGACTAAAATTCCGCTATTTGAAAAAATTGGCTGAGCCTTTCGAAAAGCCCTAATTAATCAATCCAATTTTTCTTTTCTTCCAATTCTGCATTTTTAAGTGCAGTAAAAATCGGTTTGAAATAGTCCTTTTTTTCGTAGCCTTTGCGATAAGCAATCCCATTTTCAAATGATATTTTGTAATTTAACAAAACAAAATTTAGATTTTCATTTACCTTGTCATAGAGAATGCTCGGAACAATACCTAAGCATTGATTACTTGCACAAAAAATTTCCAAAACAACCTCATCACTAATGTTTTTGAAATTAAACTCTGGATATTTAAGCGATAATTCAAATTTAAAGTGGTTAATCAAGGGAAGGGGAGGGACAGAATTCCAAATATAAACGTTTTGCTTAAACAAATCTTTGATCGTAACAGATTTTTTCTTACTCAAGGGGTTGTTTTTCGGAGTAATAACTGAAAGTCCTGTTGAAAAAACGGGTTCAAAAGTGATTTCTTTTTTGTCAATAAAAAAATCTTTTTGGTACAACACGAAGTCATATCTACCTTGAATTAAAGACGTAGAAATTCCATTACCATCATTAGGATCAAAAATTTCTAAATTTATTCTTGACTGTAACTTTTTATCAAGGTTTTGAATAAACTTGGATAAAAATTCTATTTCAAATAAAGAACCTGTAAATGCGATTGTAATGGGCTCAAACGCTCTTAAGTTACTATTTTTGATGTCAGTGACTGTATCGTCGATATCCTTATAAATTCTTTTTGCTTTAACGTAAAAAAACTCACCGCTAGTAGTCAGTTCAATTCCACGCCGTCCCGGTTTAATTAACTTAGTCCCTAAAAAAGATTCCAGTTTATGGATGTTCTTAGAAACAGTTGAGGGTGAGACAAATAATTGGTTGGCGGTTTCGGTAATATTTTTGGTTCTCACTAATGATAAAAAGTATTTTATTTGATTAGTATTCATCTATTTCACCTAAAAACAATAGACAGCTTTTCCGATTTGGCAAAGCTGTTTTCTTTTATATCTGCTGAAAGTGCTTAACTCAATGCTACCATAAAATAAATATGATAAAAGAAATAAAAAAGGAGAAAGGATAAATGAGCAGAAAGCAAAAGATCTATCCGTGGATGATGATTGTTACCACAGGGCTATTATGTGGAGTTGTCGCTGGTGTTTTCACACAAGTAATGGGACTATTTTTGACACCATTGGCTAACTCGATTGGCGGCGGTAAATTAGGTTCAGTATCTTATTATTACACTGTCTTGATTTTAGCTACAGCTGTTGGTACAACTTTGGTGGGAAGATTTATTCATAAAGTCAATGTCTCACTAATTCTCTTAGGCTCAATTATAGTCGCAGCAGTTTCCACTTGGCTATTTTCAATGGCAAATAGTGTTGTTGCGTTTTACATTTTAGCTGGTATTGTTGGCATTTGTTGTGGATTTAGTGGGTATGTTGTCCAAGGAGTTGTAATTAATAATTGGTTTGTTGAGCGAAAAAACTTTGCTTTTACTGCTGGTGCATTCTTTAACACAATCTTTCTTGCTGTTATAACACCAGTAGCGTCGCAAATTATTCAAAGTAATGGGTGGCGCAGAGCGTTTATAATTCTAGCAATAATCATGCTAGTCATTGGTATTCCTTGTTCAATAGTTACAAAAGTTGATCCTATAAAAATTGGGCTTTTGCCTTACGGAGTATCTTCACAAAACGAACTAGATCAAGTCAATGCCGAAGATGATGAGGAAACTAGAAGTGGATTAAGTACAAGCAAAGTGATTCTCTCATTATCCTTTGTCCTTGTGTTAATTTTCTTCTGTTTCAATGAATTCGCTGGTAATATGACGTCACTTTGGCCTTCATTTGCTGAAGGTGTGGGATTTGGCGCCAATACTGGAGGAATGATTGCAACAATTATTACTGTTGCAGATTTGATAATGACTCCGTTGTTTGGTCTTACAAGTGACCGATATGGCGGTAGAAAAACGTTACCTTGGTGGCTGCTTCTTACAATTTTGGCACCAATATTAATGATTATAGCAAATCAAACTAGACTTGTTCCATTAGCCTTGGTAGCAGCAGTACCTGCAGATGCAATTTCCGTTGTTATGGGCTCAGGAGAACAAGTCTTTGCGAAAGACATTTTAGGCAAAAACTTTGATGCGGGATATTCTTATGCTAGTTCTATTACTTATGTTGTAAGTGCATTTGCTACACCAGTTTTAAGTAACATTGCGGATTCAACACATAACTGGAATATTGTAGTTGGAATTGTAGCAATATGTGAGTTTATTGTTTTGTTAGCCGTTATTTTTGGTGAAAATAGAGCACGAAAGTTAACAGATTAGGAGAAAAAAGACTTATGGATAAAAATGAATATGATGTAATTGTTGTTGGTGCAAGTAATTCAGGTGGAATGGCAGCCTGTGGGGCTGCAGAAAAAGGCGCTAAAGTTTTAGTTATTGACAAAATGAAAAGTACTAACTTTTTGTATCGCTTGTCTCTTGCAGCTGTCGGCACTAAAGCACAGAAAAAAGCTGGAATCGAAATCGACAAATATAAGTTAATCAACTATTTATGTGCTTTTGCTCAAGACAATGTTGATCAAAAACTACTTTGGACATGGGTTAACAACAGCGCTTCGACAGTTGACTGGCTTGAAGACAATGTACTAAAACCACACGGCGCACATCTTTATCCTGAAAAAGATGCTCATTATGAATCACTAATTAATACTGCTTTTCCAACTGAGCATGATGTTACTAATGACAAAAATGAAGATGTCTTCTATGGCAATTGGGTTGTTGAAAAGGCAAAAGAGTTGGGTGCAGAATTCTTGTGGCAAACCAAATTAGAACATTTAATTACGGAAAATGGTGTTGTCACGGGCATTGTTACAAAAAACATGGAAACTTCGGAAGTGAGGGAATTTAAGGCTAAAAAAGGCGTTATTATTTGTTCAGGTGGCTATGGTTCTAATGAAGCATTAATGCAAAAATGGAATCCACTTGGATTAAAGAAGAACGTTTATTCTGATAGCCCTCGTGATGACGGTTCTGGTCAAGTTGCAGCTGTTGAAATTGGTGCTTGGCGTGATGAAGAACCTGCTGAAATTATTTTTGACCGGGGCTCTGTTCCAGTAGGCACTAATACAAATGAGTACTATGTTAAGTCTTGGGAAGATATTGGTTACTTCTGGATGGGTAGCTATCCATTATTAAAGCTAAACTTGAATGGCGAACGGGTAGGAAACGAAAGTGCACCATACGAGTTTGATATGAACAGAGCTACTAAACAACCAGGCTATTTGCAGGTAGCAATTTGGAGCGACGCAACAATGAATAACTTGCAACAATTCCATACCCTTGGATGTGCAAGGCTAAACTGGCCAGGCTTCTATAATGAAGATGAAAACAAAGAGGAAATAAATAATAGAGTCAAGGAAGGCTTTATTCAGAAAGCAGATTCAATCGAAGAATTAGCCAAAAAGTTGAACTTACCGATTGAAAACGTTAAGAAAAGTATCGATACGTACAACAAAATGTGTGAGCAAGGTAAGGATACGCAGTTTGGCAAGGAAAGCTTTAGACTGCTGCCAATTACCGAAGGTTCCTTTTACGGAGCTGTTTATGGTGGACGCTTATTAGCAACACTTGATGGTTTACGGATTAATACAAAGATGCAAGTTATTAATACGCAAGGCCAAGTTATCCCTCATTTATACGCAGCAGGTAATGCCAGTGGAGGCTTTTTCTGGGGATCATATCCAGACCATGTTCCAGGTTTGACAGTTAGTCATGCTCAGACTTTTGGCAGATTAGCTGGTCAACAAGCAGCTTTGTAATTTTGATATATTAATGTTTATTAGAAAAAAGGCGAATAAAAAACAACAATTTTATCCATGGCTGATAATTATTGCTTCAGGGCTGTTAATGAGTTTGCTCGAGTATACTTACACACTTTTGTTTAGCTTATTTTTAAATCCTCTAGTTCAATCATTAAACAGTAAAATGTCAATTGTATCGATCTATTATACGCTAATTAGCTTTTCTATTGCTGCAATGTTGTCAGTGATTAACAAAATTATAAACCGGATCAGTTTGTGCAAGCTTACGCTTGTTTCAGTAATTTTAGGTACAATTAGTATTTGGACATTTTCAATGATTAATCATGTATGGGAATTGTATATTTTGGCAATAATTGTAGGAATATGTAGTTCGACTTGTGGAACTGTAGTTCAGGGTATTGTCCTTGATAATTGGTTTATAAAAAGAAAAAACTTTGCTTTTACAATGGGATCATTTATCTCAACAATTTATTTATTAATTATGACGCCAGTATTAACGCATTTAATCAGTTCGTTTGGTTGGCGGTATGCAATGCAGGTTTTGACATGGCTTACGATTATTTTGGGTGTACCGTGCGCTCTAATTATGAGAACTAAACCTGAAGATTTAGGAATAAAACCGTATGGATTTGAAGATAAAGCGATAAAAAGTGAAGTCTCTGATAAAAGTAATAGTTCTACTAGTTTAAAAAATGTAGTATTTTCGCAGCCTTTTATGGTTACACTAATTTTCTTTGTTGCAATAGCATTTGCTTCAAATATGAGTCAGCTTTTTCCAACATATGCAGTTGAAATAGGTTTTGGAGCCCAAGTTGGTGGTCTAATGGAAACGATCATGACAGGTGTTGATATTATTATTACACCGCTTTTCGCAATCTCTGCGGAGAAATTTGGTGGAAAAAAAGCATTACCAGTATGGACATTCCTTGGTTTATTAACTTTCCCTTTGCTGATTTTGGCAACGTTCAGACAGGAAGCGTCCTTGGCACTAATTAGTGCAATTGGTGCAGATATTTTAACGGATATCTATGGTCCAGGAGAGCAAATTTTTGCTAAAGATATTTTAGGCAAGCATTTTGCTATTGGATACTCTTACATCAACTCAATTACGTACTTGGTAGGGGCCTTTGCAATACCTATGATTAGTTTGATTTATGAGTACTTTTTAAATTGGAATGTTGTTTTTGCATTCGGCATTGCACTATTGACAATAATGCTATTGATGCTTGCTTTTGGCTATCGAAAAGTAAGCAGTGAATAATAAGAAAAGGATTGCTCTGCTTTTGCAGAGCAATCCTTTTATATGGTTTTACGATAAAACTACTTCGTAATATTGTCTATTGCATTTCTTGCTGAGTAAATGCAATAACCTGCATGAGTGCCGCTAACTTCAACGCCATAAGTATCACCATAAATAACACCTGAGCCATCGCTACCAATCGCATATAAATGCTTTATTGGTCGTCCAATTGTATCAATTACTTCATTATTAAGGTTAACTTTTAGACCATCGCCAGTAGTAAAAGCACCAACTTCCATTTCAAAAGCGTAAAATGGGCTCTTCTTTACAGGCAAAAGGTACTCCGCTTCTTTACCAAAGTCTATATCAAAGCCACTTGAAGCCAAATCATTATAGTGCTTGATACTTGAAACTAAATTAGGAGTATTAATTTTGGAGGCAAGCTCGACTAAAGTATCTGCTTTATTGATGAAGCTGAGATCTTTGTCTATTGCTTCTTGGATTTCCAGCTTTAAGTTTGGGTAATTTGGCAATTCATAGAAAGGATGGAGGTCAAGCGGGAATTCATTGTCAGTAAAGTCATCAATTGTCTTTTGATCAAGAATTGCGAAAACGCGGTCTTGGCGGAGCATAGAGTTGCCTTCATTTGCCCAATTTGTTACACAATCATATTCATTAACAAAGCGATCACCTAATTCGTTAACCCATAAAACTGGTTCATCACAAACTGCACTTCCAAGATTCCAATCTGACAGTTTATATGCTGGAATTTGGTTTGTTTTGTCGTAGATTTGGCCACCAAAGTTCATTGTCATACCAGTAAAGAACTTTCGCGCACCAACTGACCACGCCATTTGAAGGCCATCTCCAGTGTTTTTTCCAGAATTAACCGCAACGATTTTTTCGGGATTATATTTATGAGCGTTGGTCATTATTTCCTTGTTATTTAAATAGCCGCCGGATGCCAACACAACATTAGTAGCTTTGACAATTTTTTCTTCTTGTTTTGCAAGGTCAACTATCTTAAGTGAAAAATCTCCGGCTGATCTGATAGATAGCTCTTCAGCACGAGTTAACGTCTTGATTTCAACCCTTTTTTCCTTGATATAAGGTTCTAGCCCTTCATGAATTGCTTTGTCTCCATAGCCATCAAATAGGTGCCATGTTGCAAAACCTGTCCCCATATTGACAACACCACTAAATTTCACACCGTGATTTTGCATCCAAGTAATATTTTCAGCAGATTTTTGAATGTACTTTTTCCAGATCATACTGTTAGCTTCGTAATGGGAGTAATCAAGTTCAGCTTGTAAAATACTCTCAGGCTTAATGTTAATTCCAGCTACTTTTTGCATATCGGACTGTACTGCAAAAATTCCTTCTACATAATTCCCGGTGCCACCGGTTGTATGCCCTTTTTCAAGAAGAAGCGTTTTAAGACCTTTGTCGGCCGCTGCAGTAGCAGCAGTAACTCCTGATAGACCTCCACCAATAATTACAACATCATATCTATTATCCATATATAATAATTTCCTTCCATCCATTAATGGGTATAATACTAACACTAATGATATCTCTCCAAAGATGCATCGCCTTCTTCATAACGGAATATTCTATTACTAAAAGGAATAATAAAAATGAATTTCACTCAACTACGTTGCTTTATTTATGTGGCTGATAACTTGAGTTTTACGATTGCAGCCCAAAAGCTTAATTTCTCGCAACCAGCAGTTTCTAAAAATATTAATGAATTAGAAAAAGAACTAAAAACTAAACTACTTATTCGCAATCCTCACAAAATTGCCTTAACTGAGGATGGAAAATATTTTTATAACGTTGCATTAAGTATTCTAAAAGAAAAAGATTCCGCAATTGTAAGAATTAAAAGCGCACATCAAAAATCATCATTTAGAGATTTTAACGTTGGACTAGATTATTCTCCCTTTGAAAAACAGCTGATAACGACAGTATTGAAACAGTTTGAGCCTGGAAGTTTCAACTTTGTTGTTAATTATTTAGGCGATTACATTTCACAGCTGGCGGATGGAAAAATAGATGTTGCACTTGTCACTAATGATATCATCAAGGGTGATCCCGAGATTGAATTTGAAGAATTATTATCTGGAAAGTTTGTAATAATGTTTAATCAAAATTCGCCGTATAATTTTACTAATATGGTTCATTTAACAGAATTAAGCAATAGCAGAGTCTTTATTCCATTTACTGATCAATCATATCCATGTACCTTCAGGCTTAACCAAACTATTTATAGAAAGCTTGGAACTAAAAATGTTAAAGCAGTTGATAATTACTTCTTAATGTATAACTATGTGTTATCTGCTACATCCAATGTTGCTATTCTTCCTAACTTTATTGCTGACTGTTTTCCATCAGGAGTTTGTTATCGTAATTTAGCATATGATGATGATTTTTCATATGGTATTGCATTTTTAGCTAGAAGAAAAAGTGACAGGCTAATTAAACAAATCATTACTGCTTTTAAAAAGAGTTGCAGGTATTTGGAGAGTAATGTTGGCAGACGATCAGAATAGCAGGATTTACTTCAGAGAAATATTTTAACTTGAACAGTTTTTGTAAAACCGCTAACATAATCGTAAAGGTTATGCAATGAGGAATTTAGCATGAATGTGAAAGATAAACTATTATTATTAATAAAGAATAGCGAGCAATGCGAAGGCAATTACCTTTCAACCAACGAGTTAGCAAATAGATTAGATGTTAAACGTAATACGGTAAGCCATTACTTAAATCAGCTTGTAAAAGAAAAAAAGCTAATAAAAATAAATACCAGACCAGCTATTTTTATTGAAAAAAAACAAGCAGAAAAAACTTCAGGGCGCAAGTTGGATGACGAATATGAAAGCCTGCAAGATTTCCATAATACCTATAAGCAAGAAAACATTTTTACAAATGTAATTGGTAATGATAAATCACTTTATAGTCAAATTAAAAAACTGAAAGCAGCGGCATCATATCCTGGAAGTTTGCCAGTATTAATTAATGGACAAACAGGTACAGGAAAAAGTTATATTGCTAAAAAATATTTTGATTACTGTGTTTCAAAAGATTATATTCCACCTGAAGGCAAGTTTATTAGTTTTAACTGTGCTGAATATGCTGACAATCCTGAATTATTAACAAGTACTTTATTTGGCTATGTAAAAGGGGCATTTACTGGTGCAGACGATGATCATTCTGGACTTTTTGACGATGCAGATGGGGGGATGCTCTTTTTAGATGAAGTTCATAGGCTGGATCCGAAAGGGCAAGAAAGATTATTTTCTTATTTAGATACAGGGATGATTTCTCCCCTGGGTAATGCTGGCAAAAGTAAAAAAGTCAATGTTCGTTTAATTTGTGCTACAACTGAAGATGTGCAAAGCAGTTTTTTAGCAACTTTTATTCGAAGAATACCAGTTCAGATAACTATGCCGCCACTTAATGAGCGGACGATAAACGAAATTCGAGCATTTATTATTTACTTTTATATTCAACATGCAAAAAAAACAAACAAAAGCATCAAAATTAATAGTCAGGTTTTTTCAACTTTAGCTGGAACCTGTTTTAGTAACAATATTGGACAACTGAAAAATGATGTACTTCTTTCTGTTGCAAGTGCTTTAGAGAAGAGCTCACGCTCTACTGAAGTGAACATTAAGCTTGCGGATTTGCCACAAGACATTTTACTTTCAAGTGTTAATGAGGAAGAAATTTCATCGAGCGGAACAGCAGATTTAGTTATTAAGCCAAACAGCAGAATTGCTGACTTTTTAGAGAATAATCAACGCTCAAACTATATAAAAAAGACCATTCAAAAGATTTTTCTTCTTTATCGTCAAGAAGAATTTTCTTCCTTTAAAACTAAGGCATTTGAAACGATCAATTCATTATGCGATTATTTGATTTTTAAAAAAGATGATTTAAATATTGGTGAATTACCGCTTGAGTTAATCAAAAATATGCTTAATAAAAAAGTAGGCTATCTCCAAGATGATCTTCGTAATGATTTTAATGGAAACATCATTGTTGCAATTTCGTACTATTTTTATTTTCGCCAGGAAAATAATTGGGAAATGACTGTTGAAGAGAGTCAACTAGCTAATGAAGTCATCAGTAAAATAAATGAAACAATTTATGTTAAACCAGTAGTTCAACTGATATTAGACACAATAAATACCACCCTCAACTTGTATACTGATGAAATTGATCAACTGTTTTTAACGATTTATCTTGGAAGCGTTCAACGAGAGAAAAACTCCGATTTAATTCACTGTATTTTATTAGCTCATGGTTATTCAACCGCTAGTAGTATTGCCGATACAGTTAATAAAATAATAGGAGAGCCACTGCTTGATTCTTTTGATATGCCGATTGATATTAAACCAGAGAATATTGCTCAAAAGGTATCAAATTATATCCATATGCGTCATGTGAAAAATGGAATAATTTTAATGGCTGATATGGGATCACTTGAAAAAATCCCCGAATTACTTAAAGCGGAAATAAATTTTCCGATTGTCATTTTTAACAATGTTTCCACACAATTAGCTTTATTTGCAGCCGATTTTATAAAAAAAAGAAAACCAATTGAAACAATGGTTAGAAATATGGATAAGAGCATTCGTAATGATTATCGCATTATCTATCCAAAGATGATTAAACAGGACGCTATTATTGTTTGCTGCACGACAGGTGTGGGTACTGCAATTAAGATTAAGGATATGATAAAAGAGAGCCTGCCAAATAAAACGGAGGTTGATGTTAAAGCATATTCTTACGATTCTTTAAAAATTGAAGACCAAGAAAGTGCAATTAAACGTAAATACAATATATTAGCAATTATTGGAACAGCCAATCCAAAATATGAAGGCACTACTTTTATTTCTATAGATCAGCTAGTAAATGGTTCTAAGTTGAACGTTTTAAAAGAATCGCTAAAAGGAGATCTAAGCAACCAGGACTTATACCAATTCAACGACTCAATTCTTAAAAACTTTAGCATTGAACGCGTAATTAACTCACTAACCATATTGGATACTAAAGCAGTAATTAAAAATATTGGTTTTTGTATTGATAGACTTAATAAATATTTAGATACCAGACTATCAAATCAAACCGTGATGGCATTATATGTTCACATTAGTTGTATGATTGAGCGGATCATCCGTAATCAATCATTAGAAAACAGCCCTCAAAATTTTAAGAATAATTCAGAAGAACAAAGAGGCATGGGCTATATTCAAGCTTCGTTACAGCCGCTAGAAGAAATTTATAATATCAAGATACCTTTAACGGAAATACAGTATATTTACGAATTAGTCTTTAATATAGAAAATAAAGTTTGACAGTAAAGTCAAATAATTGACTTTACTGTCTAAATAATTAAATCAAGTGAACCAAAAATTGGAAAAGCAGTGGCTAACTAAGCTACTGCTTTTTTGACACTAATTTGGCACAAAAATTGCTATAAATAAATGTGAAAGCAATTAAATAGAATTAATATTCTGAGGGAGGAATAAAGATGAGTGTTGTATTAGCAAGAATCGATAATCGTTTACTGCATGGGATAATTGTGACCCAGTGGGCACCGCAATCCAGGTCAAACAGAGTAATGGTAATTGATGATGAAACTGCAAATAATGCTGTAAGTAAAGCAACTATGAAAATGGCGCGTCCTGCCGGAAATGCTATTTCCATCATCACTGAAGAGAAAGCAATAGCCAATTTTAAAAGTGGCAAATATAATCCTGAGCAGCTTCTTATTTTAGCTAAAGAGCCCAGAATTTTTTTAGACTTGGTTAACAACGGAGTTGAAATAAAAAAATTAATTATCGGCGGAACTACTGCAAGGGAGAATGGTATTGAAATCTCTAAGAGAGCATTCGCTGATACAGACGAAGTTGCAGACTATGAAGCACTGATCGATGCAGGCGTCGAATTGGTTTCACAATATGTCCCAGCAGATAAAGAAATTAATGTTACAAAAGATTTTTTAGAAGGAAAGGGGAATATATAAAATGAAATTTACTATATTACAAATCATTCTTTTGACACTTTTAGCGTTTATTAAACATATTGATTACTATGGTATTCCGATGTTATTTGTTAACTATCCTGTATTCTGGGGATTGTTCACTGGAATTATAATGGGTGATATTCAAACTGGGTTGCTAGTCGGAGGTACAGTTCAGCTGATGTCTCTTGGAGTTGCTGGATTTGGCGGCTCATCTGTTCCAGATTATGGAACAACAGCTATTATCGCAACAGCTTTCGGTGTTTCGATGGGAAAGAGCGCAGGATTAGCAATTGGCTTACCTGTTGGTATGCTTGGTGTTCAATTAGATGTTATTGTAAAAATCTTGAATGGCTTCGTTGCCAAAAGGGCTAAAAGCTATGCCGACGCTCGAGAATTTAAAAAAATGAACGCAGTAACTTGGCTTGGGCCGTTATTTTTTGGACTATCAGCAGCTATTCCAGTTTTCATTTCTGTGACTTTAGGTCAATCTGCAGTTAATTTTATTTTGCAAGTTATGCCGAAATGGTTTATGACTGGGCTAACAATAGCTGGAGAAATGTTGCCAGCGGTTGGTATCGCAATGTTGCTTAATTACATGCCAACTGGGAAACTAGTTAATTATTTGTTGATTGGCTTCTTTTTAGCAGCCTTTTTAAAAGTTCCAATTATGGGCGCTGCAATCATCGGTTTTGCAGCTGCATTTGCAACATACAAACAAGCTGAAAAAGATGGTCAAGCTAGAACAGCAGGTATAGCCGATGTAGCTTCTGGAATTGGAGAGGATGAATAAAATGAGTAAGAAAAACGAAAAAGACATTTATGGTTCAGTTGTAACAAAAAAAGACTTGCACAGGGCTAACTACCGCTGGTTAATGAGTGTTGAAACCTTTAACTATGAAACTCAGCAAGGTGCTTCAGTAGCCTATGCATTGTCTCCAATTTTGCGTAAAATATATAAGAATGATGATGATTATGTTGAAGCTCTAGACAATCACTTCCAATACTACAACACTCAACCGTGGCTTGCAGCTATTGTTTTAGGTGCCTGCGTAGCAATGGAAGAAAAACAAGGCCTAGCTGCTAAAAGTGCAATTAATGACTTTAAGGTTGGTACAATGGGTCCATTAGCTGGAATAGGTGACTCACTATTAATGACAATGATTCCAACTATTATGGGGTCGATTGCTGCATATATGGCGTTACAGAATAACCCATTTGGCATTTTACTCTGGGGAGTTTTGATTGCAGTTATCTTCTTTTTACGTATGCATTGTTTTGAGTTTGGTTATCGTCAAGGATCCAAAATTATTACTGAATATGGTGATAAGATTAATTATTTAACAGAAGCTGCTTCTGTACTTGGAATCACAGTTGTTGGATCGTTAATTGGCTCTGTTATTTCTGTAACTTCTCCATTAAAATTCCAATTTGGCAAGGTTTCAATGGAGATTCAACCTATGCTAGACAAAATTTTGCCGCAAATGATTCCGGCACTGTTGGTTTTACTTGCTTACCAGCTTTTAAAGTCAAAGAAAATGAGCATGACCTGGGTAATCTTACTATTTATTGTTATAGCAATGTTTGGAGCAGCCTTTGGTTTTTTGAAGTAAGGAATATCTATGAAAAAAATAATTGTTGTTACTCATTATACACTTGCACAGGGATATCAAGAAACTTTAGCTGGTTTAACTGGCGATAAAGAAATAGTGATTTCTGTTTGTGCGTATATGAATAATGAAGGGACAGAAGAATTGAAGGCAAAGATTGGTCGGATGCTTAACTCGAGTGATGAATTCTATTTATTAACCGATTTGGGTTTCGGAAGTGTTAACCAAGTTGTGAGTCAATTTTTGTCTGACAAGGTTCACGTGATCACGGGAGTCAATCTGCCCTTTACGCTTGAACTTGCTTTAGCAGTAAAAAATAATCAACCAATTGATGTTAATAAAATGGTTGAAGGAGCTAGACGACAATTATTTCAGGTATCAATAGCTGACTCAGTTACTGATGATGACGACGAATAGGTGGAGCTTATGAGCACTTTAGATGACGTACTACATTTTAAAAATGAGAAAAGCAGAACTATTTCCGGTGAGAATAAAACTGGTGCCCCTGGAAAGGCAGCGATGGCGACTGGCAAGTTAGGCCCTCAAAGAAAAGGGAGTGCTGATATTTCCTTAGAGAAAGGCGAAACTGTTACTATAGCTGATATCGATGGACCTGGAGCGATCCGGCACATATGGATCACTGTCACTGACAAAACAACTATGGGTAGTTTTGTTCTTAGAGACTTAGTTCTACGAATGTACTGGGACAATGAAGAAAGCCCTTCTGTTGAAGTTCCTCTAGGTGACTTTTTCTGTAATGGCTTTGCTACTCGTTGCTTAGTTAATTCGGCACCGATTGTTGTGAATCCAATTGGCGGAATGAATTCTTACTTTAAAATGCCGTTTAATAAGCATGCAAAAATCACTATCACTAATGAACATCCTGCTTTTATTAAGCACTTCTTTTATACAATAAACTATGTAGAAAAACCTGAAGTAGATTCTGAATTATTATATTTTCATGCTTTTTGGAACCGGGAGAATCCTGTCAAAAAAGGACAAGATTATACATTAATAGATGGAATTAAGGGTAAAGGCTACTATGTAGGTACTTATATGGCTCTTTGCGCTTTGCAAAGATATTGGTGGGGTGAAGGTGAATTCAAATTTTATATTGACAGTGATGATAACTATCCTACAGTAACTTCAACTGGTGCTGAAGATTACTTTGGTGGAGCTTGGGCATTTCAAAAGCAAGAGTATGGGCAGCTGCCTAAAACGTTTACCTATTCTACACTATATCAGGGATATCCTTTCCATGAAACACAAGACCATACTAGAGATATGTTTAGTGCTGGAAAGGCTGATCCTAATTCAGTTCATGCGTGTGGTAATGACGGATTACCTCAACACGGTTTGTATAGGTGGCACTTACCTGATCCAATTGCTTTTTCGGAGAGTTTAAAAGTAACATTTCAAGATATTGGCAATAACGACATTAGCTTATATGAAAGATCTGATGATGTTTCTACGGTTGCATATTGGTACCAAACGGAACCGCACGCTTCATTCAGCAGCTTTTTACCCAAACAAGATCGGGAGCCAAGGTAAGAAATCTAAAAGCACTGATATAATCATGAAAATGGCATCAGTGCTTTTTTATTTAGAAAATAATTAAGGAGAAAAATGTTATTAGGTTCAATTGAAGCAGGAGGCACTAAGTTTGTTTGTGCCGTTGGAAATGAAAATTATCAGGTTGAAGATCAAGTTACCTTTCCAACTACTAGTCCTGAAGAAACGATGAATAAAGCAGTGAATTATTTCAAAAAATTTAAAATTGATGCTATAAGTATTGCATCATTTGGACCAATTGAAATCAGAAAAACAGCGCTGGATTATGGTTATATTACGACCACGCCAAAGAAGGGATGGAAAAACACCAATATTATTGGAATGCTTAACAAGCAAATAAATGTACCAACCTTCTTTACTACTGACGTTAATAGTTCTGCTTATGGAGAATATATAATGTCAATTTTATCGAATTCAGATATTAGTTCACTCGTTTATTACACTATTGGAACTGGGGTTGGTGGTGGAGCTATTATTAATGGACAATTTGTTGGCTCGCTTGGGCACTCTGAAATGGGGCATGTTTTTATTAAACGTCATCCAAAAGATCTAGACTTTGCTGGTATTTGTCCATTCCATTCGGATTGTTTAGAGGGGTTGGTTTCAGGTCCAACATTTGAAGTCAGAACAGGCAAAAAAGGAGCAGATGTTCCTCTAACAGATTATGTTTGGAATATCATGAGTTACTATGTCGCACAAGCTGCGTTGCAGACTACCCTGATTCTACGACCAGACAAAATTGTTTTTGGTGGAGGTGTAACAAACGAAGTTTTTTTACAAAAAGTAAGAAAAGATTTTGCCAAATTACTTAACGGATATATTCAGGTGCCAGAACTGTCGAAGTATATCACAATGCCGGAAATTTCAGACAATGGTTCGGCTACAGTTGGCAATTTTGCTTTAGCAAAAAGAACTTTAAAAGTGCTTGATTAATTAAGAACATTTTTCTTTATCTAAAAAAGCGCACAAAAAATCTCAGTATTGCCTACCTAACAATACTGAGATAAGTACATTTTAACGGAAATACTATAGCAATGCTACAAAAACTTTTGCACTTGCTATTAACTACTTGTCGCCACTCATGATAGTGTTTTTAACAATAACATAATCGACAAGCTTAATTGAACTAAGGTCCTTCCCGCCAGCGTATGAAATAGATGACTGCAAATCTTCTTGCATTTCGGTCAAAGTATCCGCAATTGAGCCCCGGTAAGGAACTAACATTTGTTTACCTTCAACATTACGATATGCTCCTTTTTGCACTTCTGAAGCAGACCCCCAATATTGTTTGTATGTTTTGCCGTTGATTTTAATGACATTACCCGGAGACTCTTCATGACCAGCTAACATTGAGCCAATCATAATCATTGTTGCGCCAAAACGGACAGATTTTGCTATATCGCCGTTATAACGGATACCTCCGTCAGCAATAATTGGCTTACTAGCAACTTTACTACACATTCTGAGTGCAGAAAGTTGCCAGCCACCTGTACCAAATCCTGTTTTAAGTTTAGTAATGCAAGCACGACCAGGACCAACTCCGACTTTAGTTGCGTCAGCTCCGGCATTTTCTAATTCACGGACTGCTTCTGGGGTGGCAATATTACCAGCAGTTAAGAAAGTGTCAGGTAATTTTTCTTTAATATATTTAATCATGTTAATAACGTATACGGAATGCCCGTGGGCAACATCAATCGTGATGTACTCAGGAACGATATTTTCTTCAACTAGTTGATCAATAAAATTATACTCATCTTGCTTAATTCCAACTGAAATGGAAGCAAAGAGCCCTTTTTCATGCATCATTTTAATAAAACTGAAGCGCGTTTCTGGCTGGAAACGGTGCATTACATAGTAGTAATCGTTTTGAGCCAGCCAAATAGCTAAATCGTCATTAATTACACTTTCCATATTAGCTGGTACAACCGGAATTTTAAATGTTCGGTTTCCAAACTTAACCCTGACATCTGCGTCGTGTCGGCTCTTAATAATACCTTTGTTTGGCACAAGTTGAATGTCATCATAATCAAAGGCTTCCATACTAAAATAATTACTCATAAGTAAATCGGCTCCTATTTTGCTTTTTTAAAAACGAAGTAACTATATTAAAAAAAACAATTTTTGTCAACAAAAAATCGAACTATTAGTCGAATTATTGTAAAAATAATTCGCATTTAAATTTGACTACCAAGTAGTAAATTGATAGACTATTTACGTGATATTTGTAGATTTTATTTTGAGGTGAATAAATATGACAGCAGTTGCAGTTGTTGGAAGCCAGTGGGGCGATGAAGGAAAAGGTAAAATTACTGATTTCTTGAGTAAGGATGCTGCGTATGCGGTTCGCTCAAACGGCGGTAATAATGCTGGACATACGATTGAAATTGATAATCAAACTTTTAAGATGCGTTTAACGCCATCAGGTATTTTTGCGTCCAAAAAAGGTGCGGTAATTGGTAACGGTGTAGTAATTAATCCGCAAGTTTTATTAGGCGAACTAGAAAACTTAGAAGAAAATGGTATTGATACTAGCAATTTGAAAATTTCCAATCGTGCACACGTCATCATGCCGTATCATGTTAAGATGGATGAATATCAGGAAGAAGCAAAGGGCGCAAATAAGATTGGCACGACCAAAAACGGCATTGGACCAGCATACATGGACAAAGCTTCTAGGATTGGAATTAGAGTCTGCGATTTACTTGAAAAAGACACATTTACAGAAAAACTGCGTATCAACTTAAAAGAAAAAAATGAATTATTTACTAAAATCTACAAAAAACCGGCATTTGAATTTAGTGATGTCTTTGATAAATACTATGAATACGGTCAGAAAATGAAGAAGTATGTCGCAGATACTTCTGTACTAGTTAACGATGCTTTAGATCACGATGAAAAAGTTCTTTTTGAAGGTGCTCAAGGCACAATGCTAGATCTGGATGAAGGGACTTATCCATTTGTTACGTCTTCAAACTCAATTTCTGGAGGAATTACTAGCGGTGCAGGTGTTGGTGCTAATCGTTTGCATACAGTAATTGGTGTCTGTAAAGCGTACACTACGCGAGTTGGAGCTGGTCCTTTTCCAACCGAACTGCTTGATGATACTGGTGACCGTATTCGTGAAACTGCTCATGAATACGGAACAGTTACTGGTCGTCCGCGGCGAGTTGGTTGGTTTGATTCAGTTGCACTGCGTCATGCTAAACGAGTATCAGGGATTAATGGCCTGAGCCTTAACCTGCTTGATATTTTTAGCGGATTTGACTCTGTTAAAATTGCAACTGCATATGAATTAGACGGTAAAACAATTGATTATTATCCAGCAAGTTTAAAAGAACTAGAACGTTGCCACCCGATTTATGAAGAATTACCTGCTTGGAAAGAAGATATCACTAGAGCCAAAACCTGGGATGATCTTCCTGAAAATGCGCAAAAGTTTTTGAATCGTGTTTCCGAACTTGTTGGCATCCCACTAGTAACGGTTTCAGTTGGACCTGAACGTGATCAAACGATTGTTTTGCGTAACCCTTGGGAAATGTAATTTTATGTTAGAAAGATACACACGCCCCGAAATGGGTAAAATATGGTCAGACGAAAATAAATATGCTGCCTGGCTAAAAGTAGAAATTGCGGCCACAAATGCCTGGAGTGAAGCCGGTGAAGTTCCAAAAGCAGATGCTGCTAAAATTGCAAAAAATGCCAGTTTTACCGCCGAAAGAGTGGCTGAACTCGAAGAAGTAACTCATCATGACGTTGTAGCCTTTACGCGGACTGTTTCTGAAAGCCTTGGTCCAGAAAAAAAGTGGGTGCACTTTGGTCTTACTTCGACTGACGTAGTTGACACTGCACAAGGATATATCCTTAAACAAGCCGATGAAATTATTCGTCAAGACTTGCTTTCTTTAAAAAAGACAATTGCCGAAAAGGCATTAAAATATAAAAATACGGTGGAAATGGGGCGCACTCATGGTGTTCACGCCGAACCAACTACATTTGGTTTAAAGCTAGCCCGTTGGTATGCAGAAATAAACCGTGACATTGAGCGTTTCGAGCATGCTGCTAAAGGCGTTGAGTCCGGTAAAATCTCTGGCGCAGTTGGTACTTTTGCTAATATTCCACCGGAAATTGAAACTAGTGTATTGCAACAGCTTGGTTTAACTCAACAGCCGATTACAAGCCAGATTTTGCCACGTGATTTACATGCTGAATATATTGCTACGTTGGCTTTAATAGCAACTAGCATCGAAAACTGGGCAACTGAAATTCGCGGACTACAACGTTCCGAAATTCATGAAGTTGAAGAGCACTTCCGTGCTGGGCAAAAGGGTTCTTCTGCGATGCCACATAAGCGTAATCCAATTGGTTCAGAGAACTTATGCGGAATGGCCCGAGTTTTACGAGGGCATATTGTGACAGCATATGAAGACGTTACCTTATGGCATGAACGGGATATTTCACATTCAGGTGCTGAACGAATTATTCTGCCAGATACTACAATTGCTATTGACTATATGCTTGATCGGTTTAACCGTATTTTGACTAATCTTGATGTTTTTCCGACGACCATGCTCAAAAATATGGATAAGACATACGGCTTAATTTATTCACAAAGATTACTTCTCAAGCTAATTGATGAGGCAGGACTTTCCCGCGAGAAAGCCTATGATATGGTGCAAGAACTGACTACGAAGTCATGGAATGAAGGAGTTTCGTTCAAAAATTTGGTTGAAAATAGTAAAATTATGGACTATCTATCAAAAACCGAGGTGGCTGATGCATTTGATTATCATTATCACCTGCGTTACGTTGACGAAATCTTCAAAAAAGTGGGTTTAGAGTAAAACAAGAAAAATATTAATTTAAAACTATCGGACTAATTTCTGTTATTTAATAGGAGTTAGTTTTTTTTACAGTTTACATTCGGTTAGAAAAAATTTCGAAAGCAATAATTAACTAAATTGTAAGCAAAACTAAGGATATTAACCGCCAAAAAAGGCTCTTAAGTTTGAACAATCTTATGGTGCTGACTTTAGGAAAGTTATTGGTAAATAGTTATAAAGTGAAAAAAATCACAATTTTATTCTTTAAAGTCTAAAATAAAATATAATTACAAAATCGCTTTATTTAAAAGGATTTTTAGCTTTTTTTTACAAAAAACAAATTAAATTTTGATAAATTGTATTCAATTTCAAGTTATTATGTGATATAAGTAACATAGTAAAATAGCAAAGCTTAATAATTTAAGAATGAAGAGGTAATTATTATGAAAATCAAAGCAGCTGTTTTAAACAAATCTAATTCCGATTTAAATTTGGAAGATGTTATTCTAGATGATCCGAAAAGCAATGAAGTTTTAATAAAGACTGTTGCTTCGGGAATATGCCATAGTGATATTGAATTCCAAAATGGTGGGTTTCCGATTCAATTGCCAGTTATTTTGGGTCATGAAGGGGCAGGAATTGTTGAAAAGGTTGGTCCAAATGTAACAGATTTCAAAAAAGGCGATCACGTTGCGGTTGGCTTCGCATATGATGGAAATTGCCGGTTTTGCAGGAATGGGCTACCCGGATCATGTGTTAACTTTAGCAAATTAAATACTAGTGGTGGGCCAATGCTTGATGGTACCTATCGTTTACACAAGCAGGATGGACAAAATATAGGGGTATTTTTCGGTCAATCTTCATTTGGAGACCATATAGTTGCCAATGTAAATAACTTGGTTAAGGTACCGAACGACTTGGATTTACGCATAGCAGGGCCTTTAGGATGTGGCTATATGACAGGGGCTGGCACAGTTCTTAATGCCATAAAACCTGAAGTTAACTCTAACTTAGCGGTTTTAGGAACCGGCTCTGTTGGTTTAGCTGCAATTATGGGTGCTGCTGTTTCCGGCTGTAAACACGTAATTGCAATTGACAAAAGTGATATGCGGCTAGAAGTATCTAAAGAGTTTGGAGCTACTGAAACTATCAACAATACTAAGGAAAACATGATTGATAAAATCAATGAGATTGTAGGACCTGAAGGTTTGAACTACATTGTCGACACTACTGGTGAGCCTGATGTAATGAAACAGGGTTTGACTGCGCTAACGATTAAGGGTCAATTTGCAGTTGTTGCGATGGGTACTAAAGCCATTAAAGAACTCAGCCCGATGATTGACATTTTAGCAGCGTCAAAGAGTATTACTGGTATTATCGAGGGCGACTCGGTTCCACAAGAATTTATTCCTGAAATGGTTGATTTATATCATGCAGGTAAGTTCCCAATTGATAAAATTGTTAAACTTTATAAACCAGAGGAAATTAATCAAGCTATTAAAGACTCTGTTGAAGGTAGTACGATTAAACCAATTATTGTTTTTGATGATCAGTGTGAATAAAATATTTGATTAAGGAGAATTTAGCAATGATAAAGGATGGCTTATATCAAAAAACAGCACCAGGACATAATGCGGATATTAAGGTTTCTGTATCTTTAAGTGACGGAAAAATTACTGATGTAAAGGTAATTGAGCATCAGGAAACGGCACTTTTATCTGATAATGCACTCAATTTAATTCCCCAAAAAATACTTAAAAACCAATCAACTGAAGTTGATGCAGTTACAGGTGCAACATTTACTTCTAAGGGAATAACTAGAGCCGTCAGGAAGGCGCTAAGTGAGGCTGGAGCCAAAAGTACTGAATTTGCAAATCATGAGAAAATTGTTCAAAAAGATCACCAAATTTCAACCGATGTAGTCGTTTTTGGTACTGGTCTTGCAGGCTTAGATGCTGCAATTACAGCCAAGGAAAACGGTGCTGATGTTGTTTTAATTGAAAAAACTGGTCGCCTAGGTGGAAATTCAGTGGTTTCCGGCGGGTTTATGTACGCAACTGGCAGTAAATTTAATAAAGATCAAGATAATGCCCCTGACAACTTGATTAATTTTTACGAAGACTTTGCCAAAAAAGATGGTGGAGAAGTTAATCACGATCTCGTAAAAGTGATTGCTGAAAATTCAGGAGCAGCTGTTGATTATTATGCGGACAAATATGGTGTGGAATTTACTGCAATGCCACTGGGAATATCTAAAAAACCCAGAACGCATATTAATTTCAAGCTCGGTCCAGTGGCAATTATGGATCCAGTGATTAAACGGGTAAAGGAGTTAAATATTCCAATTCTTTATGAGCAAATTCATGAAGAGATTAAGACTACTGGCAATGTAGTTACTGGTGTCACAACTGAGGGCAAGTATGACAGTTATGATATTAAGTGTAAAGCAGTTGTCATTGCAGTTGGTGGTTTTGATGGTGCACGCAAGGTTCGTGATGAATATGCACCAAGCGCTAAGGGTACAAGGTCACTTTCTACGCCATATAACAATGCCGATTATATTGGGTTGACTAAAAACTTGCATGCCGCAACAGAATTTAAAGACGGCGTAATGGGTATTATGACCGCAAACTATCTTTCCGTAGGTGGTGGTGCCAATTCCCTAATCGTTTTGAGCAAAGCCCTTGCCGTTAACAATTTAGGCAGAAGATTCACTAAAGAAGGTCAGCACTATTCCTTAATGTACAATGATGCATTAAAGTCAAAAGGTGACAAGTTTTTCTGGGTTTTTGATCAAAATAATCCTTCCTTTGAAACAGCTAGTCAGGTTGCGGAAGCCAAAAAATGTGCGTCATTGAAAGATGCAGCTGAGGCCATTGGGTGCGATTATCAAACCCTTTTAGAAACAGTTGAGCGGTACAACTCATTCGCTGGTAAAGAAGATATAGAATTTGGTCGTGATGATATCGTTGCGGTAGCTAAAAAAGGCCCGTATTACGTAGTTGAAGGTTATCCAACAACTGTTGCTGGTTTTGGCGGTTTAAAAATTAATACAAATGCACAAGTTCTGGATACCATGAACCATGCAATTCCAGGCGTATATGCAGCGGGTGAATCCGCTACTGGCCAAATTTTCGTTCATACCTATCCTTCTACTGGAACAATGCTCACCACTTGCACGGTTTTTGGCAGGATAGCCGGTAAAAACGCAGCTGCTTTTGCAGCAAACTAAAGTTAAATGAGAGATTAATAGATAATGATTGTAAATAAAAACACTTATTATGATGCAAGTTACGATGTAGTAGTCTTGGGCTTTGGTGGTGCCGGTGCGACAGCTGCACGTTTTGCTGCAGATTGTGGTGCTAAAATTTTAATTGTTGATTCAGCTCCTGAAGGACATGAAGGTGGTAACACTAGGTATGCGGCAGAACTGGTTGGTTACAGCAGTAGCGAAAGTGATTACCGTGAATATTATGAGCACCTGGCGCAGCATTTCAATATTGATCCTGAAATTGAGAATACAGTTGTTCACGGCATAACACACATGAAAGAATACTTTAAGAAGTACTTAGGTGTAGATAAGCCGGTAAGCTATAAGACAATACTGGGATTACCAGACGATGCCGTGATTGCAGACCATCCAGATCTTCCCGGGGCCAAAAGTTATGACATGATTACGATGGAAAAAGGCATCTTTAATGCTTCTTTGTGGAATATCCTGCGACAAAATGTACTTGATCGCAGTGATAAGATTGATGTTTGGTACTCATCGCCAGTTGTTCATCTTTTGCGAACCCCTGATAAGAAAGTCGTTGGTGCACAGATTGAACGTGACCATGTTTTGCTTAATGTTTATGCTAAAAATGGCGTTGTTTTGTCAACAGGCGGTATTGAAAATAATCCGCAAATGATTCAAGACTATATTGGTTCACATAAACTAGTACCGCTTGGTTCACTTTACAACAAGGGTAAAGGAATAGACTTGGCTCATGAGGCAGGCGCTGATATGTGGCATATGTCAATGTATGCTGCTGGTGGAATGCAGCAAAGTTTTGCTTTTTATGAACCAGGAATGAAGCGCGCGCCGTTCTACATGGGCAACCCAATTTTCTTTACTGGCAGTATTTTTACTGTTGGTGATGATGGGACACGTTACTTTAAGGAAGACCAAATTGCTCGAGAAGGGTACATTGAAAACCACGGATCATGGTACAAACCGCTTAATCCGATTCACCCGTACTTTGTTTTCGATCAAAAGCAATATGACAAGATTAGTGCGATTGATACTTTCCCAGACAACAAGGCACTTAATTCTGTCGTTAAGGCTGAAACTATTGCCAGTCTTGCGGAAAAGATGGACGTTGAAGCAGAAAAACTGCAGAGTACAGTTGACGAATTCAACTTCTTTGCAGAAAAGCAACATGATTATGCCTTTCACCGTGCCCCAGAAACGTTGAGTGCATTTTCAGAAAGCGGTCCGTATTATGCCGTTCCGCTTGTTCAAACCATTGGCTGGTCAGAAGCAGGCCCGAGAAGAAATGCCCGTGCAGAAATACTTGATCCTGATCACAAGCCAATTCCACACTTATATGGTGCTGGCGAGCTTGGCAGCAACATGTCAAATCTGTATCAAGGCGGCTCTGATTTAGGAGATTGTCTGATTTTTGGTAAGATTGCAGGTCAAAATGCAGCTCATCCAAAAGATGATATTGAGGATGGATGTGCAGGTTCAGTTAAAAATGAAAAGCTTGGTAAACCAGCTCCCCCGCGTCCTATTTCTTCTGACCTAAAAAAAGAAGAATTTCCGACTGGCCCTGACCAGTACATTGGCAAGTCCACTAAAGGTATGGGTGATGAAATTGTGGTTAGAGTGACCGCGGATAAACAAAAAAATTTGAAGAATATTGAAGTCTTAAAGCAAGCTGAATCCGACGACTATGGTCAAAAAGTTATCAATGAACTGCCACATCAAATGGTAAAAGAAAATACGGTTGATGTTGATGCAGTTTCGGGAGCTTCCAATACGACCCGTGGGTTAAAAGAAGCTGTTAAGGATGCTTTGAATAAGATTAAATAAAAGCACTAATATTTATGCAGTTCACATTTTGTGAACTGCTTTTTTGTTCTAATTTTGTTTTTGTTACTTAAAAATAGAAATGGGTAGCAGTGAACTAATATAACTGACATAATTGTTGACCACTTAGTCTTCAAAATCGACCGCTTGCGAGAATGGACTAGCATTTAATTGTGAATTAGCGTTTAATAAAAACATCAGATGAAAGGCAGGTGAGAATCTTGAAAGTGAAAATTGATCTTGACCCAGAAACGGATGAGCCAATGGTAACAATTCACGCTAAGGAATTGTCACCAGAAGTTGAACAAATTTATCGTCAATTGCAAGAACTAAGTGAAAGGCCTGATCAGCTTGAGTGCAATAAAGATGAGCTGACATACTACCTAGACTTAGATGACATTTTGTTCTTTGAGACCGAAGGACGCCAAGTGATTGCCCACACAAAACGTGATTCGTTTAGTGTCAATTACAAACTATATGAGCTGGAGAATTTGCTCAGTAGTCAGTTTATGAGAGTGTCAAAATCGACCATTTTGAACCTAAAACAAATATATGCCTTAACAAGGTCAATTTCTAACTGTCAAGTACATTTCCGAGATTCTTACAAGGTTGTATATGTTTCACGCCGCTATTATCACAGCTTAAGTGATCGATTAAATGAAAGAAGGTCATCATAATGAGAAAGCAAAAAATTAAAGAAGTACTTTGGGGGATTGGTCTGGTTGGAGCAGCTGCCTTTATTATCATGAATCAACTACATATATTATCATTTCATCTTGGAGTAGGTACAATTATTTGGACGATTATTTTTGGAATAACTTTGATTAATAGTATTGCCGGAAAGAATATTTTTGGAATGGTCTTTTCCATTGCATTTTTGCTGATCGTTTATGCTGAACCTCTGCATATTACGCAGATTGTTCCATGGACATTGCTTTTAGCTGCTTGTTTGGTTTATGCTGGATTGTGCTTGATTTTTCCTAAAAATTGGTATCACTCTGCAACATTTTTTGTAAACAGCAGACGAAATAATGATAGTTGGCAAGACGGAGAATTCACATCTACTAAACGTGAGTTTAATAATAATGGAAACGATGAACGTGATGTCGTAATTAATCAAAAATTGTCTGAGGTTTCTCGTTATGTACACTCACAAAACCTTGAAACGGTAACCATCAATTCCACAATGGGTGAGACTAGCGTTTATCTAGATTCTGCTAAACCCGCTGGGGATACTGTAACCATAGATATCAACTCATCAATGGGAGAAGTGTCAATCTTTTTGCCGCAGTCTTGGAAGGTGGAAGACCACTTATCAGCTATTTTTGGTGAAGTGGAAATTAATGGTGCGCCTAGAGGTAAAGGACCAACAGTAATTCTCCAAGGGTCGAGCAGGTTTGGTTCTATTTCAATAAATTACGTTTAAAAGGTGTCGTTATGACAGGCTTAGATTTGCTGATAAACGTTAATCAGAATCGAATGATTAAAGAGGTGCAGTTAAAGTTTCCCTCGCAAAGTAGATGATTTTTGGGAAGTAAAAAGGCTGCAAGCGGAACATATTGGTTAAATGATTTTCATCATATTCTCTAAATGTTGTTGCTTATATTTCATCAGAACATATTGCTGCTGATCAAAAAAAGATGTTTTTGGGAATCATGGCAGACTTTGAGCAGGTTGCTCGCGCTACCAAAAAGCAGGCAATTGTTACATATGATTATGCACTACATATTGTTTAACTCTTTAATGCGGCTAAACGACTTTAGGTTGATCAGAACAACAGTTAGACCAAAGATGACTTGAATGTCGGCTCGCAGAAAAGTTGTAAAAACAGATAATTTTCGAGCTTTTACTTTTGAAGACTTGAACGAACTATTTAGTACAGCTATCCTTTCAAGAATATCAATGAGACCATTTAGCTAATCCAGTTGCAAAAATGTCTCTGAAGAACAACGTAATCATATGAAGATGCTCTTGCGTGGAGTTGCTATCATAAATTGCAATTCTGGCAAGTGGCTTACGATGAGTAGAGTTGGACAAAAGACAAGATTTAACTAAAAAAGACCCAGTTTCACAATTTTGAGTGAAACTAGGTCTTTTTCTTGCTATTAGTAACTAGCATTTATTTACGATTAACAAAAACTAGATTCTATTGGTAATAAATCTTGGCTACTCGTTCAACTAAATTAGTACCATATTCAAAACCATCAGCTTCTATTTCAAGGGTATTAGTTGTAAGATCTTGCTTAAATATAATTGTTTTTTTATTGTCAAGCCAAGTGATATGGTCAATCTTTTGAACAGGGAAATTAGTAAATACTAATTTTCGAGCTTTTTCGCCACCAAGTACAACATTGCTGTTGCCTATATTGCCCAGTCCGTCAACAAATAAATAGTCACCTTTAATAAAATCATTATTGTTTGAAGTAGTTGAGCAAGTCTGGTGCTCACAGTTATCAGTTTGATATATAGCTTCATGATTGATAGCCATCCATTGCCCAACTAGTTGAATTAGTGATTGACAATGAATATTTAATGAACCATCAAATTCGGGGCCTACATTAATCAATAAATTTGCACCTACTTTACGTGTTTTGCAAATTTGTTCAATTAGTTGCTGGCTAGAAAGATAATTAAGATCGTTTTGAGCATTTCCCCAATGTTTGTTGAGGGTTAGGGAGGTTTCCGCGGCTAAGTATCGGTGATTTTGCATATGATCAATTTTTTGGGGATTACCCCGTTCAAAAGTCAATACATCAACTTCACGCCCTTCACTAACTCCTTGCTTTTCTAGACCAGTATTATTAGTAATGATGGCGTTAGGCTGAAGCTGTCTAATTTCTTCGTAAAGTAAGTTCTCCTGCCAATCAGCATCTGGCTTATCCCAATTGCCATCAAACCAAAAACCACCAATTTCACCATAATTAGTACACAGAATTTTAATTAGCTTCCGCATTTGCGCTAAATAGCCATTAAAATCATTCAGATATTTATCGTTATTCCAGTCGTAAGTGGCATAGTAAATAAAAGGAGCAATTTTTTGCTTATGACATTCATCCGTAAAAATTTTAATAATATCTCTTTTAAAGGGGGTATGGACACAGTCAAAACTGTTGATGCCTTTTGTGTCAAATAGATAAAATCCATCGTGGTGCTTAGCTGTTAGTACGATATATTTAAAGCCGCTCTTTTTAGCTAGTTTGACTAAGTTACGAATATTTTCTTCTGTAGGATTAAATTCATTAAATGACTTTTGATATGAAGGAATGTCTAAAATATTTTGAGACCATTCTCCCTTAGAAAACTTAGAGTATAGCCCCCAATGCACAAACATGCCAATTCCCATTTTTTCAAAATTTTTGATTTTAGTTTCTACTTTCATTATCTTTCTTTCACTTGTTCCAAACTACAGAGTACTTTTTAATTAACTGATACTAGTTACTTTTCATTATCTTCCAGCTTTAGCTTATTTAGTTCCATATTTGTTTTAATTAGTTCTGTTGCAAAATCTAAAAAGCTCTCAGCCGTAATCATTTGGTCTTCGGCATGCATATACAATGGATCTATTTTATTTTCGGCAGTTTTCGCAAAATCTGATAAAACTTTTAAGTGCAAATTTTGAGCTTTTTTTAATTCTTCTTTCGCGGAATCAAGTAATGGTTGCGGGTCCGCACTATCGCTTCTTGAGCGCGAAACGGCTTCCATGATTTCAGATTTTGCTTGTCCTGAATGACTAATAATTTCAAAACTAATTTCTTCTAAACCTTCCATATATACTTCCTTTAATATCTTTCAAGGTCAATAAACTTGAATTTATCCCACGGTTTTATAAAGTCAATAAACTGCAAGTCACTAGGGATAATTTGTGCTATCACGTTTTTTAAATGATCATGGTTGTCCATTTCTTGCTTAACAATGTTTAGTTCACCTTTATATTGTTTAAAATCATTATTTCCAATTGTTACCATTCCTCTTTTGAGCGTATCTACAGAATTATTAACAGGTAAATCATGCTTATTATATTTTAGTTTTACAAAAGTAGAACGAATAGCATAACTGTTAATGTCACCACGATTGAAATGTAAGTTGTCCAAGACAATTTCTTTTTCTAAATTTGATGCATTTGGAGTAAATTCGATAAAAAATTGAGGGATTTTCGAATCTAACTGAGCAACTTTTTTAAGTTCGTCATCGCTAGCGAAGGCATTGCCAATAATAATATCATCAATTAATTGTGTATTGACTAAATATTGAGCTTGTTTTTCAATTGGCAAATTTCGGTGAATTTCAAGGGTGGGTAGACCAGCATTATAGGGATGTGGACCAACTTTTCCAGTGTTAGATGAGATAAAGGCTGCTGTTCTAATGCCTAAATCTTGATATTTACGTGTAGTACTCAAAAAATAATCAGTATCTAAACCAGTATAGCGTTGAGGGTAAAAATTGTGGCAGCCAATGATTTTATCTTTGGCTGGCCGATAACTTAGAATATTTTCGATATTTCCTGTGTCATTACTGATATTAACTTCAATTGTTAAATCCTCGGGATTATAAGTCATAATAGACTCAGGCATACCATCAAAGTTTGAATCTAGACGAACTATGTCAGCACCTAACTCTTTAAAAAAAGACAGGTCGTTATAGCTCACGTTTAAACTTTCAAATAGCCCGGGATTAACATCTAAACTTACCCACATCTTTTTATCATGAGCATGAACAAGAACTTTCTTGAATTTATTAAGAATTTCTTCCTTATTTTCGTTCAGTTCCAACAGACTAGTAAAAAGTCTTTTATAGCCTAAATCTGCTGCACGATCAATATATTCGATGCACTCATTAACGCTACTTTTATTCGGATAAACTGAGATCCCCTTCATTTTCTTGGGCTTCCTTTTCTAGTTTTAATTGGTTGTTGTCAAACATTCTGAAAAATGGATAGTAAATTACCATAGAAATTAGAATGTTGACCAGACATAAAATGATTGCTCGCCAGTCAAACCCGGTTGCCATCCATGCGCCAATCGGTCCTGGTAAAGTCCAAGGGGCAACTGCAGTAGTGTAAGCAACAAGATGCAATTTCATTGCAACATAAGTCATTGCAGCCATGGCAGTTGGAGCCAAAACAAATGGAATTGCAAAGTATGGGTTCATAATAATTGGAATACCAAAAATTAAAGGTTCATTGATGTTGAAAATAGCGGGAACAATTGTGACAGCTCCCATTGTTTTACTAAATCTAGATTTGCCCAATACTAATAAAAGAATTGCTAACGAAAGGGTAGCACCTGCACCACCAACCCAAACAAACCATTGGAAGAATTGTTCAGTCATGAAGTGTACCGGAGCGTGCCCGTGAGCAACAGCAGTTACATTTGCATTCAGATTTGCATACCAGTATGGATAAAGAATAGGTGTTGCAATAACCATTCCGTGAACTCCAAAAAGCCAAACAATTGTAATTAAAAGAACTGGAATAATTGCAGATAAGAATGTATCACGGCCAAAATATCCAATTGGTGAGAAGATCCAAATTAGAATTTTGTTGATATCTAGCTTGAATATTTCCTTGAGAACAAAAGAAATGACAATGATTAAGACGCCAGGCAGTAGTGCACTAAATGACTTACCAACCGCAGCAGGGACACCGTCTGGCATTTTTATTACTAAATTGTGTTCGTTGAATAAGCGAACAACTTCAACAGTGAAAATTGCACATAGGATAGCTGTAAACAATCCTTGAGCCCCCATATTCCCGATTGACATATAGGTGCCGGGAGCAATTCCAGCCTTTGCTTTATCCAAAACAATTGGGTCAATGGCTAAAATAAAGAATGACATTTCAGCTAAGACACTGGTTGAAATTGGATCAACCTTATAAAACTTAGATAAGTGAGAAGTGATTGAAAATACACAATAAATAGCCATCAAGTTAATGGAATAATACATCGGTACCGAGAGCATTGAAGCATATGGTTGGATAAAGCTCTTCCATGAGTCAATTGGTAAATTCAATAGAATAGTAAAGAATGACCCGATTATTGATACAGGAATAATAACTGACATACCGTCTCTAATGGCAGTCAAGTAGCGGTTATTAGCTATAGCTCCCATTTTTTCTGAAATCTTATCAAAATTCATTATTCTGTCCCCTTTATGATTAGTTCATACAGTTTGTCAACTTTAGCAGGATTATACATTGTCATCGGGATTAAGATGAACCGTGCATTTTTCTTTTCTGCTTCTTCTTCGAAATCCTTCTTTTTAAAGGACACTTGTGGAGCTAATAAGATTAATTGATAGTCGACTTCACTTAAATCGTCAGCTACTTTATCAATACTGGTTTCATGAACCTTCCAGTTTTGATTATGTTTAGCAGCTTCTTTTGTTAAAGCAGTCGCTAAAATAGATGAGCTCATCCCCCCACCACAGGCTAATAGAATATTCATTTTCTTTTCCTCCTTAACTTGAAACGATTCAAGTTTTGCTAAAAAATCAGAATTTAAAAATGTATCGATATTTAAGGTAAAAACAAAATCACTTTAAAAATGAACCATTTCAAATTCAAACTCAATTATATACCGTTACCCAGCTTAAAGCAAACGCTTTCTATTCACTGTGGAAAATGTTATTGCAATAAATAGTTTGAAAATCAGCGCTAGATTGGTGCGATAGTCTATTAATTAATAGCTTTCCGGCAGTTATTCCGATTTGACTAACAGGCTGCTCAATTGAACTGATTTCAGGGAAGAAGATATCATTGATAAAGAAATGGTCGTATACCAAGAATTCAATTTTTTTCTGATGCTGTTGGCGATATGCTTCTAGTGCTCCTAAGGACATATAGTAATTAATAACAAAAAGCGCATCTAAATCTGGATTTTTGCTAATTAATTCATTAAATCCTTGATAACCAGCAGGCACGGTATAGTTTCCCGACCAGATTACTTTTTTGCTAATAGGTAGTTTGTTTTCTTTCAAAGCATCTTCATATCCCCGTTGACGTTCTTGAGAAATATAATTTTGGGCTGACCCCGTTATAATTCCAATATTGCGATATCCTTTACTTATTAAGTGATTGATACCTGCTTTTGAAGATTCATAATTGTTAACAACTACTACGTCCGATTTAAGCCCTTTAATTGGAGCGTCAATTGCAACAAGTGGAATGTTGCTATCAGAAACTTTTTTTAACATAGGCGTACATTGATCTTGATGAAAAACAATTACTGCATCAATTGACCGTTTTAACAAAAAATCAATTTTTTTCTCTAATCGTTCTTTATCATCATGATAATCACAAACAATGATACTGTATCCGAATTTTTCAACATAGTTCTCAATTGACGAAACAATTGACATGGAAAAGAAATCAGTTAGTTGATTTATGACGATGCCGATAGACATGGTTTTATTTTTTTTAAGGCCACTAGCTATAATGTTCTGATGGTAGTCTAGCTGTTCCATTGCTTTTTTAATATTTTCTGTTGTATTTTTTCTTTGATGCTTACCGTTTAAGTAATTTGAGACCGATCCAATTGAAACACCGGCCAATGCTGCAACGTCTTTAGCTGTTGTCAAAATTATCACCTTTTTAAAGTATTTGAAAATTAATATGCTATAAAAGCAGCACTCAAAAAATGCTGCTTAGTTTGCTGAATATTTCATTGCTGCTTGTTTTACACGTTCGTCATGCCATTTCAAAATAATTTCAACAATGGCGTTAGCGACATTGAGGTTCTTCAAAAGAGGGCCATGTGAATATGTTCCAATAAAGTTGCGGTAGCGTAGCCCTTCGACGTGGTCTTGTGGGTTATTGCCGTAGCCTTCAATCATTTCGCCCAGGGGATGAAGCTTATCAGAATCATCAAAATATGTTTGTCCTGAATGATTTTCAAAAGCTTTTACTTCGCCCCATTCGCTCATATAGCGGGTATCGCCAATCATTCGCTTGTCTGCCTTGAAAACAGTGTGAAAAGGTAGGATGTTCAGCCCTTTAATCGTAACACCAGAACTAGTCTTATAGTCAGTTCCAATTAGTTGGTAACCACCACAAACGCCAAGCATGGGTTTTCCTTCATTAATGTATTTAGCTAAAGTTTTCTTATGTCTAGGCAAATCTTTGGCAATCACAGTTTGTTCAAAATCTTGACCGCCACCAAAAAAAATAAAGTCATAGTCAAAAGCATTAAATTCATCGCCTAGAGAAACATTATTTATCTGGGTAGAATAGCCTTGTTTCTTTAACAAAAAACGAATGATTTTAACATCACCGGAATCACCATAGGTGTTCATTAAATCTTCATACAAGTATGCAATCTTAATAGTCTTATTCGCCATCGTGTACCAGCTCCTATATCTTGTTCAAGTATATCTTAAAGGTGCGCGAGGGGCAAAAAAATTATTCAGCAGTTCCAATCGCTATAAAATGTTAATTTTTGCGCCGCATCCGATATTCAGTTTCTTGAGTCGCTGAGTCAATTTGCTGTGTAATAATTTCAAACTGCTTTTACTTGTAAAAACATGCCGCACTCATATTTTTTGCGTAAGCAGATAGCTGTAGTTCTAGCAGATGATAAAGCCTTTTTAATATCATCAAAGTTGTTTTGCCAATAACTTGGAGAGACGGAATCATGTGCATCGATGTTGTCTTGTAGCCAAATAGCTAGTATCTGGTCGAGGTCAGTAGAAGTGAGTCATTTCAAATTGACAATCAATTCTTACTCCGTTTTAAAACTAGTCAATATTCTCTTGCGCAGCAAAATGATTAATTGGCCCGTACTTGGAGCCTACTTCAATTGGATGAGCAATTGCTTCATAAGTAAAGTCCTTAGCAATCGTCACACTTTCAATAATCGATGTGCCTTTAGCTAGTTCAGCAGCAATAACCGCAGATAAGGTATCACCGGTTCCGT
The DNA here is from genome assembly GCF_059900815.1 of Lactobacillus sp. C449L. Lineage (NCBI taxonomy): Bacteria > Bacillati > Bacillota > Bacilli > Lactobacillales > Lactobacillaceae > Lactobacillus > Lactobacillus sp. C449L. The sequence goes on along the minus strand of NZ_JBWXGA010000002.1, from coordinate 289,840 downwards.
TTATTCTTTCAGTGTTGATGAATGGTTTAGTGAACTCATGAAAGTGACCATCTTCAGCTAGCAAAATGTCGGTTACTTTATTTTGCGCAGTATTATCATGGCGTCCTTTCATCAAGACGTTTTTGGCGCCCATCTGTTGCAGCTTTTGCGCACCTTGCTTAATTTCATTTTCAGTATCTAATTTTAGTCCCGTTAACTTTTGTTGCTCATAGAAATTAGGTGTAATGATATCGGCAAGAGGTAATAAATCATTCAAAAAGGCTTGGTAAGCATCGTCATCTAACAGAGTATCGCCGTGTTTGGTCATGATGACCGGATCAAGAACAACTTTACCCATATCATATTTGTGTAAATTAGCAGCTACACAGGCGATGACTTCTTTATTGGCAAGCATTCCGGTCTTTAAAGCATCAATTTTAAAGTCTTCATTTAGTACTTCAAATTGTTTTTGAATAAATGAAATTGGCATTACTTCCTGCGCATAAATTCCAATTGTATTGCCTGCAACAGCGGCAGTTAAGAGTCCCATGCCGTATACTTGTCTTGCGTAAAATGAATGCAAGTCGGCGGTCATCCCTGCACTACCATCGCTGTCATTTCCGGCAATAGTTAAGGCGATTATTTCTTTTTTCATTATAATATGTCCTCTTCTTAATGAAACTCTTATGTTTGACCTCATCAGTATAACCTAAAATGTCAGCGGTGCGATAATTATTTCTTGTAAAAGCCCGGTCAAATAGTAAAATTATAATGAACCGCTTTCTTAAGAGAGGACACATTATGTTGAAAAGCTATATTATGGCAATTGATGAAGGAACTACATCAACCCGAGCAATGATTATTGATCATGAAGGTCATAAGGTTTCTTCTTCGCAAAAAGAGTTCCCACAATCCTTTCCCCAACCTGGCTGGGTAGAGCATGATCCTGAAGAAATCTGGCATGCGGTGCAAACCACTATTGCTAATGCAATTATTAACTCAGGGATTCGGCCGGAGCAAATTAAGGGTATTGGTATCACTAATCAACGTGAAACAACTGTAATTTGGGATAAAAAAACTGGCAGACCAATTTATAATGCAATTGTTTGGCAATCGCGGCAAACTAACGAATTAGCCGAAAAGTTAAAAACTGATGGCTATAGTGCGATGATTCATAAAAAAACGGGCTTAATTATCGACCCATATTTTAGCGCGACTAAAATCCGTTGGATTTTGGATCATGTTGATGGCGCCCAAGAAAGAGCTGAGAAAGGGGATTTGCTTTTTGGAACGATTGATACATGGTTATTGTGGAAACTGACTGATGGAGAAGTGCATGTTACTGATTATACTAACGCATCTAGAACTATGCTTTTTAATATTCACGACTTGCAATGGGACGACGATATTTTAAACATGCTTAATATTCCCAAAAAGATATTGCCAGCAGTACGGTCAAATTCGGAAGTGTATGGCTATACAAAGGCATATAAGTTTTTTGGGGGCGAAGTGCCGATTTCTGGAATTGCAGGAGATCAGCAAGCAGCTCTTTTTGGCCAGTTAGCCTTAAAAAAAGGTATGGTTAAAAACACTTATGGTACCGGATCATTTATTGTGATGAATACTGGTAAAGAACCAACAGAATCTGATAATAATTTGCTGACCACAATTGCTTATGGGCTAGATGGCGAGATCAATTATGCGCTTGAAGGTTCAGTCTTTGTTTCTGGCAGTGCGATTCAATGGCTGCGTGACTCAATGAAGATGATTAAAAAAGCAGCTGATTCTGAGCAGGCTGCAAGAGCATCTAGATCTGAAAATGAAGTTTATGTTGTTCCTGCATTTACAGGGTTAGGTGCGCCTTATTGGGATTCGGAAGCTCGCGGCTCAGTTTTTGGAGTCACACGTGGAACAAGTAAGGATGATTTCATCAAGGCAACTTTGCAGTCGCTTGCTTATCAAACACGTGATGTTGTCGATACGATGCAAATTGATTCGGGAATCCAAATTCCGACTTTGCGAGTTGACGGCGGCGCATCTAATAATAATTATTTGTTGCAGTTCCAGGCTGATATTTTGGGTATAAAAATTGAGCGTTCTAAGACTTTAGAAACAACAGCGATGGGCGCAGCTTTCTTAGCTGGTCTTGCAGTTGGCTACTGGAAAAACGTTGATGAGCTAAAAGATATTTTTGTTGTTGGCAAAACTTTTGAAAGTAAAATGGCAAAGGCAGAACGTGATCATTTGTATCAAGGATGGAAACGAGCGGTCAAAGCAACCCAGGCATTTGCGCATGGTAATTAAGTGAGATAATTAAGATAAGAAGAGGTGAGAAAATTGGCACATGATCGAATAGTTAAGTTAGATGGACCGCTAAATTTTAGGGATGTTGGTGGTTATCAAAATGAAGAAGGAAAAACTGTTAAATGGAATAAGATTTATCGTTCCGACTCACTTAGTTCGTTAACTGGAAAAGACCAAACTAAGTTGGCAGAACTGAATGTCTCAATTGACTGTGATTTACGTTCGCAGTATGAAAAATACTCTTCTCCTGATAAAGCATGGTCAGGGGTTCATTATGTCGACTTACCAGTTTATTCTGAAGATCCCGGAGATCGACCAAATGGACACAAAGTTTTTCGTTTCCTGCACCACATTCCAGATTTGAATAATAACTTTATTGGTCAAATATACCAACAAACTTTGCTTAGTGAACATAGCCGCAAGATGTTTGCGCGAATTTTTACTGAGCTTTTAAAGCTACCAGCAAATGAAGCCTTAGTCTATCATTGCAGTGCTGGTAAGGATCGAACGGGTATGGTATCAGCTTTAATTTTAATGGCTCTAGGTATTAACGATGACACAATTGCTCGCGATTACTTGTTAACTAATAAACTGTATGACTTTGCCCTTTCACGGCAATTACCAAGCAATGATGAAATAGCTCAGATGGTTGCAAAAATGAACGTAACTAAGGGAGATGGCATTGCTATTCGCGGTATTACAGAAACAATTCGTGGCGGTTGGGGTGACTTTGAAACTTTTTTCAAAAAAGCACTGGGTTTTACTGATACAGATTTGACAAAATTGCGACAAATGTACTTAGAATGATATAGAACATTGATTTTGTTAAGGCAGAAGTATGTATTAATTGATTTGTTTTGAAATCCTTTAGTAAATAGAAAAATTACTTTAGTATTGATATTGACAAAACAGAATATTTTAGACATACTCTAGTTATATCTAATATACAATATTTTGAATATTATGCAAAAAAGGGAATTTTAAAATGCAAACTATGCAATTGATTAGGTACATTACGGCAACAGAACAACCTGGTTTAAGTGCTTTATAAACAAGTTGATAAGAACACTAAAAAAGGTTTAAACACTTTGCTGATTGGATAGAGATAAGTTATAGAATATAACTTATCTATCATTCAAATGGTAAAAAAGTGAGTTGCAAATTAATATAAGGATTTGCTTAAGCGTCATTACTGAAAAAGTAAATACTTTCATAAAAGGCACTTTACAAATAACAATAAGATATTGAGTAGTTGTCGTAGATACAGAAAAAAGTTATTTTTTGGAGAATTTTTCCAGAATATTAGGGAGTGTCAAAGTAATGCAAGAACAAACTAAAAGAAAATTAGATATTTTGGTTAAAGCTAATAAAATTAATGATCTTGATATTAAGTTTTTAAATGAAATAGATCAAGACCTAAAGAGCTATGATAATGGCGATATAGAAGAAATGCTACTGATACACATAGCAATGGTACTCTCGAGGCAAAAAGATGGAACAACAATTGAGACTATGCCGAAAGAATTATGGAAGCAAATAACAAATAAGTTAGCATATTCGCATGCAAAAGAATATTGGAGTAAAAAGGAATTAGAGTTGCCAGTAACACTAGATAAAAATGAAAATCAATATATTATTATGCACTTAGTAAATATTTTCACTGAAAAGAATGACTTAACGTGACAAAATTTGTAATAGATGACGAAGTCGCGTAGGTGCATTTATAAATAAAAATGTAAAGGGTAAATAAAGAAAAAGCAATTAAGACATTATAGTAAAAGGTATAAATTCTCTAGACTTTGTGATACTGGATGGGCACTTTCTTATAAAACTTATGGAAATTACCTAAACTTTTTGGTCTGTACCGTTAATACTTGCAATAGAATGATTCTTGATATTTAGGGCAAATAGTATTCGATTACTAATAAAAAGTAAAGAACCTACTATGTAAAGTGCTTGCTTGTTTAAATGTTATAAGTGTCTTAGTGCTATTAAATTTGAAAGACTATTTTGAGGAAATAAAATGATAAACTTAAAATCTGGGATTACATATGCACATGAGCATATTCCAATTGATCGTTCAGAAGTTACTGAAAATGAGGACACGTTGCTTGACTCTCAAGATTTGGTAATAAATGAATTTAAAGACCTGTATGAAAAAGGCGTTAGGAATATTATTGAGGCAACATGCAGAGGATTAGGAAGAAATATTGAATACGCTCAAAAAGTTGCGGATGAAACAGGAATTAATATTGTTCAAGCAACTGGTTGGTATCAGTCGGCATATTTACCAATAGAAGTATATCGATCATCTGTGACTTTTTTAGCTGAAATGATGATTAAGGATATAACCTTAGGAATTAAAAATACAAATATAAAAGCTGGAGTTATTGGTGAAATTGCAACTACGAAAAACCAATGGACTGAACAAGAAGAAAAGGTTTTTAAAGCAGCAGTTATTGCTAGTAATGAAACTCGCACGCCAATTATGACTCATACGTCAAATGGCACTTTAGGTCATGAACAGGTAAACTTTTTCGAAAGAGAACACGCAAATTTGACAAAAATTATCATTGGACACGTTGATTTAACTGGAGACCCAAATTATGTTTTAGATATGTTAAAAACTGGAATAAATGTTGAAATTGATACGATTGGTAAAAACAATTACATGTCAGATGAAAAAAGAGTCGAAATCATTAAAGCAGCACAAGACAAAGGATTTTCAAATCAAGTAGTATTATCGATGGACATTACTAGGAAATCTCATTTAAAAGCTAACGGTGGTAATGGCTATGCATATCTTCTTGATGTTTTCCTACCAAAGCTAAGAAAAGGCGGAGTGTCTGAAGAATCTATTCAAAAAATGTTGATTGATAATCCAAAAAGGATTTTTGGAGGAGAGTGGAATGACAGAGTTTAAAACATATCCGTTAGAGAGCATTTCTTTGGACGAAGCACTACAAAAACAATGGAAACTTGTTGACGCTATTACTAAAGTTTTTCATGGCGATGAAATTATAACTAGAGGAGATTTGGGGGTTATTCCTGGATTAAATGAACCTCGCTTTACAAAAAAAGCTGAAGAAGTTATAGCTAAGTTCTTTGATGTAGAAGAAGCGATGCTTGTAAGAGGTTCCGGAACGGGAGCTATTAGAAACGCTATTCATTCTGCTATGAAGTCCGGAGAAACCTTGTTAATTCATCAGGCTCCTGTTTATCCAACAACTAAAGTTTCATTAGATATGATGGGTATTAAAAGAAAAGAAGTCAATTTTAACAATATTGATACTGTTAGCTTGCCAAATGACATCGACGGAATTTTAGTTCAATATACAAGACAAAAACCAGACGACTCTTATGACATGGGTTATGTATTGAAAATATTAAGAAAATATTACAGTGAAAAAATGCCGATTATTACAGATGATAACTATGCAGTTATGAAGGTGCGTAAGATTGGCGTAGAACTCGGTGCAGATTTGAGTTGCTTTTCTACGTTTAAGTTATTAGGGCCCGAAGGGATAGGCTGTATTGTTGGCAAGAAGAAGTACTTAGACATACTGCGAAAGGAAAATTATTCAGGGGGTTTGCAAGTTCAGGGCCATGAAGCTTTGGATGTTCTGAGAGGCTTAGTTTATGCACCGGTTGCATTGGCAAATCAGGCTCGGGTTGTTACAGAATTGAGGGAAAGACTTAACAATAAGGAGATTCCCGGAATCAAGAGGGCCTATATTGCAAATGCTCAGTCGAAAGTACTATTAGTTGAGTTTGAAAAGCCAATTGCCAAAGAGGTTCTAAAGCATGTTGTTAAGTATGGTGGCGTGCCTAACCCAATTGGAGCAGAGTCGAAATACGAAATTGCTCCGATGATTTATCGTGTTTCTGGCACGTTTAAGGCTTATGACCCTACGCTACTTGATAATACTATTCGAATTAATCCATACAGAACAGGACCAGACACTATTATTAATATTCTAAAAAGATGTATGAAGGAGGTTAGGTAATGTTTTTACCTTCTCTTGAAAAATATAATCCTAAACTAATTGAATATGCCGTAAAGCTACATAAAAACGGTAAGATTTTACCTGATACTTATGTTATTGATCTTGAAGCTATTAAAAATAACACGAAAAAAATGGTTCAAGTTGCAAAAGAAAATGATGTTGAAATGCTATATATGACCAAGCAATTTGGACGTAATCCAGTTATAGCTAAGGCAATCGAAAAAGCAGGTATGCAATCTGCTGTGGTTGTGGATTATAGGGAAGCAGAAGTTTTTATGCATAATAATTTGCATATTGGAAATGTTGGCAATTTGGTTCAAATGCCTAGACACTTTGTAAAAAAAGTCTTAGCTTATGGAACAAAATACGTCACTGTATACTCGTTAAGTAATTTGCAGTACATTAATCAAGTTGCCGAAGAACTTGATATAAGACAAAAAATCCTTTTAAAAATCATTGGTAATAATGACGAATTATATCCAGGTCAAGTTGGTGGTCTAACTATAGAAGAATTTGACAAAAATTTTGCCCAAATAACTAAGTTGCAAAATATAGAATTAGTTGGAATTACCTGTTTTCCAGCATTGCTATTTAATGACAAAAGTGAACAAATTGAGCCTACTTCTAATATTAAAACGGTTGAAGAAGTAAAAAAGATATTTAAGAATCATGATTATCCTTTAAAAGTTGTAAGTTTGCCTTCAGCAACTTGTTCGGCTTCTATTCCCCTAATTAAAAAATTAGGGGGTAATGAAGGTGAGCCTGGGCACGGATTATCAGGTACTACACCACTGCATGCAATAACAAAGCAACCGGAAATTCCGGCTTACTGCTATGTAAGTGAAATATCGCATAATTTCAAAGATCGGGGGTATTTCTACGGTGGGGGATACTATAGGAGAGGCCATTTGTCGCACGCTCTAATCTTTGATGGTGAGCAAAAGTATAAAAGTACTGTACTCCCGTTTGATGATGGAAGCATTGATTATTACTTAGAGTTGAACAGTTCATACCCTGAAGGCTCTACAGTTATTACTGATTTCAGAACTCAGATTTTTGTTACAAGAAGCGTAATTGCTATCGCAGATGGAGTGCAATCAGGCAACCCTACATTATTAGGATTTTATGACAGTCAGGGAAAGCTAATGCCAAAGGAGATAATATAATGAGTAAATTTGGTGTGATCGTTTTGGATGGATTTGGTGTTGGAGCAATGGAAGATGTACCTAAAGTACGTCCTCACGACATTGGATCCAATACGGCGTTAAATATAATTAAAGCTGAACCCAATATTGATATTCCAAATCTTGAAAGACTGGGTTTAATGAATGCAATTGGTGTTGAAAGAGGTAGACATATTTTTGCAGCTGATGCTAATTGGGGAACAGCTTTACTAAAACACCATGGAGCAGACTCTTATTTAGGACATCAAGAAATTATGGGAACTAATCCACCGATGCCTTTGCTTCAACCTTTCAATGAAGTTATTGATAAAGTAGAAAAGCAAGTAAAAGAAGATGGCTTTTCTGTTAAGCGATATGGTGATCCAGGTTTACAAATTTTAGTTGTTAATAATTGCGCGACAGTAGCAGATAATCTAGAAGCAGATCCAGGACAAGTATACAATGTGACTGCGACGCTAGATAAAATGACATTTGACGAGATTACCAAACTTGGGGAATCTGTACGAAAAGTAGTTAAAGTGTCTAGGGTTATTGCTTTTGGAGGTAGCGATGTATCCATTGATAATATACTCAATGCTCGACATATAAAAAATAAAAACTATGTTGGTATCTCGGCTCCGGAATCTGGTGTTTATAAGAAAAACTATCATGTAGTTCATCTAGGCTATGGCATTGATCCAAAAGTTCAACTAGCAAGTATTTTAATCAGCCACGGTATTGATGTTGCCTTAATTGGTAAAGCATCTGATATTGTTAGGGGTAATACGGAAAGAAGGTTTCCGGGGGTAGACAGTAACTACTTATTTGATCAATTTATAGAGCAGGCCAAGGAAATTGATAATGGATTAATTTTTATGAATATTCAAGAAACTGATCTTGCCGGGCACTCAGAAGATACGGATCATTATGCTGATGTTCTTGAAACTGTGAATAGACGGTTACCAGCTGCTGAGCAGTTATTTACGGGTGATGATATTTTAATTGTTATGGCCGATCATGGTGATGATCCAACAATTGGCTATGCCCAACATACTAGAGAAAAGGTTCCACTGCTAATCTATAAGGAAAATGTTCATCATAAATATGTTGGTGAAAGAACATCTTTATCAGATATTGGTGCGACAGGTTCTGAGTTCTTTGGCGTAGAAATGCCACAAAATGGAACTAGCTTTCTTAACCGAATTAATGGCGGTGTAGATATTTCTTAAAAAATAGTTTAATTAAAAGCTCGTGGGTTAGTTTGCTAATTCACGAGCTTTATTATTTTTTAAACTCCTAATTCCATTCGCAGAGCTAGCGCATCTTTGTCAGGTCCAAGCTTAGTTAAAGCATCTGATAAACCTAAAATTGGTTTGCCATCACGATCCGGAGTTGTTTTACTATGAACCAAGGAACTAAGAATGGCTTCGTTAACGATATCAACTGTAATTCTGAAATATTTATCGATTTTGTCATCAGTAATCGCCTGAATATAACTCAATTCGTGTTTAGGGAAATGGCTAACGCGATTTGCAGTAGAAAATGCTAAGGTAATTTCACCGCTACCATTGCCGCTAAAAGAGCCACTACGAGTAATACCAATACTAGAGCGCTTTGCGATTCGTTTTAATTGACGAGAATTGAAGGGGATGTCAGTTGCGATTATGGTGATAATGCTGCCTTTTTCTGTATTGTCTTTATTTTCAACAATCTTTTTGCCAATAGCATGGCCATATATGTTAAGATCAGCACTCAAGCCAAAGTTTGACATTACTAGGGCTCCCATAGTAAAAGTCTTGTCATCAATCTTAACCTGTCGTGAAGCTGATCCGATTCCCCCTTTAAGTTCGTAGCAACGCATCCCGGTTCCGGCGCCTACGCTACCTTCTTCAAAAGTGGTTGACGCAGCAGCAAAAGCATTGTTGACATCTTTTTCAGTTACGCCAAGATCACGAATGTGGTTAATACTACTATCATTGCATTCCATAACTGTAGGGTTAACGCTACCGGTTGAAAGGCCAATTTCAGGATTTTCATCAAGCATCCTTTTAACAAGCGCTGTTGTTGCGGTTCCTACGCTTAAAGTATTAGTTAAAACAATTGGAGTTTCAATTGTACCAAGCTCGTCAATTTGTACTAGTCCTGTGCTTTTTCCAAAGCCATTAATAACATGGCAGGCAGCCGGCATTTTGTGACGAAAAATATTATCCTGGCAAGGCAGAACTGCTGTTACTCCTGTTCTAAGACGGTCGGTGATAATGGTTTTATGACCAATGGTGATGCCAGGAACATCTGTAATTAAATTTCTAGGTCCTGCTGGTGTTGCACTAAGTGCAAATAAAAGCGGTTTGTTAAGTCCCATGAGTTTGCCTCGTTTGTAAAAGATAGTAAGTTAATTTTAGTATTTATTTATAGTTTGCGCAAAAAAGGAGTTACGTAATAAAAAGCCTAATTAAGTATATTATAAAAGGCACTCTTTTCATTTACTGAAGTAGAGTGCCTTTGGATTAACTTTTAGCTAATTTGATTACTGATTAAATACTATTGTTAGCGATAAACTCTTGAGTCTAAAATAAAATTCTAACTAATCTATTTTTTTCGGATACGCCATGCGCCTAACAGGCTTCCAAATAGTGATAAAGAACCAAGCCCTAATATTGTAGGCTGAATTTTTGCACTATTGTTAGTCTGAGGAAGTTTATTGGCAGTAAAATTAGCTTTATGGTTATTTTCTTCACTAGTTACACTGTGAGTAGTGATGCTAGCTTTACTCTTTGCAGCAGCACCCGAGTTTTCTAGGTCGGAACTGCTAGCTACAACCGGAATTTTCTTTTCATTAACACCAATAGCAATCGAATCTTGATCAACAATTGCTCCTTTTATATCGTAGGTATAGATAACATTTTGATTCTCAACAGTAAAAGTTCCAGTTGCATTTGCTGGAACAGTAGCGAGAACATACCTGTGAATATTGATAGCAGAAGTTGCATATCTTTCACCGGGCTTTCCAGTTAGAATTTTGTCTGGAGCTAAGGTCTTGCCAGTTCGATCTTGATAATGAGCTGTTACAAAAGTAGCTGGCTTTTCGGCAGTTGTTAAATCACCAATTTTATCTGAGGCAGCATTTAATACTAATGTTTCTGAAGCGGTTATTGCCGATTGCGGTTTAGTCTTTTTTTTCGTACTTGGAGATGCAGAAATATAGGTTTTTCTATCGGCTAATTTTGTTGTAGAACTAGCTTTCAACCCAAGTGTTTTGGTAGCAGCTTTCTTATTAGCTACGCGGTTTATGGGAGTCGCATATACTACTGCCGACTTAACATTAGCTGGTATCGCGCATAAAGCAACGATACCAACAGCACTTAACAATAATCTTTTGCTATTTTCTAATATATGTGCTTGTCTACTCATTTTATATACTTTATTTCATAATTTCCAGATTAGTTAAACATGTCTAATCATATGAATCAACTTTATACTACATATATTTTATCACGCCGGCTCAAGAAAGTGTAGTATAAATTAATAGTAAAGGGAGTATTTAGAAGTAGGTAAAGAAGATTGGTGTTATTTAAAAAAGAAGCAGCTTGCTGTAATAATAGAATAACCGACAATTTTTTAACCCATTGTTATTTTAAAAGCAGGCATAACATATGTAATTATGGTAGTGCTGTGACTGAAAAGCCTGTTAAAACAACATTTTAGACGAATTAACATTTGTGTAACGAACAAAGACTGTAGCGGATGATTTTTCCCGTTGCAACAGCGATCTTATATGTTTAATTTATTTATTAACTGCAAGAATTAACAAAAATAAAATGAATATAATAATACAACTTTTTCCTAAAAAGTGTTTAAAGAAGTAAGAAAGTAATTAAACGAGCCACTTTTGCCAATTAAAAACTGTTAATTGTTATCTTTAAAGGAAGAAATATAGCAGAACAATCTGTGTCGCTACTATAAATAGCTAAGCTCTAACTTGGTTATAAATCAGATAAATTCCCAGTAAGTTATGATTAATAGTTAGTGTGTTATTTATGTGAGGCTAATTTTCTAAGAAGAAAAAAAGGGTATATTTGCAAAAAATAAATTAAAGCTTTGAAGTATTGCTTTAGCACGGCAACTATTGAATGAGCCAAAATCACATCAGCGATTGACGAAAAAGGTGGTCAGAAAATCGAACAGAGTTCGCTTGATTAAAAAGGTGTAACTTTGGTCTATATTTCACACCATTTACGACCTGAAATTGAAAGACAATTTGATCAAATAATCGATTTGAATTAAAAGCAACCAAATAGTTTATTTGGTTGCTTTTAATGGCGGTTAGACTCTCCAATATTATGTGGTTTTTATAATTTGTTTCATTAAAAAGCGCCACTTCAGTTATTGACAACGAAGTAGGCGCATTAATAGTTATAAGTTATTTTTGGTAATTGCTTTTTTTGATTTTCCATCATTAATACTTCAGTAGTACGGAAGTAATGGCTATTTCCGCGAGAGCCAAATAGTTACTAATCGCCAAACTATAATTAATAGAAAAATAAGGTTGAAACCAATGATTACTACTTTGATGATATTCATGTCTTGAAAAAAGCGCGGCTTTGCTTCTGAACGGATCTGTTCGGCTTTCTTGACCGTCTTGTGTCCGTTTTTAGCTGGTAAAGAAACATTGTGCTTTTTAGTTGAACTAGTTTTATCAGTTAATTCCATCGCTTGAAGATTTTTCTTTGTTGCTTTAACTTTGCTGACTAAGTCTCCTTGAACAACGGTCCGATGTTGACCATAGCCGTACTTGGAGGTGTTGAAATCTGAGCAAGTAATTAAGGTAATCATGCTTTTGTCTTGAATATTGTTTTCGACTTCAACTTGAGTAGGCTTAACCGCAAAAGAAATGCTTTTGGTTTCATATGCATAAATATGATGTAGATCAGTAACATATATCATGTCGCCGGTTTTTGCGAGATGTAAGTTGTCCAAAACTGCCGGTCCGTATGATCCCATATAATGACCAGCTAAAACATAATTGTTTTTGCCACCCATTACTCGGTCGGGCAAACAAGTGACAACACCATATTCAAGGTTTTGATTTCGGTCACCGTATCCAGCAAATAGTGGATTATGAATGTTAACTGCTGGAATTGAAATTCGGCCGATAGCATACGCTTTAATTTGTCTGGAGCGTAAGACTCTAGATGTACTGATAGACTTTGTTTTGCTGGCATCATAGGTAGTCTTGCGTTTTTTATTTTCATCAGCCTTCTTAGCGGTAAGCTGAGAAGTTGCTTGATCGGCGTTTTGTTGTACAAGATATGAGCTGCCAAATCCTGAACCAAAAAAGATTAAAGTGACACCTAAATAAAAAAGTGCTCCGAAAAAAATGACGCTAATAGTAGCCCATATTTTATGTTTCAACGAATGATTTTCTTTAGCCATTAAGATAGCCCCTTATTTGATGAAATTTTTATTTCTTCCTATATTTAAATACAAATTTGGCTAAAGCTCAATTATTTGTAATAAAAGAAATGCAGACAAAAAATAATTAAATAAGTATTGAAATCGCTTAAATACTGATTTATAATCATAAATGTAAATAAGTGTGTTACTGATTCGATCAGGCATTAACCTATGAACAACAAGCGATTAGCGTTGGTCATAGGTTTTTTTATTGAAAAGAAGGAGTACGCTGAGTGAAATTTATCAAAAATTTTAACAATAATGCTGCTTTGGTGTCGGATGAATCTGGTGTTGATTGGGTAGTAATTGGAAATGGAATTGGATTCGGGAAAAAGCCTGGCGATTTAATTGACGAAGAGAAAATTACTCGCCGCTTCGTAGCGGTTGAAAAGAACATTGAGATGATTGAAAGTGTTAGCGATCTTGATACGCGTACATTATCGCTGACTACTGACGTAATCAACTTAGTTTCAAAGCGGCTGAACGTAAAATTTTCCGATTACCAGTATCTGGTTCTAGCTGATCACATTGACTTTATGCTGAAAAGAACCGATGAGGGGTTTGAATTAGGTCAGGATACACTTGGCTGGGAAATGGATAAACTGTTTCCGAAGGAGTATTCTGCTGCCAAAAGCGCATTGAAACTGATTGAAGAAAAAACAAATTTAGTTTTTCCAACATCAGAAACGGTGTATTTAACATATCACTTCATCAATGCAAGTTCTAATCAGACTAAACTTCAAGACACAATTAAAATTACCAAACTAATTCGTGGTGTAATTCAGATTATTGAGTACCAATACGGAATGCAGCTTGATACTGAGTCGTTTAATTTTAATCGATTCATTACTCATTTGCGTTCGTTTATGGTACGTCATATTTACGAAATTGGTGATGGTGGTGGCAGCGAGCTTGATAATTCTTTACTGGAGTTAATGAAAGTAAAGTACAAAAGAGCATACGAGACCGTTTTGAAAATTGGCACTTATTTATATGATCAAGCTGGTTGGAAACTGCAACCTGATGATGAGGTTTATTTAACACTTCATGTCTGGCGAGTAACGCACAGACAAAACAGTGGTGATTCAAAGCAGAATTCAGTCAGCAAATAATTAAAAAGTTTAAACGGTGTGTTACTGTTTTTAGCAGGCATTAACCCGAGAACATAAAGAAAATCAGATTGCATTATTTAATGTAGGAAATTTTCTTTATGTTCCCGGGTTTTGTAATTTATGGAGGAAAAGATGGCTTACGAAGAATTAAGTCGCGAGATTATCGCCAATGTTGGTGGTAAAGAAAATGTAGCTAGCGTGGTACATTGTACAACCCGTTTGCGTTTTAAATTGAAGGATACTTCAAAAGCAAATGATGAGAAAATGAGAGCAACGGACGGTGTTATCTCATTAGTTAAATCTGGTGGACAATATCAAGTTGTCATTGGTAATCATGTTTCTGATGTTTACGATACGCTCATTAAAATCGGTGGTTTTGGTGATGGCGGTGAAGTTCCCGATGACTACGTTGATACCAGTAATATGAGTTTATCAGATAAATTTATTGACCTGATTTCTGGAATTTTTAGCCCACTTCTGGGAACATTGTGTGCGGCTGGTATGATTAAAGGCTTTAATGCAATGTTCGTAGCCTTTGGCTGGGTATCAGCTACTAGCGGAACATACACTATCTTAAATGCAATCGGCGACAGTTTATTCTACTTCTTACCAGTTATTTTAGGTATTTCATCAGCTAAGAAATTTGGTCTTGATAGTTATCTAGGAGCAACAATTGGGGCAGCACTTTGCTACCCATCTATTGTGGCAATGGCAGGTAGCAAGACAGCTTTGTTTACAGTGTTTAAAGGCACTATTTTGCAAGCACCAGTTCATATGACTTTCTTGGGCATTCCAGTTATTTCAATGAACTATACTTCTTCTGTTATTCCGATTATTATTGCAATTTGGTTTGCTTCAAAGGTAAATAAGATAGCACGAAAGTACATTCCAGATGTGGTTAAAACCTTCTTAGCGCCATTTGTAGTTTTACTAATTACAGTTCCAATTACTTTCTTAATAATCGGACCTGTTGCTACTTGGGCTGGTAACATTATTGCTGCTGCCATAAGTGCAGTTTACAATTTCAGCCCAACTCTAGCTGGTATTTTGATGGGTGCCTTCTGGCAAGTATTTGTAATTTTCGGCGTTCACTGGGGCTTTGTTGCAGTCATGATGACCAACATTGCTGCCTTAGGTTATGATCCAATTGTTGGCTTGTCACTTGCTGCGTCATTTGCGCAAACCGGTGTTGTTTTAGCAATTATTTTCCAAACCAAGAACGAAAAGACTCGTAGTGTTGCTATTCCGGCCTTTGTTTCTGGAATATTTGGTGTTACTGAACCAGCAATTTACGGTATTACCTTGCCACGAAAGAGACCATTTGTTATCAGCTGTATTGCTTCTGCAATCGGTGGTGGCTTAATCGGTTTCTTTGGTACAAAACTCTACATGATGGCCGGAATGGGTATTTTCTCAATACCTGGTGTAATTGGTAAAGCTGGAGTAGATAGATCAGTATATGGCTTAATCATTGCCATGGTTGTTGCAACTGTGCTTGGTTTTGTTCTTCAAATGATCTTTGGCCGTAAATCAGTTGACGAACCTCTTGATGAGCAAGTTGCTCTTGCCAATGCTGATACCCCAGCAAACGAAGGTAATGAAAAAATAGCAGCTGAAACTGTAGTTCCAGCTGCTGAAGCTTCATACAATGAAGCCGAAAAACTAGTTGCACCGTTAAATGGTGAAATTGTTCCATTAAAAGATGTAAAAGACGAAGTATTTTCAAGTGGTTCAATGGGACAAGGTGTTGCTATTGACCCTAAAGACGGTAAAGTATGCTCACCATTTGACTGTGAAATTGCGATGACTTTCCCAACAGGACATGCTATCGGCTTGAAATCAACTAAAGGTGCTGAAGTGATGATTCATATTGGTATGGACACAGTTGAATTAGACGGCAAAGGCTTTAAAATATTAGTAGAGAAGGGTCAAACTGTTAAAGCAGGTGATCCGCTCATCGAGTTTGATTTGGAAGCCATTAAGAAAGCCGGCTACGAAGTTACAACTCCAATAATTGTTACTAATGCCAATAATTATCACAAGGTTAATGTAATTGCCAGTGGTAATGTCTCAATTGGTGACGAACTACTTGACTTAGAATAGTAAGAAAAGAAAGGAAGCTATTTTATGAAAACGAATAATTTTCCCGAAGGTTTTTTGTGGGGCGGAGCTACTGCTGCTAACCAACTAGAAGGTGCTTATCAAGACGGTGGTAAAGGCTTATCACTTCCTGATGTGTTACCTGGTGGTAAAGACCGAATGAAAATTGTTGCTTCACCTGATTTTGATTTCACTATTGATGCAAATAAAGTTTATCCAAATCATGTCGGAATTGATCATTATCATCGTTTCAAAGAAGACATTGCGCTGTTTGCGGAAATGGGCTTTAAGTGTTATCGAATGTCAATCGCTTGGTCCCGGATTTTTCCAAAGGGCGATGAAGAAAAACCTAATGAAGCTGGGCTCGAATTCTATGATGCTGTAATTGATGAGTGCTTGAAAAATGACATTGAACCAGTAATCACCATTTCACACTACGAACTGCCATTAAATCTCATTAAGGAATATGGTGGTTGGAAGAATAAGAAGTTAATTGACTTCTATGAACGCTTTGCTCGGACTGTGCTGACACGTTACCATAGCAAAGTTAAATACTGGATGACTTTTAACGAAATTAACAGTGCCGCCCATTTTCCAATCATGAGCCAAGGCCTAACTGCAAGCAATGGGGCAAATGATAAGAAGAATGTCTTCCAAGCTTGGCACAATCAATTTGTTGCTAGCGCCAAAGCAGTAAAAATTGGGCATGAATTAGATGCCAACTTAAAAATTGGCTGCATGATAATCTATGCTACAACTTATAGTTTTGATTCAGATCCGACTAACCAACTAGCTACTTTAAAGAATAATCAAGCAAATAACTTCTTCTGCGCTGATGTTCAAGTAAGGGGTCATTATCCTGCGTATACCGAAAGCTTGCTAGCCAGCAAAGGCGTTAAGCTAAGCGACCTTGATTGTACTGAAGATGAACTTGACTTATTGGCAAAATACCCAGTTGACTATATCGGTTTTAGCTACTATATGTCTTCTGTTGTTGATGTTACGCATGAAAACCATGAAGAAGTTAATGGCAACTTAATGGGAGGCGTTAAGAATCCATTCTTGAAGTCAAGTGAATGGGGCTGGCAAATTGACCCAACTGGTTTAAGAATTGCTCTTAACGAGTTATCAGACCGTTATGAAAAGCCATTGTTCATTGTTGAAAACGGTTTGGGTGCGGTTGATCAACCTGATGAAAATCATTATGTAGCTGATGACTATCGTATCGATTACTTGCGTGAACACGTTGAAGCCATTTCAGAAGCAATTGCTGATGGTGCTGACGTAATGGGTTACACACCATGGGGCTGTATTGATTTAGTCAGTGCTTCAACTGGAGAAATGTCTAAGCGTTACGGCTTTATCTATGTTGACGAAGACGACGAAGGTAAAGGCACTTTTAATCGCTACAAGAAGAAGTCCTTTGACTGGTACAAGAAGGTTATTAAGACTAATGGTGCTGATTTAGCCTAGGTGTCTAACTGTAACTGAAGTAAGAGATTTGACGTCTTCATCGTGACTAGCACTGTTTTAATTTGTGAATTGCGTAAATAAAATGAGCTAATTTCGCTTTTTTGTGAAACATGGAACTGTTTCTGTTGAGCTGTTAAATCTTAAATAGTAAAAAGGAGACTGTTTTATGAAAACGAATAATTTTCCCGAAGGTTTTTTGTGGGGCGGAGCTACTGCTGCTAACCAACTAGAAGGTGCTTATCAAGAAGGTGGTAAAGGCTTATCACTTGCTGATGTATTACCTGGTGGCAAGGACAGAATAAAAATTGTTGCTTCACCTGATTTTGATTTCACTATTGATGCAAATAAAGTTTATCCAAATCATGTTGGAAACGACCACTATCATCGTTTCAAAGAAGATATTGCGCTGTTTGCCGAAATGGGTTTTAAGTGTTATCGAATGTCAATTGCTTGGCCACGAATTTTTCCAAAGGGCGATGAAGAAAAACCTAATGAAGCTGGACTCGAATTCTATGATGCTTTAATTGATGAGTGCTTGAAAAATGACATTGAGCCGGTAATCACCATTTCACACTATGAAATGCCATTAAATCTAGTTAAAGAATACGGTGGCTGGAAGAATAAGAAGTTAATTGATTTTTACGAGCGTTTTGCTCGGACTGTGCTGACACGTTACCGTAGCAAAGTTAAATACTGGATGACTTTTAATGAAATTAACAGTGCATCGCATTTTCCAATTTTTAGTCAGGGCCTGACTACAAGTAATGGTGCAAATAATAAGAAGAATATTTTCCAAGCTTGGCACAATCAATTTGTTGCTAGCGCGAAAGCAGTAAAGGTTGGTCATGAATTAGATGCCAGTCTGCAGATTGGCTGTATGATTGCTTACACCACGACTTACAGTTTTGATTCTGATCCTGCTAATCAACTAGCTACTTTGAAAAACAATCAAGCAAATAACTTCTTCTGTGCTGACGTTCAAGCAAGAGGTCATTATCCTGCATATACTGAAAGTTTGCTAGCTAGCAATGGTGTTAAACTGTCTGATCTGGACTGTTCAGAAGAAGAATTAGCGTTATTAGCTAAGAATCCAGTTGACTATATCGGTTTTAGCTACTATATGTCTTCTGTTGTTGATGTTACGCATGAAAACCATGAAGAAGTTAACGGTAATTTAATGGGTGGCGTTAAGAATCCGTTCTTGAAGTCAAGTGAATGGGGCTGGCAAATTGACCCAACTGGTTTAAGAATTGCTCTTAATGAGCTATCAGACCGTTATGAAAAGCCATTGTTCATTGTTGAAAACGGTTTGGGTGCGGTTGATCAGCCCGATGAAAACCACTATGTAGCTGATGACTACCGTATCGATTACTTGCGTGAACACGTTGAAGCCATTTCAGAAGCAATTGCTGATGGTGCTGACGTAATGGGTTACACACCATGGGGCTGTATTGATTTAGTCAGTGCTTCAACTGGAGAAATGTCCAAACGATACGGCTTTATCTATGTTGATGAAGACGACGAAGGTAATGGAACTTTTGACCGTTACAAGAAGAAGTCCTTTGACTGGTACAAGAAGGTTATCAAAACTAACGGCGCTGATTTAGCATAGATTAATTTAATACAATAAAAATGAACCATATTCTATGATTAAAGTAGAACTTGGTTCATTTTTTGTTTGGAATTTCAAATTTACATTTTTATTAGCCTTTATTTTCGGCGATAAAATCATGTCCTTCTTTAGCAAACTGCTCCATTCCAATTTGTGCAAATTGCTGCAGTGTACTTTCACATTTATCTAAAAGTTCTTGCTTTTTGTTGTAATGATAGCTAATTAGATTTTTAAGTACTGAGATCATCATTTTATAAAAACACACTTCGGGGCTAACGGGAATTTCATATGCTGCTTTTAAGAATTCTTTAGTAGCATCATAATTTTTACGCTCAATGCACATAATGATTATGTTACTTAAGATGGCTAATACAATTCCCTGAATTATGTAATCAGTACTAGCTTTAAATTGCTTAATGATTTTCCTAGTAATGGTTAGATTACTTTCAAAATCGTAAAAATACATGAAATTGCAAAATATTTCTAACGAGTCTTTGTTTAATTCTTCAGCATTAAAGAATTCTTCTTTCAACTGGTTTTTAAGTTTAGGACTCAACTTTTTGGAAGAATCATTAATAATAGTTGAAAAGGCATCAATATCTAATATTAGCTTTTCTTTTTTTGGCAAGGCACTGTCAACAAGAGATAGACGAATGTCTTGCATTTTTTGCTTATCAGCCTGGTAATATGCGTTGACAATTTGTTGAACCAGGATATTGTATAAATCATCGTCAGTCATGCTTTGGTAATCTAATTCAGCAAAAAAATCTGCAATTTTAACGTTGTTATAGCGCAAAATTTCAGTCAAGTCTTCGGCTGAAATTCGGGTTGCATTCTTTTCGACTTTTGAATAAAAAGAGGGGCTGATAATGTTGCCAATCCATGCTTTGCGCGTTTTTCCCGCCGCGGTTCGATATTGTTTTAGTAAATCTCCAATAGTCATTTGATTAACCTGCTTTTAAAAATAAAAATGTCATATATGACATTTTGATATTGAAAATTATATCTCAAATATAATTAAAAATATCAACAAATTAACTAGGAGAGAAAACTATGGATGTATTTATTAAAAACAAAAATTATCGCAAGTTCTCAATTGCCAGCATCTTATCAACCGCTGGTGATATTCTTTTTTATCTAGCTTTGATGACATATGCCAGCAAGCTTAAAAATTATTCTCTTGCGCTATCACTGATAGCAATTTCGGAGTCTGTTCCAAGGCTTTTCTCTAGTCTTGGTGGGTATTTGGCCGACCGCACGCGCGATAAGTATGGCAAAACCGTTTGGCTAGCAATGATTAGAGGCGGGTTGTATTTATTTGTTGGAATTCTATTTAACCAGAACATCGCTGGTTGGAATCTTGTACTGATGGTAATTGTCATTAACTTTATTTCTGATTCAGTAGGCATTTATTCATCTGGGTTAGTGACACCACTGATTGTTGGGCTTGTTGAAGAAGACCAAGTCGCCGAAGCAGAAGGCTTTACTAGCGGTATTTCGCAAGTAATTACCATGATTGCTCAATTCGTTGGTTCAGGGATGCTTTTATTTATGTCCTATTCAGCTTTAGCAGTAGCCAATGGGCTAACTTTTATTGTGGCCGGGTTAATTTACTTAACTTTAGCTCGTAAGCATAAAAAAGAAACTCCCTTTGACAACCAAGAAGTTGATGATCAAAACTTTTTTAAGACTTTAGCCTTATCGTTTAAGCAGGTAAAAAAGGCCCAAGGATTGCTTACTACAACTCTTGTATGTGCTCTTTTAAATGGTATTTTAAGTACAATAGAGCCATTAGTTTCAATTGTTATTGCAGGTAATCGAGAGCAAATGATAATTGGAACTTACAGTTTTACAATTGCACTTTTAGGAGCAATTGCGGCTATTGGCATGGCCCTTGGAAGCATTTTTGGAACAAAGCTATTTAAAAACGTTTCACTATATGCTGTGGCTTTGTTTGCGACTGCTTCAGCAACCGGTGTGATTATGGCGATGATAGGTAAGCAAATCACTTTTATTTTAGTTATCTATTCTTTACTTGGATTCTTCTGCGGTATTGCCAGTCCCAAATTGACGCAGTGGATGGTAGGGACGGTTGATCGCAAAATTTTAGCTTCATCAGTTGGGTTATTGAACACGATTCTCGTTGTTGTTGGTCCCTTAATGACAACTGCATTTACAACAATTTCAGCTGTGAGTCAGATAGACTACGCGTTAGGGGCACTATTAGTCACTAGTGTCGTGATTTTTATTATTACTTTTGCTGTAATGAACAAGGTGAAAAAAGCATAAAAAAGTCTAATCTCTGATGATTAGACTTTTTGTGATTATCTATTTACTTTTCTAAGGCTGAAAAAGATGATTAAAATAAAGTTGATAAGTAGAGTACAGCCGGTTGTCCAGAATACCGCTGAGTAATTAAATACACCTGATATAGTTGATCCCATAATCGAACCAAAAACTGAGCCAACAGCTTGAAAAGATTGGTTATAACTAAAAATTCGACCAAAACTTTCTGCCGGAGTGTTCAGAGTTAAAACAGTTTGAGCAGCTGGTAACATTGCCGCACTGGCGATACCCAGTAAAAAACGCAGACCAGCAAGTAGCCACGGTGAGTGAGTAAGTGCCATTGGTACAAATAAAATTGCTCCCATCAGAAGACCAACGCGTAAAATTTTTAATGGCCCGATTTCATCCATTTTATGCCCGATTCTTGAAGCTGCAATTAAGGTACCAAGACCTGGTGTGGCAGCAACAATTCCGGCTACAAAAGCGATGTTTTTACTATTAGGCATCATTGACTTTACGTAAAGAGAAACAATTGGATCAATAGACATGTTTGCTGCTTGTACAAGTAGAGTAGTGGCAAACATAGCTACAATTAACTTGACGTTAGGCAAAGTGTGCATGATTTCTTTCATTGGCTTCATTTCTTCACGTGAAATCGGCGTAAAGTCCTCTTTGACCAGGAAAGTTGATCCTAAAAAGACAAGAACCATTAAAAAGCCCGTAATGAAAAATGGAATGCGGTAGCCCCAAGCCCCACCAAGCCAATTGCCAAAGAAGTTAGATAATATACCTCCTAAAAGCGGTCCAACTAAGTTTCCTGCTGTTCCCGCAGTCATCATTTGGCTCATTACCCAGCCACTTTTTTGATGAGGGGTTTCGCCGGCGATTAATGCAGTTGCGTTATTGATATATCCCGAAAAAGCTCCCTGAATAAACCGCATCACCACAATGTACATGGCATTAGGCGCAAAGCCAGTTGCTGTAATTGTCAAAGCCATGACACCTGAGGCGCGCATACACATTAATTTGCGTCCCTTGCGATCAGCTAGATTTCCCCAATAAGGAGAAACTATTGCCTGGGCAATAAAAGTCATGGCAAATGCAAGTCCAGAATAAAGGCTAATTTGTAATTGGCTATAATGACCAAGATCAGCAATAAAAAGCGATATAAACGGCATGGTCATTGAGTAGCCCATGCCAGTAATGAAACAGCCTAGCCATAAAGTATAAAAAGCCTTGTGCCAACCATCAGGTAGTTTATCAGAACTTTTCAAAACATCCTCATCTTTCTTTTTTAACTTTTTAAAAAACACTATCTTTTTTTATTCTAGCACAAAAAAATTGCTAAGAATTTGCTAAAACTATCATCTGGCTTAAAAAACGTGATAGGATATTCAATCTGAAAGGAAGATGTGCTATATGAGTAAAGATTCACACATAACTAGGCGTGAATATCGTAAAAGACAGGTTCATAAAGCTGCAACTGCGAAACCCCATACTTTAAATCAGCGCAGTAAAGAAACTGCTAGTGCTCCAACTCGTACAGATTATCGCCACCTAAAGTTGAATTTCTGGCAAATATTTTCAGATCGCCCATATGTCGGAGTAGCAATAGTAGTGCTAGCCATTTTCTTTGTGATGGCTAAGTTATGGTGGCTATTAGCTTTATTAGCAGTTATTGTCACGATTGGGATTTTTGTTATTGGTCACAGTCATCATCCCAATCGGGTTCTTAGTTTAGAATTCACCATGAAAGCTAAGCGAAAGTTAAATATGTTGCGGGCACTGCAATTTGGTGGCGCAATTCTTATGTTTCTAGCTACTTATATGAAAAAAGTAGTAACTGTTAACTTTCCCGCAGCTGGTTCAACCGATGGATTACAAGTCGTTCAAGGTATTTTGTCGAATCGAGGAGGTGTCTATGGTCAACGCGGTTCATACATTTTGAGCTTGCTTAACACTTTTACTGGAGGGCAGCTGTGGGGCAAATATCGCTACGCAACTAATAGTGCGCAAATGATGAGTAGTGGTGCTGGAAGGCTTATTATTATGTGGATTTTACTTTTAATGATTGCTCCAGCTTTTTGTGTTATGGCGCAGTTTTTCCGTGAACCGTATTCTAGAAATACTGCCCTTGTTTCAGCAATTGTGGCAACAGTTAGTTTTGTTTTGACGCCGCGTCTGCTTAGCAAGTGGATTGTTGAATACGCAATGGAAAATCACATGACCAATGCGCAAGCCCAAGCTGCCATTAGCATCGGGCCGATGGCTTATGTTGCTATGCTCTGTGCGGTTTTGGTTTTAGTGATTTCTATATACCGAGTGATTAAGCAAGACCGTTTCGAGTAAATTCCTTGAGCTGACGTCCAGCTTTTATTTACTCTAGAAAAACGAAATTTTGCGTGCAAAAAAGGCTAACAGTTGTTAGCCTTTTTGTTTTATAAGTTTAGCACCACTTGAAATTAACTTAAGCAATCAAAGCGTAAGTTTCAAGCTAGCTTTTAGCTCGGAAAAAGATTACTTCTCTTGCTGCGATAATTGGGCCAGAAGACTGGTAGATGGCAAGTTTAACCGATTTAGCGCGAACATCACGTAAGCCAATCACTTTATTTTTACTGTCTGCTTTCCATTGGAGATGTTCTACATAAGTCGTGTAATTCACGCCATCATTTGAAATAGCGAGACTAATATCAGTTGGATCTCCACTATGGTCAATGTTACGCGGAACAAATGACATGCGGCTTAACTTTTCAATATCATTAAAAGTAAATGTTAGTATCAATGGATTGTCGAGAGAAATTGCTTGTTCAGTTTGCCATTCGCTAGCTGGCTTTAAATCAGTTAGATATTCCAGCGGATGGTCTAGTCGACTTGAGAAATTGCATGCCACTGATATATCTTCAATAGCGTAATCCTCGGCAGCGTGTTTGGTAATTATACCAAAGAGTTCAGACCATTTTGACACTTTATTCTGAGATACGTAACGCATGCGAATAATGTAACGAGTGTTAGGTTTTAACTCATGAAACGTGAAACTATTACCCCGAATTCCGGTATAGAGAATGCCGTTAATTTCAACTTGAACCTCACTGGCTTTCGACCATGCCAGTTCGAACGAATGTGCTGTTATTTTGCCTGCATCAACTGCTGGTAATTTAGGTGATGGTAAAAGTCCACTGGTAATTTCGCCTAGCATGACTTTATTGTTATACGAATAGTTGTAAATAACCACCTGGATTCTGGTACAAGTAACATCATGGTTTGCAATCTTGATTTGAATGGCTTGTTGCTTTTTACCATGATATTGTTCAAATTCAGGCAGTGAATAGTTGGCATTAAAGAAAATCCCTTCATCCACTTGATTAAAAGTGCTAGCCGAGCTGTAAAAGTGCATCGGAATGGTCTGATCATTTAGTTTAACTGTAATTTTGTCAGGAAAAGAATCTGACAAGATAGTCAAATTAGTGGTCTGCTCAGCTTTAAAGCTAGAATAATTGCCCTCGACTGGATCAACTGTAATTGTTAGCTTTTCGGTATTCACCGCACTGCTGAGATGAGTCTGGCAATGATTTTCTTCAAAGTCACTGCTATCGTCATCATCATAAATTACCGTTTCGCTATTTCCTTGTGGATAGAAAAGATAATCGCGGTTACCAAAATCAAAAATACTACCGCCACGAACAAAAACTGGTAAATGCCAAGTTGGGTATGACAAAGTGTTATAAACGCGACCGCCGCCGTACTTTTCACCTGTAAAGAGATCAATCCACATCGTGTGCGCGTTTGGCAAATAAAGGTTATCTTTACGGGCGTTGCCAGCAGCGTCTTCCCGGCCACAAGAAATTGGCGCAATTAAAAGACTACTGCCAAGCATAAATTCACTGTCAAATTGATCAGTATAATTTACTTGCTCCTCAGCAAATTCAATAAAAAGTGGTCGTAAAATTGGATAACCAGCACGTGCTTGTACATTGAGTGTATGTAAGTAGCTGGCTAGCTTAGCACGTAGCCTTAAATACGCCCGGTTGATATCGACGATGTTCTTATTATAAGCAAATGGTGTTTTACTGAAGTCACCTTGATTATCAAGATTAAATAAAAGCGGTGTAAAAGCTTTCCATTCAAAGTCACGTACATTAATTTGCGCATTTCCGCCGCCGTGAATGCCATCAATTGCAGCACCAGTAAGTGGCTGACCGGAAAGGTTTGAGCCAATGATGCCTGCAACTTGAGTTGCTATGTTTTCCCAGTTTCCACCGACATCACCATAAACGAGTGCCGACTCTTTTTGCATACCCATGAAGTTATTGCTATTGAGAACAAAGGAACGTTGGTCTGGTAGCTTGTTTTTTAATTTTTCCGAGTCTAATGCAGTCAAAGCACTGTTATCAGTGAAGGCAAAAGCAGTTTTTTCTGGGATGGTTACATCATCTTTATGCCAGAAACCGGGATGAATACCTTGATTTAAGGCGTAGTCATTAAAAAAGCTAAGAGCTTGGTCAGAATTGGTTTGCACGCCATAGTTTGGAACAAACCAGCCTAAGTTAAAGTGCAGCGCATGGTAACGATCTAACATGGCACGAGCTGAAAACTGATAGTTTTCTTCGCCATTTAATGATGCCTTACCTGAAGCAGCATTTTCATCGGCAGTCCGCGTATAAAAATCATTGCCAATTCTAGTTGCATTACGAACTGCTGCCTGACTTGGCTGCCATAATGTCGTGCAGAAATTACCGATATGTCCTAATTTTAAAGTGTATTTTGGCAACAAAGTTGGCTTGCCAGTCAATTGATAATATTTTGTCAGAATTGACTGTGGCGTATTTCCGATAAGATAGAAGCTGTCAAAAATTTGGTCATGGTGACTAAGTGTAGTTAAATTATGATCTTGTTTGCCAAAATCATAAGTACCAACTTGTGCTGTATTGCGCAATTCACCAAAGCCGGCATTCGACCAAAAAAATGGCACTTGACTAATTACGCCATCTTTTCCGGTAATTCGGTCACATTTAATGTCAATTTTGTGGCCTTTATGACTAAAATAACCATTTTGTAGACCACCGCCGAAGTAAAATTCATTTTTATTTTGAACTAAATATTCACTAGTTTGATTATCTGCTAGCTCAAGTGGCTGTGCTTGCGACAATATGGTTTTGTGCAAAGATTCGTCAAAAATACTCAGCACCACTGGTTTTTGACCAAAAATGATTTGATAATTTCCTGAGTGAATAATCAATGAATCGCTGGTTGCGCGTACTTGCGAACGCTCAAAAACAGTATTGTCAAAGTTAGCTAATTGAATAAACGAGGTATGGTTGTCATTAAATACTTTATTTGGATCAATAAAAAGGCGAAAGATGCCATCCGCCAAGATATAAAAATGAGCAACTTCACCAGTGGCAAAGTATAGTTCATAATAGTTTTCACATCTGTTTGCCCCAGTCAATGCCCCTAATTGATGTTCGTTTGTTTGCGTGTTATTTATCATAATTTTAGCTTCCTATTAGTCTACCTATTACCATTATAACTAAAAAATTAAAACTTTTTGTAGTATTTGTGGTTGAACTGGTAAATACCAGTTTATTAGGATAAAATTATCTTATAAATACCAAAAATAAAACTTTAAGAGAAAGGCAAAAAATTATGACCTATTTTATTCAAGCAGACAAGTTCTTTCTTGAAAATGTAACCGAAGAAGGCGGCTATCTAGAAGTTCAAGACGACGGTAAGTTTGGTTATTACTATCCTGAAGACAAGAAACCAGAAGGTAAAATCTTGGACTATCGAGGTAAGTGGATTGCGCCCGGTTTAGTTGACACCCATGTTCACGGCTCGCTCAAAGAAGATGTTATGGTGAGTGACTGGGACGGAATTAACCATTTAGCTGAAGGCTTTTTGCGTTCAGGCGTTACAAGCTGGTTGCCGACAACTTATACTGCAGATGCTGATACGTTATCCGGAATTTGTGAGATGTTTGGTGCCCACAAGGGCGAAGGAACGGGTGCCAAAATTCAGGGCTTACATTTTGAAGGGCCTTACTTTACAGCCGAGCATGCTGGTGCAGAAAATCCAAAGTATCTGCTTGATCCAGATATTGACCAATTTAACGACTGGCGTGAAAAATCGAACGGACTGCTTAACAAAATTTCACTTGCGCCAGAAAGAAAAGGTGCCAAAGAGTTTATTCGTAAAGTTGTCCAAGAAGGCGTTGTTGTTTCCTTAGGACACTCAAGCGCAAACTATGCTGAAGCAAAAGCTGGTGTTGAAGCTGGTGCAACTATGTTCACACACACTTTCAATGGGATGCCTGATCCGTCTCACCATGATTCCTCAATTTCAAATGCGGCTATGTCTTTGCATAATGTTACTGATGAACTAATTTGCGATGGTCACCACGTTAAAAAGGAAATGGTTCGTGCTCTTATACAACTTAAAGGGCCAGAGCACATTTGTTTAATTACCGACTGTATGGAGGCTGGAATGATGCCTGACGGCGACTACATGCTGGGCGAACTGCCAGTATATGTTAGAGATGGAATGGCTCGTCTTAAAGGCAGTAACAATCTTGCTGGCAGTATTTTGCAGTTAAATGTTGCGGTAAAGAACGTTGTTGATTGGAATGCAGCTACTCCAGAAGAAGCAATTATGATGGCTGCTTATGCTCCAGCTAAGAGTGCTAATATTCTAGATAAATGTGGTTCAATTGCGCCAGATAAGGCAGCTGATTTTATTGTACTGAATCCAGATATGACTTTGGCTGAAACATATTTAAATGGTAAGTCGCGGTACATTGCCAAGTAATTAAATATCATAACTTTAAAAACTCCTGATAGATTATTACCTATCAGGAGTTTTTGATTGAGCAATTGGTGAAAATTGTGAGTTTATTTATACAACCAAGGCTAACATAGAGTAATATACTAAATATAATATGCTATGTTTTTTTGAGGTTCATTATGATTATTAACGTTTTACAGCACACACCAAATGAAGGTCCCGGTTCTATACAAGAATGGGCTCATTTGCACCACCATGATTTCTACGTCTATCATCCGTATCAGTTCGGTATTTTACCTACAGCGGAAGAAACAGATTTTTTGGTTATTTTAGGTGGACCAATGAGTCCTAACGATGATTTGCCGTGGATTAAGCAGGAACGACAATTAATTAAAAAGTTGTTGGATGAACAAGTTCCGATTTTAGGAATTTGCTATGGGGCACAGCAAATAGTGAAGACTTTGGGCTATCAAGTTAAAAAAGCCCCCGTCAAAGAAGTAGGCTGGAGCCCGGTTAGCTTGCAAACAAGCATGATTAAAGGCTTACCGCATGAATTGACTGTTTTGCACTGGCATGAAGAAATGTTTGAAATACCTAAAGAGGCAAAAGTTTTGTTTTCAAATGATAATTTGACCAATCAAGGATTTGTTTTAGGTCATCAGGCTGTTGGCTTACAATTCCATTTAGAGCCGGAAAGCGACAATGTTAAAGAAATTGTCGTTAATGATGCGCAATATCTTGCTGGCTCAGTTTTCAACCAATCTGCTAAACAGATTATGGAAACTTCGGTGCCAGAAAAAAATAAAGCTGCAATGTTTGAAATATTAGATTACCTTGCTTCATTTTAATCAGCTGCAACTGTCATTGTAGATTAACTATGGATTTTCTAAAAAAGCAAGAACTGCCAGTTATGGCGTTGGAGGTATAGGCCGATACCAAACTTGGTGGCAGTACCCTCAGCCCTATACGCGTGGACGTTATGGTTATGCAGTTTTAAGCAGTGAAATTGCTGGCTTCGTAGGAAAAATCATGTTTCCAAGCACAGCCTTTTAAATGGATGGAATGATGAAAAGTTTTCGAAATTAAGAGAGTTACTGGAGTTTCTTAAAAAGCGTTTATAGACGAAGCAGATATAGACGAACCAGATGCTATTGAAGCACTCAAAAGGTCGAAAGCTTATAAAGACTATGAAGATTATCGTAATAACTGGATGTACTCATTTGATAACTATGTATTTAAAGTAGTTAATTTTGATGAATCTGCTTTAGAACATGGTCAATACTATATCTAATTTTATTACCCAGACAAAAGGCAGTGACTTCGCTGCCTTTTGTTATAGCATGATATGAACAATAGGGTACGAGTAATAAACATAGATAATAAATTTCTCTTTACCAGCAAATTGCAGACCAAATAAAGGCAGTTTAAGCAAAAGTTTGCTCAAGAAATTGCACAAGATTAAGCTGATTTACTAATCCATTGCGATATTAACGGTGGATTTCCTTATAATGAAAGCTTTGCAGTCTCTACCATGAAAAGATCAGTCTATTATCTATATGAAATTAAAAAATGGTTAGACTTATATTAATCACTAGGGTATAATCAGGGTATTTTAAGCTTATATTAATAAGGAGGCTAGCAATGTTAAAAGTAGAACATTTAAGCAAAGAATTCAACTCTTTATGCGCACTGCAAGACGTTAATTTTACAGTTGAACCTGGACAGATTATGGGTTTAATTGGTCAAAACGGCGCTGGCAAAACTACCTCTTTTCACAGTATATTAAACTTTCTTCACTATGTCGGAAGAATTACGTGGCAGAATCAGCCAATTACTGAAAAAACTTTTAATACAATTGGCTATTTGCCAGAAGAACGAAGTTTACTTCCAAAAATGACAGTTGAACAACAAATTGTTTATTTGGCCCAATTAAAGGGTTGCACTGCTAAAGCAATCACACCGCAAATAGATGATTGGCTTAAGCGCTTTGATGTTAAGGGCCAAAAAAATGACAAGATCAAGACTTTGTCTAAGGGTAATCAACAAAAGGTTCAGTTAATCTGTACGCTGATTCATCAGCCAAAATTGCTTATTCTGGATGAGCCGTTTAGTGGCTTGGATCCAGTTAACGCCGATCTCCTAAAAAGGGCAATTTTAAATGCGAAACAGCAACAGGCGGCTATTATTTTTTCGAGTCACGATATGACAAATGTCGAAGAGCTTTGCGACACATTAATCATGCTGAAAAACGGCCATGTAGTCTTAAGCGGTGAACTGGAAACGGTACGTGAGTCTTTTGGCAAGACAGAAATTTTTGTTAAAACAGACAAGACACAAGCCGAACTTGAACAATTGCCACATGTGCAAAAGGTTGAGCAAAAGCACGACCGCTATCTCTTACGGCTCGATAATGAAAAAAGCGGTCCGGAAGTCTTTAACGAGCTGACTCATGGTAACTATATTGAAGAATTTAGTCAGCAGCCGCCGAGTTTAGACGAAATATTCAGAATGGAAGCAGGTGAAGAACATGAATAAAATGTGGCTTGTTGCGCGGCAAACATACTGGCACCAAATTAAGTCGTGGTCCTTTGTTATATTGGTATTAACACCCTTTTTGCTAGTTGGATTCTCATTTTTCGGCGGAATGTTTGGTGAAAATAGCAGTTCTGATAATGACCAAATCGCGGTGGTGAGTCAGAATTCACAGCTGCGCGCAAACTTTATCAGACAAAATAAAGCCAAGGTAAGTGCAGCATTTAAGACTGAAAAAAGTGCACAAAAGGCGGTGAAAAACGAAAAAGTAGCGGGCTATGTTATATTCAAATTAGACAATGGGCAAGTTCAGACCAATTATCATGGTGTTTCGGAAATTGATAGCGCATTAAAGGCGAAAATTCAAGGTTACACGCAAACGGTGCAAAGCCAGCTCAATATCCAAAAAGCGCAACTTTCGCCAAAACAGTTCAACGCCCTAAGGCAGCAGCCACGATACAGTGAAGTGATTGAAAAGAGGCAGGCAGACGACAAATTAGCTAAGTATATTTCCTTTTTTGCAATGGTAATGATGGTTTACATGATTTTAATTTTATACGGCAGCATAACGGCCCAGGAAATAGCCGCCGAAAAGGGCACTAAAATTATGGAGATCATCTTTTCCAGTACTACGGCAGCCAAATATTTTGTCGGCAAAATTCTCGGTATATTTGGCGTAATTCTTACACAAGTGGTTATCTATATTATTGGAGGCGGAATAATTTACAAAATTGCGCAAACCGCCCAAAAAACCGCTCATTTTTTCATCAGCAACGAGCAAATCATTAACAAGGTGCTGGGCAATTTGCTTAATGTCAACTTGGTCTTTTTAGTTCTTGGCGTAGTTATCTATACTATTCTCGCTGCATTTTCAGGAGCTTTGGTAGCCAAACCGGAAGATTCTTCCAAAGCTGCTTCAGGAGTTGCTACCGTTGCAATAATTGCGTTCTTTCTCACCATTATGTTTTTCCAGGATCCTGAACAAATTTTTGCCAAAATCCTGTCGTACGTGCCGTTCTTTTCTTCATTTGTGATGCCGCTAAGAGTAATTAACGGCCACGTCAGCATGATCGAAGTTGCGGTTTCACTGCTAGTTTTGGTGGTGGCCATTGTCTGCTTAACAACGTACATCAGTAAGATTTATCAGGGCGTAATTTTGCAAACGGATGATACCAGTCTTTGGAAAAGGCTTAAGCGTGGACTTTCATATAGTAAAGCTTAGTTTGGTAGAAATACTGAGGTTGAATTAATCGCCTTGGTATTTTTTTATTAAAATTACTGGTTTCTTTTGCGTAATAGATAAAATCAGAACAAATGTTAATTTTGATGAAACCATACCATTTCTAATTTTTCAGTCAAACAAGAGGCAGTGACTTCGCTGCCTTTTTAGTTTTTATAACGTAGTTTGAGAGAGAAAATGAACTAGAAAGCTATTTTCTTGCGTCGTTTCATTTTTTGAACCTTTTTGTAAGCAAAATATCTTTATCTTTATTCTTTTTCGGTGTAATATATGTCTAAACATACATGTTTAGACATATATTTAAGTGAGGAAAAAATATGGAAAAATTTACATTAATTACAGGCGCGTCTTCAGGTATAGGAAAGGCATTTGCAGAATATTATGCTAAAGAAAAGCAGAACTTAATATTGATTGCTCGGTCAGAAAAGCGATTAGCAGACTTAAAGCAAAAATTAGAAACGGAGTACAAAGTTAAAGTACAAATTCTTTGTTTTGACTTGTCAGAGCAAGAAAGTGCTCCAAAGATTTTTAATTTAGTTAAGGAAGAAAATATTTTTGTTGACACTTTAGTGAACTGTGCCGGGTTTGGTTTAAGTGGTAGCGTAAATGACTTAAGCTACGAGAAACAACACCAGCAAATTAATTTGAACGTCACAGCCGTATTTGATTTAACTAAGCTCTTTTTGAAACCAATGGTGGAACAAGATACTGGCACAATTATTAATGTAGCATCGACCTCTGGCTACCATCCTATCCCAACTATGGCAGTCTACGCTGCAAGTAAAGCTTTTGTTTTATCTTTTACCGAGGCATTAGCGACTGAATGTGCTCAAACGAATGTAAAGGTTCTTGCTATTAGTCCCGGAGCTACCGATACGAATTTCTTTTCAGCTGGTGGAGGCGTGTCCTATGGTAATTTACGAACCCCAGAGCATGTTGTCCAAGTGGCAATTAATGCGTTAAACAAGGGCAAAATTTCCAAAATTGACGGTTTTAATAATTATGTTACAAGTACTTTTTTACCAAGACTATTACCTAGGAAACAAATGGCAAAATTAGTATATAATATAATGAAAAAGCAATTGGAGTGATTTTTTGCACGATATTGAAGAATTACGTTACCTTATCAAAGCAGTTGATAAAGAAGGCGATTTAAACTATGCTCACAGACTAAAGACGATAAATATCACGCCAAGTCAATATGAAGTATTAAAAATACTATCTTTGAAAAATGGGCGGTCTATTTCAGAAATTGGCGAATTGCTTATCTGTGGATCAGAAAACCCCAGCCGGCTAATTGATCGCTTAGTTGCCAAAAAGCTAGTTAAAAAAAATAATAGTAAAAAAGATAGTAGGATAGTTAATATTTGGATAACGTCTGAGGGCAAAGCGGTCTTAAAAAAGGCGCAAATAATTGAAACAGAATTTGATGCGCATATTACTGCGGAACTTACTAAAGACATTACCGTTCAACGTTTGCTAAAAATCTTAAAAAAGCAGGTTGAAGGTACGAAAACTTTAGCCAAAATTGAAAAAAGAAAAAGTATCGAACAATAAAAGGTCTAGGAAATTTTCCTAGACCTTTTCAATGATTTAATATACTGCACCGTCATAGAAGTTAAAGCGTGCTTTGTTAAAGTCAAAGTCTTTTAATTCGCTAATCTTAACGGCATTATCACAAACGCCCCAACTCATTAAGTTAATTGGCTTTCCGTAGTCTTCATCTGGAATTACTAAAACAATGTACTTGCCTTGTGACATCGCATAGCCAAGTTCCATTCCAAGGCCAACGTCTTCTTCTTCTGGTAAATAAACGCCAATCATAATATCGCTACCTTTAATGCCTGTTAAATCACCACGATAGGTAGCAGTGGCCCATTCACGGTCGTGTAAATATTCGGGATGCTCGGCAACATTAATGCCCTGATATTGATGATCTAGCGGAACATAGCTATTTTCAAGGTCGATTGTCGGATTTTCTTCCAAGGCCTTCATTGCGTCCTTGTATGCTTTATTTTGCTTTTCATTAAACCAACCAGCACCAAAATATACAGTTTTTGTTTTACTCATCTTCATCCTCCTCTATATTCTATTTGAGATAGATTTTGCGCAACATACTGATCTCGTCATCAGTTATTTTTATAATATCATGTATGTAGTTTTGCACGCCACCATAGTTTTTATTTAATGTTTCGATAATATGATCAATGTATTCGGGATGTACGGTTTGCAAGTCTTTTAAGATGCTTAGATTAGTTTCGTTGGCACCTTCATTTTTTGCTTTTTGTAAAAAGCCGTTAACAAAGTCAGTGGTTGCTGCATTAGTAAAAAGGTAATCTTGCCTAATCGTTTCTTGAGGAACGCCTAATGCGGATAAGATTAATAGTGCCCCAAATCCAGTTCGGTCTTTTCCAGCAGTACAGTGAAAAATCACACTTTTATCATCTTCCGTGTTGGCCAACAAAATATCGAAAAAGCGACGATATGCTTGCTGGGCAGACGCGCTTTTAATCATGTCGTCATATGCAATAAACATGTGCTTAAAGCCAGCTTTGGGATCCTGCTCTTCTTCACTTAAAATTTCGTCAATGGTCTTTGAAGAATCAGTTAAATCTTGGCTAAAAACGGGATCAAAGTCATAAGTTGCTCCTTCTGGTACCCGGTCAGGTTCACGCTCAACTTCGTCTTTACTTCTGAAGTCTACAATGTACTTAACACCGTAGTTTTGTAAGAAATTAAGATCATCTTCGTCAAGAGTTGCTAAGTTTGCGCTTCTGAGCAGTTTATGCTTTTTGATTGTCTGGCCGCTTGTAGTTTCATAACCGCCTAATTCACGGAAGTTGCGACCGTTTTTAATTTCAAGTAATTGATTCTCTAGTTTTATGGTCATTGATTCCTCCACCTTTTACCATTTTAATGAACAACATTTAGTTATCATTTTAGCAATAAATCTATGCGCAAACAATTATATATAAAAAAAGTAATGTGCAATCGAATTATGTTAAAATAAGTCTGAATAGAATAGTATTTTCCAAAGAGTGGTGACGCCGTATGAAACAAAACAGGATTTTAGTTCCAGTTGATGGCTCAGAATCAGCTGAGCGGTCTTTTGATAAAGCAGTAAAAATTGCAATGACTAGGAATGCGCATCTTGATGTTTTAAATGTAATTGATACCAGACAGTTCTTAGGCGAGATGCAGGATACCTTAATTACAGGTGATACAGTTTACCAAATGACACAGGATGCCGAAGAATATCTGAAGAGCTTGCAAACCTGGGCGCATGACAATCTGAATTTTGATGATCTTGATTATCACATTCGTTATGGCAGTCCTAAAGCCATCATCTCCTATGATTTTATTAAGGATCATCATGACAATTTGATCATTATGGGTGCTACTGGATTAAACGCTGTTGAAAGAATGCTGATGGGCTCAGTTACTGAGTATGTCAACCAGCATGCCCTTGCGGATGTTCTCATTGTTAGAACCGATGTTGATAATAAACCAATTAAATAAAATCAAGGCATACGGAATAGTCGTATGCCTTTTTGTATGACGAAATTCCTTTGAATAATGTTCGTTTTCTATATTTATAGCAGAACTAATAATACTATTACCATTATTTAATTGGTTTATTGCGAATATTTATGATATTATTTTTGTGAAATGAACGGATTTTTTGAAAGGAAGTCGAACAGTGGAGGAAACAAAATCAGGTAAGTTTTTCGCAAGTGATTTTTGGCAAATGATTATTCATTTGCTGTTTTCGAGTTTATATCACTAAATGCGTATGTAAATTGGGCCTTGCAACTAATGGAAGCTGGCTCTTGCAGCGCTAGAAAGAAGATGACGTCTCAAACCGAAAATCAGACAGTTGGTAAGTTAATTAAAGTAGGTAAATAACCGCGAATAGTCAATTTTTTAGGAGTAAAAAATGAAAGTATCCAAAATCAAACAATGTCTGTTAACTTTTTTCTTAGTATTATTAACAATTGGCGTTACTGCTTGCTCAAGTGGCAACAAGTCAACGAGTAAAGGTGACAATACTCCAAAGGAACTAAACGTTCAATTTGTTCCTAGCGTAGCTGCAAATAAACTTGAAGCGCGGGCGAAGCCAATGGAAAAACTTTTATCCAAACGCCTTGGCATTCCAGTTCACGTTTCGATGTCGACTGACTATAATGGCTTAGTTGAAGCAATGAAATCTAAAAAAGTTGATGTTGGCTTTTTACCATCAGATGCTTACATTATGGCCCATAAGCAGGGCGCCGCTGATTTGCTTTTACAATCGGTTCGTTACGGAATTAAACAACCCGGAGGTGTAGCAACTAAAGAACTAGTTAATTCTTATCGAGGCGAGATTCTCGTTAAGAAAGGTTCAGCCATAAAGACATGGAAAGATCTAAAAGGTAAGTCAATTTCGGTTCAGGATATTACTTCTGATTCCGGGTATGTTTTCCCAGTAGCTGAATTAAAACAAAAAGGTCTTGACGTTACAAAGGACTGCAAGATTGTTTCGGTAAAAGGCGCTGATCAAGGTGTGCTTAACGTCTTAAATGGTGATACTGACGCTGCTTTTGTTTTCGAAGACGCTCGTAATAATGTCAAAAACGATGAACCTAAGATTATGAACGAAGTTGTTCCAATTTACTTTACTAAGCGTATTCCTAACGATACCATTTCGGTTATTCCAAGTTTGCCAAAAGCATTTCAAAAGAAGCTAGCTAAAGCCTTTATTGCAATCGCAAAGTCTAAAGAGGGTAAAAAGATTATTGAAAGTGTATATAACCAAGAAGGCTACACTTATGCCAAGGATAGCGATTATGACATTATTCGTCAATATAACAAAATTGTCGCTTCAACTAAAAAATAATAATTACTAATACTAGGTAAATTATGAATAATTACCCTTTTAATTGAAAAGATAAGTTTTCTGCTAAATCACTTTTCTAAATAAAATATTTCTGCTATTATTTGTAAGAATAATTTCGAACTACCGAAGGGAGAGTGGAAAAGATGCTAAAGTTTGATCGAAGCAAGTTGCTCACTAGTGCTTTGGCAAGCATTTCTTTTCGCTTTTCCGCAGAAGAAGGTATTGTTCGCTTTTTAGTTAGTAATGTTATTAAGAGACTTAGTATAATTTACGCATAGTGTAAATTAAATTAAGTCTTTTTTTATGTCTGGGAGGGCATGATGAAAAAAATAAGAAGAGTGCTTGCCGGAATTGCTGTTATTTTGGTGGCAATTATGGCTACAGCCTGCTCAAGTAAGAGCAATGATAAAAGTAGTAGCAGTAATGGCACGCCAAAGGAATTAAATGTACAATTTGTACCTAGTCAAGCGGCAACTGAATTAGAATCACGCGCTAAGCCCCTTGAAAAGATGCTTTCCGATCGTTTAGGGATTCCAGTTCATGTTTCAATGTCAACAGACTACAATACAGTGGTTGAAGCCATGAAGTCTAAAAAAGTTGATGTTGGTTTCTTGCCACCAAATGGTTATGTTCTAGCTCATAAACAAGGCGCAGCAGATGTTTTACTGCAAGCGCAAAGATATGGCGTTAAACAGCCTGGCGGCAAACCAACTAAAAACTTAGTTAACTTTTATCGTGCGGAAATCCTTGTTAAGAAGGGCTCAGGTATTAAAACCTGGAAAGATTTAAAAGGCAAATCAATTTCAATTCAAAGCCCAACTTCTTCAGCTGGATACGTATATCCAATTGCTGAATTAAAGGAAAAAGGTCTTGACGTAAAGAAGAACTGTAAGTTGGTAACAGTTACTGGTCAGGATCAGTCTGTTTTAAACGTTTTAAATGGTGATACTGATGCAGCTTTTGTGTTTGAGGATGCCCGCACAATTGTTAAGAAAGACAATCCTAAAATTATGAGTCAGGTTGTTCCAATCTACTTCACTAAACCAATTCCAAATGACACCATTTCTGTTGACCCAAGCATGTCTAAGGCATTCCGTAAGAAGCTGGCTAAGGCGTTCATTGATATTGGTAAGTCAAAGAAGGGTAGAAAAGTGATAGAGAGCATTTATACCCATGAAGGCTATGTTACTAGCAAAGATAGTGACTTTGATACTGTTCGTAAATACGAAAAAATTATCGAATCAACTAAAAAGTAAAATATAAAGGAAGTATATAATGGCAGATTCTGCAATTAAGCCAGTAATTGAACTAA
The DNA here is from genome assembly GCF_059900815.1 of Lactobacillus sp. C449L. Classification (NCBI taxonomy): domain Bacteria; kingdom Bacillati; phylum Bacillota; class Bacilli; order Lactobacillales; family Lactobacillaceae; genus Lactobacillus; species Lactobacillus sp. C449L. Next base: position 251,613 of record NZ_JBWXGA010000002.1, on the reverse strand, counting down.
AAAACGTTAAAAAGGTCTATGGCAAAGATGTTGTTGGTTTAAAAGACGTTAATTTAACTATCAATAAGGGTGAATTTGTCGTTATTGTTGGGTTATCAGGCGCTGGCAAATCAACCCTTTTGCGCTCAATTAACCGATTAATCGATATTACTACTGGTGATATTTTAATTAACGGTGAATCAATTACTAAAGCAAAAGGCAAAGAATTACGAATGCTACGGCGAAATATTGGAATGATTTTTCAGAGTTTCAATTTAGTTAAACGTTCTAGTGTTTTGCGCAATGTTTTAACTGGCCGCGTTGGCTATTATCCCACATGGAAAAGTACGTTAAATCTTTTTACAAAAGAAGATAAGCAACGGGCATATGATGCGCTTCAGCAAGTTGATCTAGCGGACAAGGTATATTCGCGGGCTGATGAACTTTCAGGCGGACAACAGCAACGAGTTGCCATTGCCCGCGTATTAACACAAAATCCGGATATTATTCTTGCTGATGAGCCAACTGCTTCACTTGACCCCCAAACGTCGCGTCGCGTAATGCAGGATCTTAAGATGTTGAATGAAAAGCATGGCATGACTGTGGTCATTAACCTGCATAGTGTGCAATTAGCCCGTGAATTTGGTAAGCGCGTAATTGGCGTTCGCGACGGCGAGGTTATTTATGACGGCAAAATGAGCGAAACACCTGAATCAACCTTTGACCAGATATACAGTGGTGGTGACCAAGATGAGTAGCTCGGATAAGGAAACTCTAATGACTTTGCCTAAAAAGAAGTTTAATGTTCTCAACTTGCTTTGGATGCTTCTTTTTATTGTGGGTCTTGTGGTTTCTACTAATGTCACCAAAACCAGTCTGGGTGCATTGTTTAGCAATTTTAGTCAATTTACCGAAATCTTTTTGCAAATGCTGCACCCTAATTGGGATTATCTCAGCACCGTAATTCCGCTTTTGCTTGAAACTATTAAAATGGCAATTTTGGGTACAGTCATTGGATCGGCAATTGCATTTATTTACTCGTTGCTGATTGCTCGCAATATTGTGAAAAACAAAGCAATTACCGGTGTTTTGCGGGTGATTATGAACATTATCAGAACAATTCCCGATCTGCTTTTGGGAGCAATCTTTGTGGCAATTGTAGGTATTGGCCCGGTTGCGGGTGTTTTAGCACTTGCTATTTGTACTTTTGGGATTGTTGTTAAGCTGTTCTATGAAGCTATCGAAACAATTGACCCAGGTCCAATTGAAGCCTTAACGGCTGTTGGTGCTAATAAGTTTCAAATTATTGTCTTTGCAGTTTTACCGCAAGTTATTACTTATTTTATTTCGTATTGCTTATATGCCTTTGAAATTAATGTGCGGGCTTCAACTGTACTTGGCTACATTGGAGCTGGTGGGATTGGATTATATTTGCAAGAAACACTGCAAATTTTTGATTATCCTAAGACTGGAACAATTATTATTGTAATTATTATTGTGGTGGTACTAATCGACTACGTTTCGTCTAAATCTCGGGAGGCGTTGATGAAATAATGGATACTTCAATGAAAAAACTACCTCCCAAACCAGTTGATGTAAAAAAGCGTGTCATGCACTGGTCAGTAGCAATTATTACGATTGCATTGATTATTTGGTCAGGAACCGGTATTGATTTTGGCGGAATTAAAGCAACTGCTGGTCAAATTGCGGGAGCTATCTTTTCGGGGATTTTTCACCCAGATTGGTCATATGTATATAATGGTACAGGCGAAGACTTAGTTTCGCAGCTATGGGATACTGTCTGTATTGCGTTTTTAGGAACATTTATTTCAGCACTTATTTCGCTGCCATTTGCTTTTTGGGCAGCTCATACTAGACACAAAAAATGGTATGTATCGCGCACCGGTAAAATTGTCTTGGCAATTGTGCGGTCATTTCCTGAAATTGTCTTGGCGCTAATGTTTATTAAAGCAGTGGGACCTGGCTCTGCAGCTGGGGTGCTGGCACTAGGATTTCATTCAGTTGGGATGCTAGCTAAGCTATTTTCTGAAGCAATTGAGAATTTGGATGACGGTCCTAATGAAGCAGTGACAGCGGCTGGTGGCTCGAAAGTTAACGTAATCATGTTTTCTGTTTTGCCTAATTTATTACCGGCACTTATTTCTAATACTTTGTACCGATTTGATGTTTCGATTCGTTCCGCATCAATTTTGGGCTTAGTAGGAGCTGGTGGTATCGGCTACCCGCTAATCATTGCATTGCAGTATCGTCAATGGAATCGAGTAGGAATTATTTTGCTTGGTATCATTATCATGGTTATTGTAATTGATTGGATTTCCGGTTGGATACGCAAGAAATTAGTTTAAAATATTAAAAATCAACAATAGTGAGTTGCGAAAGCGACCCACTATTTTTATTCATAATATTAAAGAAGTTTTCTTAACTAGCTTTTAAATCAAACTCAAGTAAATCACTCGTTAAAATAAGTATTTTTAAGTGCATTTAACCATCTCAATTGAAATATTGCTCGTCTAAGTTATAAAAGAGTAAAAAAATCTCTCATAAAAAGTGCAATAGTAGTTTTTTTGGTATAATATAGATTAAATTCTAGGAGGATACCATGGAAAAGTTAGATACAATGACTCTGGCCGATAACTTGGCCGAAAATCAAGAAAGTATTTTAAATAAAGAAACAGATTTTGATCAAGAAGCTGTTTATCGTGCTATCGACAGTTTACATGTATTACACAAACCAATCAAAGAGTACTTTGAAATGACAGAAGAGCAATATTATGAAACTGAGAGTGACCATAAACTAACTTTGATTAAAATGTCGGAGCAATTAACTGACTTGCATGACCGAGTTTTAACTAATCATGTTGATGGGTATGTTGACAAAGATCAGATTAATCTGACTTATAATCATGAAAATCCTTATGAAGACGGTTTTTATAATGATTCAGTTGATCTACACGTGGTTACTTATAGCTTGAAAGTGATTGGTGCAGTTCAAGCAATTGCGCCAAAAGTATTGCAAGGAGTATTGTCTAAAGATGCGGTTTTGTCAATCGGTTTAGCAGCCCACGCTTTGGCAGACAACGCATAAATTAATGGAGCTGCGGCAATTGCCCAGCTTTTTTCTTTGGCTTGAGGCGGAATGATGAATAATTTTTTAAAGTACACAGCAGGATTATTTAATCGAACACGTGGTACCAGAGCACGTGACTTATTTAATGAAAAAGATGTACCACTTGATCCAATGCAAGATTATTTGATTGTCGGAGAATATCACGTTGATAGCAAGCAGGGTACCCCTCATGGCCAGCCGTATAATTTGACCGTTTATAAAGATGAAGACGATGTTTTGCATCAGGCCCTTAGCTTGGAAAGCACTGAAAAGTTGGCTCCAGAATATGTTCGTGAATTCAGCCTTGAATTAGAAAGATATCGCGCTTTTGTCAATCGTAAAACCGGACGGCGCTTTATTGTAGAAGAGTATTTAGATGAGTTCGTTAAGCGGGTAAAGAGCCATATTCGCACTGGCAAGAACTCGGTTAACGTCAGTGTAATCACTGATACTCACTATAAAGATCGTAATAGTATCGACTTTTACGGTTGGAATGGTCTGACCCATGTCAATGAGTTTTCATATTTAGATCAAGCCGATTTGCTGGATTTAAAAGTGCACTTAGGGGATTGGATTGATGGTTCTGACACTGGCTTTTTGGGTGAAAGCGAACTAATCAAACTGCGTAATTCGTTTAAGTCAGACAAGGTGCCTTTTATTATGATAAAAGGTAATCACGATGAGAACGATAAATATGATGAACATCATGATTTAAAAGCATCTTTTCCGGAAAATGAGTTTGAAAAAATCATGTGGCCGACAATGTACGCGCAAAAAGGCGTAAATTATATTTCGCGCCAGCATGGTGTTTCCTACTATGATGTAGATGATGTCCGGTTCATTTCCGTTAATACTTCGGATTTACCTTATATACTGAATGCACAAGGCCAAAAGCGTTACGATGCTAAAATCACCTTAGCAGTCAGAGAAGATCAAATTGAAGAAATTATTGAAATTTTACAACAATCTTCAAATAAAAAGATTGTCTTTATGAGCCATGGTAATCCAATTAACCGCAAGGGCTCAAATGCATTGAAGTACAATGGACGCTCTTTGCACGAGCTGTTAGTTGCTTTTAATCAGGGCGAAAAAGGTCAGATGCATTCGAGTCACGGCATTCCGCCTGAATTCCGTTTGGCTAATGATTTTGACTTTACAAATGTTAAAAACGCACGAATTATCGCTTATTTCTGCGGTCATCGTCATGTTGAAGATCAATTTAGAATAAATGGTATCCAATATATAATCTTCAACTGTTCAGCGTTAATGGGACCAAACCATGTTTTAACCACTAAGTACAACAAAAATTGGAAGCGGCAAATTGATCATCAAACTGAATTTGCGGGCTATGTTGTTAATATTGACCTGCATCGACACTTTATTCAAGTTTTCGGTTATGGTGCAGCCAGCAAACGCAGAATTTTTTACATTTAGCAAAAAACGAGGATTTGGAATTTAACCGATGTTTAGCATATAATGGAAAAGCTAAACTTTTAAAAAAGAAGTAAACTAGTAATTTAAATCAAGGGAAGATATGCTATGTGCGGAATTGTCGCATTTTATAATCCAGAAATAAATGATAAGCAAGCCGCCATTGGAAAGATGATGGCTACAATTAAGCACCGTGGGCCTAACTCTGATGGTTATTACACTAATGACAAAGTTGCATTAGGCTTCAGAAGGCTGTCAATTATTGACTTACGTGGTGGTAGCCAACCAATTTACAATGAAGATAAAACGCGGGCAATTATTTTTAATGGTGAAATCTATAATTTTAAACCGTTAAGAGAAGAACTGCTTAAAGCAGGGCATGATTTTACCACTAAGACCGATACAGAAGTTCTTTTGCATGGCTTTGAAGAGTGGGGCATGGATGGCTTACTTAAACGGGTGCGTGGCATGTTTGCTTTTGCAATTTGGGATGATAACACTCAAACGCTTTACGGTGCTCGTGACTTTTTCGGAATCAAACCGCTTTATTATTCAAACGAAGATGGTCATCTTATTATTGGCTCGGAAATCAAGAGCTTTCTTGCCTTTCCAGGCTTTAAGCGCAGGCTGAATTCAGAAGCAGTTAAGCCTTATTTAATGAATCAGTACAATGATTTGCATGAAACATTTTTTAAGGGTATTTATCGTTTTCCAGCAGGACACTGGTTTGAATATCAAGCCGGTAAACTAAAAACTCACCAATATTGGGATGCAGAATATAAAGCTAATTCTCTGAGTTTTGAAGAAACTGTTAATAAAATTAATGAAGACCTTCAAGAAACTGTTAAGCTATACCATAACGCTGATGTTCCAGTTGGAGCTTTCTTATCTGAAGGTGTGGATTCCAGTTACATTACCAGTATTTTAAATCCTGACGATGTTTTTTCAATTTCTTTTGATGATGCAACCTATGATGAAGCTTCTAAAGCAAAAGCGTTAGCTGATTTGAAGGGCTGGAAGTTTTATTCAGACAAGGTCAATGCTGATGAAGCAATGCATGATTTCGCGGAAATGCAATATCATATGGATGAGCCTGATGCCAATCCGTCAATTATTCCGCTATGGTACCTTTGCAAGATGGCGCGTAAGCATGTTACAGTTGCTCTGTCAGGTGAAGGCGCTGACGAGCTTTTTGCAGGATACGTTAACTATGGCATGCACACACACAACAGCGTAATTAAGGCGTTTACTTCGCAATGCAAAAAGCTGTCTAAGAACACTAGAGTAAAATTAGCTCGCCGCATAAAGAAAATGCCTAATTTCCCGGGGAAAGTACATCTGTATACTAACTTGGCGGAACCAAGTGAATTTTATGTTGGCCAGTCGGTAATTTACGATATGGATTATCCAACGATTTTTACTTCTGAAGATGCAAATGGCGTTTTAAAACCAACATATCGCAATAAATTAACGGTTAATAGCATCTATCAAAGCGATTTTAAGAAAGTTAAAGATCTTGATAATGTCCGCCAAATGCAGTATATCGACTTACATCACTTTATGCTTAACGATATTGAACAAAAAGCCGATAAGATTTCAATGGCTCATTCATTAGAACTTCGGGTTCCATATCTTGATAAGAAAATTGCCGAGCGAGCCAACTCAATTCCAACTGATTACCTAGTTAATCAGTATGATACCAAGTATGCCTTGCGCAAGGCAGCCGAAAAAGTACTACCTGATGAATGGGCTAAGCGGCCAAAATTAGGTTTTCCAACCCCGATTAAACAGTGGTTGCAAGAGCCCCGCTTTTATAAACAGGTGCGCGAACTATTTAGCAGTGATTTCGTGAAAGATATTTTTGAACAAGACAAGATATTAAAGTTGCTAGAAGATAACTACAATGGTGATGGTTCGCATCGCCGACAAGTTTGGGCAATTTACACATTCCTGGTTTGGTATAAGTTGTTCTTTGTTGATTACGATGAAACAGTAGCCAAGTACCAAAGGGTACAACCAGAAGTAGCTAGCTTAATCGAACAAGGAAAGCTAGTTTAATTAGGAGCAAATTTTCAAATGAAACAAGATTTTACACCTATTTTACTAGGTAGCGACATTAACGTGTATGGTATGGCGCGATCGTTTAACGAAGAATATGGCATTAATGTTAAAGCTTTGGCAGATACGCAATTAGCACCGACACGCTACTCCGAGATTGTCAATGTTGAATTACATCCGGGTTTTAGTGAGGATCCAACTTTCATGGATGTGATGCACGAGCAAATGAAAATATACCAGGATCATCAAGAACCGGTAATTTTAATTGCTTGTGGGGATGGCTATGCCGAGTTATTATCAAAGCACAAAGATGAGCTCCAAGAAGTTTTCGTTGTTCCATACATTGAGTATGATCTGTTAGAAAAACTGATTTCTAAGGAAGGCTTTTATCAAATAGCAGAAGAATATGGCTTGCCTTATCCCAAGACAAAAATAATTACCATGGCAGACTTCAAGGCGGAGAACTATTTAAAATTTCCGTTTAGTTATCCAATTGAATTGAAACCAGAAGACCCCGTGTCTTGGCTTGATGTTCACTTTGAAGGTCGAAAAAAAGCTTTCACGATTCACAATGAAACGGAAATGCGCGATATTGTAGGCAAAATATACGATAATGGATATAAGGCGGATTTGATTGCACAAGATTTTATTCCTGGCGACGATTCGAATATGCGCGTTTTAAATGCATACGTTGATAAAGACCATCATGTCAAGATGATGTGTTTGGGACATCCGCTGCTTGAAGACCCGACCCCGCAGGCGATTGGCAATTACATGGCGATTTTACCGGAATATAACGAAAAGCTGTACGAGCAAGTCGAAGCTTTTCTTGAAAAATTAAATTATACTGGTATGGCTAATTTTGACATCAAGTACGATGCTCGTGATGGCAAGTACAAGTTCTTTGAAATCAACCTGCGTCAGGGCCGCTCGAGCTTTTATGTCACTTTGAACGGTTATAATTTGGCAAAATGGTATGTCGATGATTACGTTAACGACTGCTTGAAAGACAAGGAAACAGTTTTTGGCAATAAGTTGAAATCCAAGCATGTGCTGTGGTTAGGCCTACCAATTAAGGTCTTTAAGCAATACGCGCGCGATAATGAAGCAAAGCAGTTAGCAGAAGAACTGATTCACGAAGGACGCTATGGCACGACCGTCTTTTATGACAAGGATCGCAACTTTAGACGCTGGTTATTGATGAGATATATGTTCCATAATTACAATGGTCGGTATAAGGAATATTACCAAGTTAACAAGGGCCAATTTTTTGAAAAGTAAATAAATTAAAAAGATGATTATGACATAAGTCGTAATCATCTTTTTTTGTCTTAAATTTCAGAGAGAAACTGATGAGTAATATTACTTGCTTGGCTACGATAAAAGAAGCCAACGTCTGCGTCAAAATCCCAGTCAATACTTTTGATAATAAATGGTGCACAAGAACTTGCAAGAGATTCATGAATCAAAATTAAATTATTAGCAATTAGTGCGGCATTTATTTGCGCCTTATTGTAGACAGAATATTGTACAAAACTAGTATTTTGGCAATTATCTTGAATTAGTTTCCGAATTTGTCTAGACTGCCGTAGAACATTGCTTTTAATAATCCAAATTTTTTGATTATCTAAATCGGTTAAGGTCAATGAATCTTTTTTTGCTAAAGTGCTTTCGGGAGGAACCCCAACCATTAATGGTGTAGTAGTAACTCGCTTAAACAAAAAGTCCTGTTTTGGCATAGGCTCTTGTGAGTAGACACTTTCAATCAAATCAATATTTTCTGGTATTTGTTCATAGTCTTTAATTTCTTGAAATTCGAGCTTAACATTTTTATTTTTTGAGAAGTTTGACCAGTACTTATCTAATAGGTTTGAAGTGCTTAGATAACCTGTGCCAACAGTTAGAGTGTTTTGGTATGTCTGTATCATTTGCTTGGTTGTTAAGCAAAGTTCTTTAATTTTTTTTGCTTGGACCAGAAACAATTTTCCTGCTTCAGTTAAATAGACTCCATGAGAATCACGACAAAATAGTTTACAATTTAACTTATTTTCCAGAAGATTAATTTGCTGAGTAACTGCTGGCTTAGAAATATACAGTTTTCTGGAAGCAGCAGAAAAGCTTCCGGTTTCAGCAACTATAATAAAAGTGTCAATGTCGTGATCATACATATTATTACCTCTTTAGAGTAAAGTCTAGCCTTAACTCTGCGTAAATACAATTAAGAAAGCGCTTTTTACAAAAAACATTATAATTACTTTAGATAGTGAAAAGGAGAACAAATATGGATAAATTTGATATTGTAGTTGTTGGAGCTGGTGCTTCAGGAATTAGTGCTGCTTTGGCTGCAGCTCAAAATGGGGCTAATGTTGCTTTACTTGAAAAAGGAGATAAATTCGGTGGTGCAGGCATGTTTGGCGCTCAAGGATTGTTTGCAGTAGAAAGTAAGGCGCAAAAAGAAACTGAACAGAAATACTCACTAAAAGATGCCTATGAAGAAGTAATTAATTATACGCATCATTCATCTAACGCCCGATTGACCAAGGCAATTTTGGCGAAGTCAGCATCTACTATTGACTGGATGAAGAAAAATGGTCTTGACACAGAGCTAGTTACTAATACACAAGAAGTTCATCAAGAGCATCCAAGAACTTATCATCAGTTTATTGATAAGTTTAATGGCTTTCAGCGTGTTGTAGACAGTTTTATTCAAGCTGGCGGAACATTGCTGACGGAAACAGCGGGAAATAAAATTATTCAAGAAAACGGTAAAGTTACCGGTATTGAAGTGATTTCGAAAGGTGAAAAAAAGAAAATACTAACAAAAGCAATTATTTTAGCAGATGGAGGTTTTGTTGGTAGTAAGGAAGAAATTGCTAAAAGCATAGCGATTGATTCTGATGATCTTTATTCAATGGGAGAAAGAAAAGCAACTGGTGACGGTTTAAGAATGCTCAAAGAAGCTGGTGGCATCAATGACTATAAGCGCATTTTTGAAAACCATGCTGCAACTGCATTTTCTAAAAAGAATCCTAAATGGCATAATGATACTATTTTCACCTTAACCTGTTTGCCATTGCTTTGGATTGATAAAGAAGGCAAGAGATTTACAAACGAAGATTTAGTATACGACTTTGCCCTTTGGGGTGATACAGTATACTCAAATGGTGGATTTTATTACTTTTTACTAGATCAAAAATTAGTTGATTATTTGAAAGAAAAAAGTTTAGATTGGACTAGTTCTTTTGAAAGGACTTTTAGACTTCTTGATGGACAACCGATGACTCACAGAGTGGGTCCATTTAAGACAATAGAATCTGATATAAGCGAAGCAATTGAAGAAGAAGTAGCATTTAAAGCGGATACTATTGACGAACTGGCGGTAAAGATAAACGTAAATAGGAATAACATGGTTCAAGATATTAACCGTTATAATCAACTTGTTAAAAAGTGTACTGATACTGACTTTTATAAAAACAAAAAGTTTATGTCTATTGGAATTGAAGATGGCCCATTTTATGCGATTAGAGCTAACTCGACTACTTTAGGAACTGTTGGCGGCGGTTTAGTAAATGAGAACTGTGAAGCATTAAAGCAAAATCGTGAAGTAATTCCTGGTGTATATGTAGTTGGTAATGATGCAGCAGGGATGTTTGATTCTTCATATCCGACAATTGAAGGCTTAAGCAATGCCTTTGCTTGGAATTCAGGGCGAATTGCCGGTGAAAAAGCAAGCGGATTTATTAAAAGCTAAATTTCAAATTAATTAGATAAGACGAAAAAGATGGTTATGACATAAGTCGTAATCATCTTTTTTGTGCTCAAAACTGCCATTGTGCTTTTCGCATTAGTAATAAAGCAAACTGGGGGTGTTCTTTTGAGACACTTCTTGCTAAACTGGTAAATGGAATTTTAGCCGAAAGGACTGAATAAATGAAACATACACATGGATCAAATAGTGTAAATGAAGTTAAATTGCGCTGGTTGCTTCTAGGTGAATTGGCAACAAGGATTGGGTCAAGTTTTGTTTGGCCTCTTACTTCGGTCTATCTTAATAAGCAGTTACACATCAGTTTATCAGTAATTGGGCTGGTATTATTTTGCAATTGTGCAAGTAATGTACTAGGTTCGTTTACTGCTGGACGACTTTATGATCATTATAATCCATATCCGCTAATCGTTGCTGGGCTGGGCACTGACGCCTTAGTCTTATTTTTTATGGCCTTTTTCCATGGCTGGCCGGCATACTGGATTTGGTTAATTATCACTGGTTTTGTCAGCGGTTGGAATGGTACAATAATTGACTCGATTGCCACTAGTCTAAAAAACTACCCCGGTCGGTATGTTTTTAATTTAATCTACTTTGCGCAGAATGTCGGAACTGTCACGGGTACCTTGTTAGTAGGCTATCTGTATGACTTTTCAATTGAATTTCTATTTATACTGGCATCTTCATTGTTTACTATTGCCTGTATTAACGCCGCAGTTCACTATCGCCCAATTATCAACTTTCATAAAGCACGTCAGGCAAAAAATAAAGCAACGGGTGAAAGACCAAAAGCTGAACCTATGCCTAAGTACAATGCGATGCTAATGGTTGGCTTTCTGGTTTCACTTTCTGTGACTTGGTTAATGTACATGAACTGGGAATCTAACCTTTCAGTTTACATGGTATCACTTGGCATACCTTTTCATATGTATAGTCTGCTTTGGACATTAAATGGGGCAATAATTGTGACAGTCCAAGTGATTTTGGCCCGCTTTCCGCATCTCTTTAAAAACCTGTTTCACCAGATTGTTTTTGGTACGGTGATGTTTGCAATTTCTTTTGGAACGCTCATTTTTGCTCGTGATTTTGCCCATTTTGCATTATCAATGGTTGTCTTGACCTTAGGGGAAGCAACTGCTTTTCCTGCAGTACCAGCATATATCAATGATTTATCGCCAATGGGTAGCAAAGGAAAATATCAAGGCGAAATTAATGTGGCGCGTGGAATTGGTCAAGCATTTGGACCATTATTTGGCGGGATGATTATTGATCGAGCCGGTTATATTCCGTTCTTTGTAGTTGCAGCATGTGGCATTTTTATGATGGTGCTAATGCTTATACCGCTCCATGCTAAATTACGCAAGCATATCAAACTATTTAGGTAACTTTGTAAAGGCTTTTTAATACTAGGCTATTGATTAAAATGATAATATTAATTTAGCCTATTTTTAATTTTTGAATAAAGTGAAAGGACTTTCTGAATGAAGAATTTTTTTGCGGTTCGTGGCGGTAGTGGTGATGTCATTGAGCCAAAAGTTGGTACAAGACCACAAGACAATATCTATCTAGCGGTTAACTCAGAATGGCTTGAAAAAACCAAAATCCCTGAAGATCGTTCACGAATGGCATCATTCGATGGTATTGATGTTAACGTTGAAAAGCATTTAATGGAAGATTTAGCTGATTTTGCTTCTGGTAAAAAAGAAGTTCCTAATGTTCCAAATATGGCTGAAGCAGTGAAGCTTTACCAGCTAGCTAAGGACTTTGATAAGAGAAATAGCGATGGGGCTGATCCAGTCCAGGATGACTTGACGGCTCTTGAAGAAATCAGAGATTTTTCTGACTATAATTTGAAAGCACCAGATCTTACAACCTTTGCGTCAATGCCATTCGGTTTTGACGTTGAGCCTGACATGAAGAACACTAAAGTCAATGCGTTGTACTTTGCAGGACCTGGCACTTATCTTCCTGACACGACAACTTATGAAACTGATGATGCGCCTAAACTGTTGGCTATTCTGCAAAAACAATCAGTAAACTTGCTTACAATGGCTGGTGTTGTCGAAGATCAAGCTGAGAAATATGCTGCAGCTGCAATTAAATTTGATGGCAAGCTGGCTAAAGTTGTTAAGTCTTCAGAAGAGTGGGCAGATTATCCTGCGTCGTATAACCCAATGGCAATTGACGAGTTTGAAGGTAAATTCAAGGACTTTAAAATTGCTTACTACTTGAAAAAAGCAATTGGCGAAGAACCTGAGCGCATAATCGTTGAAGAGCCACGTTATTTAGACCATATCAATGAACTGATTAACGAAACTAACTTTGATGAAATCAAGGGTTGGACGATCGTTAACTTTATTAACGGTGTTGCTTCTGAATTATCTCAAGAATTCCGCGAAGCTGCTTTTCCATTCAGCCAGGCATTATCAGGTCAACCACAACTTAAGAGCGGCGAAAAGCAAGCATATCAAATTGCCAACGGAACCTTTAGTGAAGTAGTTGGAGCTTATTATGGTCAAACATATTTTGGTGCTGATGCTAAAAAAGACGTTGAAGATATGATTCATCGGATGCTGGACGTATACAAAGAACGACTACAAAGCAATAGTTGGTTATCTGAGGAGACCAAGAAAAAGGCAATTCTTAAAGTTAATACTTTGGAATTGAAGATTGGCTATCCTGACAAAATTGAAGAAATATACAATCGTTTAAAAGTTGTTCCAGCAAATGAAGGTGGCAGTCTATATTCAAATGAACGAGCATTTGCAATTGAAGAACAAAAATATAATATTGAACAATTGCATAAGGAAGTTGACCGCACCGTTTGGGCAATGCCCGGCAACTTAGTTAACGCTTGCTATGATCCTCAAAGAAACGATTTGACTTTCCCAGCTGCCATTTTACAGGCACCATTTTATGACTTGAAGCATGACAGAGCGACTAATTATGGTGGTATCGGAACTGTTATTGCTCACGAAGTTTCCCATGCTTTTGACAACAACGGTGCTCAATTCGATGAAATGGGTAACATGAAGAATTGGTGGACTGATGAAGATTATGCTGAATTCAAGAAGCGTACGCAAGATGAAATTGACTTGTTTGATGGTATCGAATATGGTCCAGTTAAGTTGAACGGCAAGCAGATTGTTTCAGAAAACATTGCTGATCAAGGCGGTTTAACTGCTGCAGTTGAAGCTGCTAAGAACGAAAACGAAGACTTGAAGAAATTGTTTGAAAACTTTGCGCGCGTTTGGGCTAACAAGCAGTTGACTGAGTCCATCAAGAGCCAAACCGCTGTTGATGTTCATGCTCCCGGTCCACTACGTGCTAATGTTCAAATTCAGTGTCAAGATGACTTCTATAAAGTTTATGATGTTAAACCAGAAGATGGTATGTGGCTTGATCCTGACCAGCGTGTTGCAATCTGGTAATTAGTTTTAAGCTAAGCAATGAAGAAATCCTTGTCTTTTCAAAAAGATGAGGATTTTTTGTGTATTATCGAATGAACTAATTTAGTTTATGATAAAGCGCAGGACAGTTGAAGTTATGAAAAATGATATATTAAGCGTATAAGTTGGAAAAGATACGAAATAATTATTTTTTTTGAATAAGTAAAGTCAAATAAGAGTTTACAATTTAAAGCTTATATTTTTGATTCTTAATTTATTTGAAAAGGTTTACACAGACAAAAGGCTGTGATATATTTACTCTCGGATATATATTTAAACTCTATGTATTGTTGTATTACAAATATACAAAATTTTGTATAAAAGGAAAAGGTGATTTCTACAATGAAGAAGATTGTAATAGGTGGACAGATTGAAAAAAATTCAATTGAAGATTTAGTAAAGAAATATGGAAAAGGTAAATATGACATTTCAGTTAAAAGTGATATTGATGCAGCAATGGATTTAAAAAATGGTGCTGCGGATTACTATTTTGGCGCATGCAATACTGGTGGAGGCGGTGCTTTAGCTATGGCGATTGCCATATTGGGAGGTGAAAAAACAGTTACTTTAGGTATGCCTGGGAAAACTGCTACTAAAGAAGAAATTGAACAAAGCGTAAAAAATGGAAAGGTCGCTTTTGGATTTACGTCTCAAGATATGGAGTTTATTATTTCAAATGTTCTTGAAGCACTTGAATCCGAGGAGGAAAAATAGAATGGTAAATATATTAAACATACTTGTAATGGCTGCCTTATGTGCCGTGACAACAATTATGGCAAATACAAAAATTGCTGTATTTAATGATGCGCTAAGACCAATTGTCTTAGAATATAAAGAGAACAAGATTACCAAATCAGCATATGGTACAACTGCACTTGCCTTTGGAATAGGTTATATTGTTGGGTTTATTCCCCAATCTATTGCCTCAGGTGTGATTATTATTCACGTAGTACTTTTAGGAACAGATATTATCGGAAGTTATTTACCTGATGGTAAAAAATATTCAATTCTTCTTTCTGGAATTGTGGGCGGTATATATGGAATATTGCTAGGTGCCGGTTTAGGAACTCTTCAAAAATTGTTCTCTATTTTGCCATATAATTTTTTAAACAGTTTAGGGCAAGTTTCTTCCGTTGTATTGGTAGCTTTTGCTGTATTTCCTGCTCTTGTAGTAGCTTTGCAGTATGGATGGAAAAAAGGATCAATCACTTTTGGCTTTACAGTTTTAGCCCAAGTTTTAGCAGTAAAATTTGGATCGATTAAACTTTCTAATGGAAATACTATAGAAATAAATGCCAATGCAATTGCTTTATTGGTTGGTATGATTTTCATGATAACTTTTGCAATGAGAGACAAAAGAGAGCAGACAGATACACAAACTCAATTAGCAAATATATTTGCTGATCGCGTTAAACAAATTAAAAAGTACTGGTATTTATTTGCACTTTCAGGGGCATTACTTGCTTTAGCAGCTTCATTAGTTATAGTAACAGAATCTCCTCTTTCAGCACCGCTATACCAAAAAAAGGAATTTAATTCAGCTGCTTTGACTGAAATTGCTCGAGTAGTAGGATTTATTCCTCTAGTAGTTACTACAGGAATTGCAACCGGTACGTATTCTCCTGCCGGAATAAAAATGGTTTTTGTAATTGGATCAATCGGAGCAGCAACGGGACATCCGTTTTTAGCTTGTCTTGCCGGTGGAATTTGGATGACTATTGAAGTGTTCCTTCTAACTAAGTTTTCTGTTTTGTTGGATAGGTTTCCGGGGATGCGTGATGCCGGCGATAATATACGGACATCAATAACTAAAGTGTTAGAAATAGCGCTTTTAGTAGGTGGTGTAATTGCTGCTACAGCTATAGCACCTTCGTGGGGAGCCTTATTCGTTGTTGGACTATACGTTTTAAATAATACATTTAAAAAGAAGATGGTTACTTTAGCTGTAGGACCGTTAGGAGCCCTATTAGTCGGAATAATTGCTAATGTGCTAGTATTGTTTAACCTCATGACCCCTCCCGGAATTTAGTGCGCAGTGCAAGTAGATGCGATAAAAAAACGAAATTTCAACATAATTGGCAAAATTTGCTAACTAAACTATAATAGGTTCAAATGAAAAACATATAGGTGCTAAACACTAACTAATTGCTTAGTAATTAAATTTATTAAGAACAATATCAATATTGAATTAGTTAGTTAACTGATAGGTTTAAAGAAAATGTAATATGTTAGCCATTAAAATGACAGTTATGCCTGCTTCAAACTAAAAGATGAGAATTTAGATTCATTAGAAAAATTCTGAATATTTTAATATAGCTATGAACACACGAGAATGTGGCTAGTTTGGATTAATAGAACCATATTCTAAAATCATTATAAAAAAGCATCAATTTTAGAGGAGATTTATAGATGCAAGAGGAATTTCTTAGCAAAACTGGAAAAGCAATTAAGTTAATTGCCAGTGATCTTATTCTAATGAATTCAAATGAATCCATGCCAATTATTTCTGAATTTCAAAAAAAACATGGTATGTCAAGAGGGACAGTTCAAAATGCGTTGAACTATTTAAAAGAAGAAAAAATAATAAAGACAGTAAATAAGGGATGTCAAGGAACAGTAGTTCAATATATTAATTATAGGAAACTACAAGAAATTGTTATTAGTGGCACGATACGTGGAACCATGCCTTTACCATATTCAAAACTATATGAAGGCTTTGCTACTGGTATGTATGATTCTTTTCAAAAGGCAGGCATTTCTCTTAGCATGGCTTATGTTCGTGGCTCTAAGGAAAGAATGGGCTTAATTTTAGAAAATTCGATTCAATTTGCAATTGTTTCAAAATTAGCTTTTATGAGTGCAGTTAAAAAAGATAAGGACCTTGAAATTATAAGAGATTTTGGTGCGGAAAGTTATTTGTCAAAGCACGTAGTTATATTTTCTAATCCAAAAAGTTCTGATATAGAAGACGGGATGCATGTAGGAATAGACCATAATTCTTTTGATCAGCAAATCCTTACAGAATGCGTTACTAAGAACAAGAATGTTAAATTTGTCGAAATACCAAGTCATCAACTTATTTATGCTCTTGAGCAGAAAAAAATTGATGCTGGTATTTGGAATTTTGATGAAATTAAAGATAAGAAACTGAATCATTTAAATTATATTTTTTTAAAAAAGTCGAAAGAGGATGAATTGGCAAGTACTGCTGTATGTGTCATAAAAAAAGGCAACCCAGTATTAAAGAGGATACTAAAGCGAATAATTGAAAAAGAGAACATTATTTCGATTCAGAAAGAGGTTGTATCCAAGAAAATGATTCCTCATTATTAAAGGGGGTAAACTGCACTAAGTTTGTATTTACATTCTTGGTGTAAGTTCTATATAACTGTTTTAAATTGCAAGAATTGAAGAATTTTGGGTTTTTGTTAATGAAAAACAAAATAGTTGTATAAATTTGATAGTCAGTGCCATGACTTAAATGTCAGTATATTGGTATATTATCTAGGTGCGCAGAGCTGTTTGCTATTAGTGTTATCGCAGACATTATTCCGAAACATAAGTAAAAATAGTAATTGAGAAAAGCACTATTCTGAAAGGAATGGTGTTTTTTAGCATAGCGAAAAAAGCTCTATAAATTTACTAATCAGTAAAAACATCATACAGTAGATAAGATTGTTAGATGAAAAGCAATTTTTTAGATATTACAGTTATTTTGGTAGTTGTGGTTTCTCTATTTTTTGTGTTATAATTATTGTATTAGATGACTATAACACTAAAAGAAGTGTCTTGAAGGAGCTTTAAAGAAAATGGTGATAGCAAAAAATTTACTACAAGTAGATAACGTTAGCACTTATATTGGGCGCACAGAGATTGTAAAAAAAGCTACGTTTGATATTAAGCCAGGCGAAATTGTTGGTTTGGTTGGCCCTAATGGCGCTGGCAAAACGACCATCATGAAAACTATTCTTGGGCTTACTAAGTTTACAGGTAAGATTGCAGTTGATAATGAACAAGTTACCGAAAATAACCATGTCGCTTTAGCAAAAGTTGGTGCACTAATTGAACATCCTGCAATTTATCCTTTTTTAACGGGGCAAGAAAATTTAGAATTGTATGCTCATAGTAAAGATGACATGGCGCAAGTTGTCGCAGCTTTGCAAATGGATTCCTATATTAAACAAAAGTCTAAAGGATATTCACTAGGAATGAAACAAAAATTGGGCATTGCAATTGCCTTATTAAACAAGCCCGACTTGGTTATTCTTGATGAGCCGATGAATGGATTGGACATTGAAGCAACAATTAAAGTTAGGCAGCTGATAAAAAGTTATGCTGATCATGGAACTGCATTTTTAATTTCTAGCCACATTCTAAGTGAGCTGCAAAAAGTGATGACTAGGGTTGTGCTAATAAGTGCAGGCAAGATTATTTTGAGCCAAGACATAAATAGCTTTGAAGCAATCAGCCGACAGCAATATCAGATAACTACTGAAAACAATGAAGCAGCTAAGAAAATCCTCGAAACAAATAAAATTAGCTTTACTGAAAAGGAGCAGCATTTAATTGTTGGTCAAGCGGACATTTTTAAAATTCAAGATGTACTTCTCGAGCATAAAAACCATTTAAAAGAAATGCTGCCTATTGAAGCAAGCTTTGAACGACTAGTCGTTGATATTTTAGATAAGGAAAGAGGCTAAGTCATGCTTAATGCTGTTAAAGAAGAGTTTTATAAATTTAACCATGAGCGCATTTCCCTATATGGTTTATTATTTCTGCTTGGTGCTATGACTTATAGTGCCTTAACTAGAAAAATAAATAGAACAACGCTAATTTACAGCTTTGCGGCAACTGAATGGACCCCAATCATTATTATTGCTATTGCAAGTGCTTTTTTTGCTATGGAATATAACAACAATACGATTATTATGGTTTTGTATAAGAGCTCCAGTAAAATAAAAATTTATCTAGCTAAATTTATTGTTGTCTTTTTATACACAATAGTTTTAAGCATTGCTGCAGTTTTATTTACCTTTTTGCTAAGTTTAGTTCTTGTTCCGGGTAAATACAAATGGGGAGAAATTATTCAAGGTCAGACTATGGTTAGCAACCTGCTGATTAATATGAGCGCAGTAGGATTATATTGCTTTTTTATTATTGGTTTGTCGTTTTTCTTGATTATGTTAGTTAAAGTCAATGCAATCGTAATTTGTATCGGTTTGGTCTTATGTTACTTTGGTTCAAGTATCT
Source organism: Lactobacillus sp. C449L (assembly GCF_059900815.1). Lineage (NCBI taxonomy): Bacteria > Bacillati > Bacillota > Bacilli > Lactobacillales > Lactobacillaceae > Lactobacillus > Lactobacillus sp. C449L. The sequence continues at coordinate 232,553 of NZ_JBWXGA010000002.1, read as the reverse complement.
CGGCAGCCTTAATGGAAACTTTTCCTTCCGCAATTGCCATAATTAAATGGAACCCACTAAGCATGATTTTTATTTCACAGCAGTTAACTAGAAAATCGTTGATCACTACGTCACATTTAACCAATATTCAACTAATAACGGCCACAATCTTATATGGTGTCTTGTTTAGCGTTTTAGGTTATTACGCGTTTAAGCGCCGCCGTGCTTGACTTTAAGAAAAGGCGGTGAAACAAAATGATTTTTAGCATAAAACAAGAAATGTACAAACTAGTTCATAAAAAAAACACCTGGATTGCACCGATCATTTTACTACTGTTAATGATAATAACTGCATACTCAATAGGAAATGGCATACCAAGACTCGTAATAATGGCTTGCTTTGATGCACCTGATTGGATCATGTTTACTTTAGTGATTGTAGGTTCAACCACTTTTTCCATGGAATTTCAAAATAATGCTATTTTAACTTTGCTTTATAAAGCAAAGAGTAAAATTTATGTTTACTTGGCAAAATACCTGGTCATTTTTATTTATAATGTCTTTTTACATCTAATGGCCATTATTTATACTGTATTATTGAAGATGATTTTATTTCCAACATTAAAATGGACTATGATTTATACATATCAACAACCACTATGGGAAAACATGTTAATGACAATGCTAGTCGACATGCTAACCACAATGCTAGTTATCACTGTGGTCTTTCTACTTTCTTGCTTAATTAATAATAATGCAGTTGTCATTACGGTCAGCTTTTTGATTGTTTTAATTGGCCAAACCGTTTCGGTAGACTTGGTTAAGGTGGCAAGCATGATGAAGTGGAACCCGTTTAATATTCTTAACCTAACCAGACAATATTACAATTATAGTGAGTACATTTTGAACACTAACTTAACTAATTTGGGCATATGGTTAGCAGCAATTATTTACACAGTGGTCTTCTTTATCATTGGGTATCTCATCTTTCGCAAAAAAAGTTTCTAAAAGCTAACTTTTTGAACAATTTTGCAAATATTGCATAAAAAAACCATTATCTAGGATTAGATAATGGTTTTTTAGATATTAAGAAACTGTTCTTTTAAGTATTAATTTTCTAATTCTTGTTCTTTTAAATGAGAGTAATCGCGTGGTGCAACTCGTCTAATGTGCCAATTTTTCTTAGGTTTACCCAAAATAAGCGGAACTTGCTCAACAACCGTATCAGTATATTCCAGACCAAACCAGGACGCCGGGTTCGAAGAAAGATTTTGTAGCCAAATTCGAGCCCTGAGCATCAACTTTTCAAAGCCTTTTATTTTAGTAAGCGGACTGACAACTTCATTAACAATAACGAACGAGAAGTCACCAACCTTTCTTCCGGGTGTAGTTGTATATTCTTGCGGTTGTGCTTCAATGGTACCGTCTTTGATTAAATCATGAACAATCTGGCGCAAGTAGACGTTCACACTAGTTTGCTTTTTAAAGCCGAGAAAAAGTTGAACATTAATTACATTTTTAGTGCCATACGTGTTAACTGCATATTTTGCGGTAAATGGTTCGTTGGTAATGTTAACAGAAACAAACCAGTAGGCGCCTGCTCGCTTAGGTCTTTTATCTAAAATGGAATAGAGAATTTCTCGTTTAATAAACTTGTTGTATTTGACCTTTGCCATGTAAACCAAATTAGTCGCATAAACTGGATAATCATCGTCATGACTTAATTCCGTCAGCATATCGGTATATTCATCTAAACGTACATAACTGTGTGCGCCTTCGTGTTTATCACGAACTTTGTTACCAAAGTACCAGATAAACATGATAACGCCGATAAAACCAGCAATTAAAACAGTGACGTAACCACCGTGCATAAATTTAGTTAAGCTGGAAACCAGAAACATGCCTTCAATAAAGCCAAAGACCAGTAAGAAGCAGATTCGCAGTATTAATGGGAAATGGCGAGACCCCAAGTACTCAAATAAGAGCAAAGTCGTCATAAGCATGGTTACCGTGATCGATAGCCCATAAGCTGCTTCCATGTGCTCGGAAGTTCTGAAAAAGAGCACGATGGCGATGGTCGCTACGCAGATCATTTTATTAACCGAAGGAATATAAATCTGGCCATGTTCTGTTGTCGGATAGTTGATTTTCATCCGGGGTAAGAACTTAAGTCCGCTAGCCTCGGAAACTAAGGTGAATGAACCAGTAATCAAAGCTTGGGAAGCAATGATTGCCGCAATTGTTGCTAAAATAATCGCAAACAAACGCAAATTAGTAGGTACCGCTTCAAAAAACGGATTAAGTTCACCGCCATGAGTTTGGTAATTTGGATTTTCTAAAATCCAAACGCCTTGCCCTAAATAATTTAGTGAAAGGCAGACGAAAACGTATGGCCAAGAGCCACGAATATTGGCTTTACCTACGTGACCAACGTCAGAATATAAGGCCTCGGCACCAGTTGTTGCCAAGAAAATGGAACCTAAGATAAAGATACCGGCCTTATTGGCGGGACTAAACAAAATTCGAATTGCCCAAACTGGGTTGAGTGCTTCTAAAATTGACCAGTCGCGCATCATGTTGCTGATGCCAATTAATCCCAGAAAAGTAAACCAAACAAACATGATTGGTCCAAACGCCTTGCCGATACTGCTAGTGCCTAGCATTTGAATTGAAAATAGTACCAACAAAATAGCGATTGTGATTACAATAACCGTATTCTGATTAGGAACTGGTACACTTGAACCAAAGTGCATGTTTTTTAAGCCTTCAATTGACGTGGTAACAGTCACGGCTGGAGTTAAGGTTCCATCAGCCAGTAAAGCCGCGCCACCAATTAGTGCTGGCATAACCAGCCATTTGGCTTGCTTGCGTACTAGGGCATACAGCGCAAAAATACCACCTTCACCACGATTTGTTGCTCTTAGAGCAATCAACACATACTTAACTGTTGTTAGTAAGGTAACTGTCCAAAAAATCAAAGAAATTGAGCCTAAAATCAATTCACGATTAACGTTAGCGATGCCGCCGTTACCATTAACGATTGACTTCATTACGTATAACGGACTAGTTCCGATATCTCCGTATACGATTCCAATCGTAATTAACAGACCCGCCATTGAAATCCGTTTCTTTTTTTGATCCATCGTAATCTCGTACTCCCACAAATTTATTAATATTTGTTAAGTAAAAAAGAATGCCAATCGACATCCTCTTTTAAATATCTATTTTGTTCTTTTTTCAGCAATAGCACAAGTAAATTATGATAAAGAAGTAGCAATATTGTTACGGCGATCTTCGTACCAGTCGTTCCAGTCACGGTAAGAAGTCATTTTTGCAGATGCCACGCCGTCTTGCTTAGCAATTTCATCAATGATACCTTGGAAGTTATCAGCATGATATTGTAAAGCATGCTTAACTAAGTCTCTGCGCTCAAAGTTGATGTTGTCAATAACATAGTGGTTGATGTCGACCATATTCGAACCAACATCATAAGTGTTCATGATTTCCAAGTCACGTTGATTGAACTTAGCAATGTAGAAGTCGGCAAAAACCTGTAAATAATCAGGTTGTTCAGCAAATTCTTCTTCTGGCATGGTTGTCCAGTTTGCCTCTGGCATTACAACTTCAAGTTCTTCGTTTTCTTGTTCTTTTTCATTATCTTGCTCTTTGATATTGTTTTCTTTTTCCGTCAAAGCAGACACTCCTTTAATATAAATAGGAAACGTGAAAGTCAATAGTCATTTTACCGAGTTTAAGTGGTAAAAGCAACTATGTGAGGTAGCTCACCCTAAAATATGCTAATAAAATTATATCATTTTTACCTTTTACTAAATAGCACCTAAAGCGCAAAGACATAAAAATCGCCCCGTCACAAGACAAGGGCGATTTTGTCTTTTAAGTTAAAGTAGGTCACATAATTAATAGAAGAAAACTTCAAATTATGGTTTCAGATAACTTTGAATATCGTCTTTGGTAATTTGGCTTGGGTTAGCCCGACCAGATTTACGATAAAGATCAATTAAATCTTGTGGGCTCCAGGACATGCCGTTAAAACCAAGTTTAGTAACGCGTTGACGCAGTTCAGCAATTTCACCGTCAGTTACCGTCTTACCATGAACCTTGTGATCGCCCATTGATCCTTCGCCAGTATTACCAGCATTACCGGTATCTTGACCATCAGATTTTGCACCGGTGTGGTTTGAGTTTTCAGCCTTTTCGGTCTTAGCAGCTTCTTTGTTATCAGATAAGCCTTCTTCTGCTTCTTTCCGGTATTTAGCGTAGTATTTACCGTCAATGTACGGTAAATCAAGGACTTTTTGATATTGATCTACTGCCTTTTGGTACTGTTTATTTTCAGCATCCGCCCTAGCAGTATCAAGCAGAGGCTTGATTTCGTGTTCATAGTTATCTTGGACATCCTTAACTGTGGACTTTAATTTACGCCCTTGACTGACCAAAACAGAATATCCATTAGCTTGGTTAACTACTTTGTCTACCTTATTTAAGGCTTGCTCATATTTACCAGCTTTAGTTGAACTAATTGCGGAAAGCATATTGTTAGCTTGAGCTTTGTAAGCTTCAGCCTGAGCGGTCTTTTTGATGCCAAGCGCCTTGTCAAAGTCGCTGCTGGCCTTAGAATAGTCTTTTTCAGCCACGGCATCTTTACCACTCTGCATTGCACTGTTATACGATGCATCAACTTGGTTATTGTTCGATTTTTGCGTAGCATAAAATACACCACCGCCGATAGCAATAATTACTACTGCCACAATCGTCCAAATTGTAGATTTTTTCATAATAGGAATATATCCTCCTTACTAGTTCTTAAGTTAATTATAGTTGGTTTGAAGTGATTTGACTACCTAATCACGTTTTTAACTAGGCAATATAAGAAAATCTCAATAAAAATGTTACACTTTGCCGTTTCAAATCGTTAGTAATAGTGTAATACCTAGCGCGCAGGTCAATTACATCAAAAAATAATACTAAGGAAGGCTTTAAGATGAATTTCGAATTATTAGACCAATCAATCCAATACACTTTTTTCAATTCTAAGTATGGCGAAGAAGGTATGAAGTCGCGCATTTTTAAAAATGTAAAACCCGGCGTTGCGGCAACTGGATTAGCTCAAGTGGGTAATGCTCTGGCACTTCTTCAAGGCGATGAACTTGCTCAGGCTACGCTAATTCAAAAGCAGGCAGTGCCATTAAGTGAATTAGACGCCTAAACTATCCGCATATCGTATATCTATAATATAGGAAGAAAGAGGAAAATTAGTAATGACTTCAAAAACTAAAATTTTGCAATTGGTATTTTTAAATGAGCAAGGTAAAAAGGTAACTTTGTCATTGCCCGATCCGGCTGAAAATCTGGATTTAGCGGATGTCAAACAGGCAATGACCGTAATTTCACAGGCTGATGCCTTTGAAAAAGAAGGGGTGGAGATCTATCGGATTCCGCAATCTGCTTCGTATATTGAACGAGTTGTCACTAACGTGTTTGATAATGCTGCAGCTAAGTCAAACCAACTTGCAGGTCCTGATAATAATTAAAAGGATTATCGAAAGAATTAAACAAATTTAGTGTCGGAAAAAAGTCAGCTTTGCCAAAAAGTCTGACTTTTTTTATTTTTCTTCAAATTATTTTGTTATTATTTTGTAAAATAAAATATGCAATAATATGACTCATAAAAACTAGCTAGCTTAAAAAAACGGATTATAGGTTGTTATATTAGGCTTTTTTATAAGTTGAAAATGTAGCAGTAAAGTAAAAATAAGTAAAAATTTATTACAAAAGTATGTAAAATTACTCGCTATCTTGCTTTTTTCAACAAAGGTAGGTACAATATGAAATGTGGTAAGTAATAGCTATGCTTCAGGTACGATAGCCTGTACGCATGCGCGTTCTTCAGTTGGAGAGCTACCTCATAAGAGTTATAAACTTATGAATTCGGCTTGAAGGGTGTTGTAACAATGTAGGCTCATACGACTGAACCTATAGCCTATTACTATTTTGTATATACACAAGGAGGAAAGACCACATGAAGAAAAATTTAAGAATTGTTAGTGCTGCTGCTTCAGCTTTATTAGCTGTTGCTCCAGTTGCTGCAACTAGTGTATCAACTGTTTTAGCTGATACTAATGTTACTGTTGTGGGTGGATCAACCAATGATGGTGTTACAACTGCAACCTTGAGACTTGACGTTAACAACGCTTTGTCTTTAGTTAATGGTGACTCAGCTACTAAGTTGAATGTTACTCTTGCAACTCCAACTTTACCAGCTGGTGCTACTGTTACTACAAGTTCAGCTAAAGTTTATCCAAGTAATTTGGTTGGTGCAGTAGGTAATGATGGTACGCTTGGTGCTGGTACTGCTGGTTCAGCTACAGCAACTAATAACCTGAACACACTTGCAACTGGTACTGACTATGTTGCTGTTGTTTATGTTAACATCACTGGCTTGAAGGCTAACACTAGTTACACAATTAACAGCATTTCAAGGAACTCTGGTGAAACAGGTGTTATTACAAACTTCCCAGTTGTAAGTAGTAAGTTCCAATTGGCTAACACTGTATTGTCAGGTGCACCTTACTTAAAGGAAACTACTAAGAATGCTGCTGTAACTTCTGGTTCAGTTAACCTTGCCAGCAACCAATTTAACGTTGCTGGTGTAGTTGCTGCAATTAATGCTAAGTATTCAGTTGTAAACACTACTGCTGATCCTGCTGGTACACCTGCTGCAAATGTAACTGCTGCTACAGCTTCGTTCAAGAATCTTACTGCAGACGTTGAAACTGCATTGAAGGCTGCTGGTATTACTGTAAAAGCTGACAAGAGCTTTGACAAGCCAGCAACTTCATTCCCAGTTACTGTTAACATGCAATCAAGTAACGGTGCTACTAACACTGCTGTAATTACTGTTAACCCTAACCCAGCTGTTGATGACACTTACCCAACAATTACTTACAATAATGTACCTTACAAGGGTACTGAAACTATCAACCTTACAGATGACGCTTCGTTCAACTACGTAGCTGTTAATGGTGACATTAACAAGACTGCTCTTGAAGCTGCATTTAAGGCACAAGTAAGTGCTTCTACTGGTGCTGCTACACTTACCCCAACTTTTGACTACTCACAAGTTAACACTAAGGTTGCTGGTAGATACCCAGTTACTGTTTCTGCAACTAACGCTGAAAAGAAGACTACTAAGGTGACATTCTACTTAACTGTTGGTGCTAAGGGTGCAACTTACAAGACTGTTCAATCAGATGGTGACGTTCCAGTTTACGAAATCAACGGTAACACTGTAACTGACACTAAGACTACTGTTAAGAACGGCGACCAAATTGCTATCTTCGGTGACGTAGTTAAGGTTGGCGACAAGACTTATGCTCGTATCAACAGTGCTGACTCCAACAAGTTTGTTGAAAGCAAGTATGTTGACGGTACTTTCAAACCAGCTAACAAGGTTTCTAAGAAGGTAATGCACAACGCATTTATCTACGACAAGGACCACAAGCGTGTTGGTACTAAGACTTTAGCTGCTTACTCAAAGGTTGACGTTTACGGTGCTGCAACTAAGCTTGCTGATGGCAGCTTGGTTTACCAAATCGGTGACAACCAATACGTAATGGCTGATAACATCGATGGTACTGCTCGTGTTCTGAAGCACAACGCTTACGTATACAAGAGCAGCAAGAAACGTGCTGACCGTCGTGTATTAAAGGCTGGCTCAACTGTAACTACTTACGGTTCACCTTACACATTCAAGAATGGTAAGGCTTACTACCGTATTGGTGGCCCAGCTAAGCAATACGTTAAGGTTGCTAACTTTTAATTAATTTAAATAATTAATTACAGAAACGGAAACGACTATGTCGTCTCCGTTTTTTGTTGTCCAAATTTTTAATAGGTTGCCATGAAAGTGGGGTATAAAACAAACAGTCTAATTTGGAATAAAGAATTAACTAGATGACTTTAGGAGGAGTTATTGGATGTCCAAAAAGAATAGTAAAAGCTGGAATTTACCGCCAGGAAAAGAATATCACATTTGGTCAAAGGCTATATTGCGTCAAAAGGTTGGTCATGATAAGACGTTAAATTCATATTTAGTCGAAGACGAAAATTACTGCATAAATCAGCAGACAATTGCGCTTTATGAATTTCAAAAAGAGCCGCTTCTAGGTAAATTCAAGAGCGTAATTTTTGATTGCCAAGAGGGAATAGTTTTAAGTCGCAACAGTAGTCAGGCGATGTTTACCGCCTTTGGTAAGAAGTGTTTACTGGCTGGTTTAGAGTTTCAACGGGAATTTGCTCAGAAGATTAACTTAAAAGGGCACAACATTATAGCTACGGGAAGAATGGCTTATTTTTCCATGCGTAGTTATAATTCTGGCAGTATTGATTGGATTTCGCTCCACCAAATGGCTGAGTTTCAACCATTAAGTATTTCAGCTATTGCTTTTGAATCGATTACTTGTGGGTCAACTAGTTATGTTTTTGCTTTTTATAACTGTAGTCGCTATATTCGCCAGCGGCTTTGTAATAGTCTAGTTTATAATCATGTCCTTTTTAAGCTTGCCGCAGCGCATCTTGAACAGTCCCTAGGCTGGCAAGTTAAGCAAGTGCAGGGGCAATCGCTAATTGATCAGTCTGAGTACTTTCATCCACACCTATCATTAACTGAATTATCACTAAAAGAGATTTTGCTAGATTTGTTAGATAAGAAGCAAAAACGTTACGGTCGCTGCCTTGCTGAAGTTTATGAATTACCGCAACTGACTGAATTTCATCAGACTGTTCATCAAGCAAGTCAAAGACCAGACACCCTTTATTAGGTTTAAGCACGAATCAAAATGATTCGTGTATTTTTTTGCCCATTAAAAAGTATATGTGTATGGTTAACTGACGGAGAAAAAGATTAATTACCTAAGTTAGTAATGTTGTTAGCTCAAATGGTAACGCTTACTTTTTTGCGGTTTTTAAAAAGGCGATCAACTTGCTAATCTAAAAGAGCACAAGCGCTTGTGACACTAACAGCAAGAGGTAAATGTCATATATGAAAATTAGTCAGCAGTGTTTTTTAACAGCATGGCACAATCAAAGATTAGTCAAAGGGGCACTCAAGTGTGCTCATGTTAGATTGGATTATCCTAATTATGAGGATTTCTTTCAAGAAGGAATTTTGCTTTATGCGCAAATGCTTAGTCAAGCGCAGCAATTGTCACGAAAAGAAATTGATCATTTAGCTTTTCGCAAAATTATTTGGCACACGCTGGACTTATTGCGTAAAGATCAGCGTAGCAGTGAGCGTCAGACCAGTATAGAGTATGCTTATGCAATTAGCCAAGCTAATGATTGGAATAATCGTTTAGCAATTGAAAAAGAGGTTACCCAAATGACGCCCTTGGAGCAATTTTTATTTTTTCAGCACTTATTAGCCGGAAAGCCAATCAGCAGGCTTGCTAAGCAGATTGGAATTAGCAGAATGCAGCTGCAGCGCGTGAAACGCCGTCTTTTATTAAGACTGCGTCACGTTTTAGAAGTGTAAATTACTGCATGTAACATAAACAAGTCAATATTACTTTTTGACTACAATTAAATAGAATCTATTGTTTATAAGCAAATTGCTCGATACAATAAAGATGTCGATTAAGGAGGAATCACATTTTATGAGTAGAAAACTAATCACTGGTTTTTCAGCGGCTGTTCTGGCAGCGTCTGCTGTAGTATCAGTTACCAACAACTTAATTGCCAATTCTCCAGCTAAAGCTGAGAAGGTTTCAGCGGCAACGGATAGCCAAACGGCTTTTCTAAATACCGCAGTTAGACAAGCACAAAAAGTATCGAAGAAGTATGGTTTGTACCCGTCAGTAATGATTGCTCAAGCAATTATTGAATCAAACTGGGGTCAATCAGGCTTAGCGGTTAATGCCAACAATCTTTTTGGGATGAAGGCCGATGACAACTGGCCAGGAGCAACTTATTCCGCTAAGACGCGTGAAGAAGATAAGAACGGCAAGAGCTACTATGTAGTTGCCAAATTTAGAAAGTACGATACTTATCAAGATTCATTTGATGATAACGGTAAGAAACTCCGCGAAGGTGTTTCTTGGCAACCGGACCGTTACCAGGGAGCATGGCTGGAAAATGCCGCTTCTTATATGGATGCTACCAAAGCCCTAACTGGTACTTACGCTACTGCTAACAATTACAACACTATTTTAAACAACCAAATTTCTACAAATAATTTAACTCAATATGACCCTAGCGTCTCTAATGCCAGCAAGTCATATGTAGTTAAGAAGGCTGGTGCAACATATGCGTGGCCGACAGATCATGCAATCACCACTAAGACTGACTCAGTTGCTAAAGGCGATGCCGTTACCGTTACAAAGACGATTACTTTTTATAATGGTAAAAAGCGGATGTATATTTCTGGTAAAGGCTGGGTTAATGACAGTATTTTAAATACTGGCAGTGCTCTGCCACCGGCTTCCCAAGCCCCAAAAGATGATGAAAAAGTCAACAAAACTTTGATGCATACAGCTTATATCTATGATGCTAAGGGTGAACGGGTAAAAAACAAAAAGGCAATTAAAGTTGGCTCTGCCGGCAAAGTTATTGCCACCTACGGCACTAAGAAGATTGACGGCAAAAAGTACTACCGCATTGGCGAAGACCAATACGTTGCTGCCGGTAATATAGACGGTACTTTTAGAACCTTAAAGAGTAACTCCTATGTTTATAATGATTTTGGCAATCGTGATAATCAGAAGATAATGAAGAAGGGCAAGTCAGTTGCCACCTTCGGTTCAGCCATTACAATTTATGGTCAAAAATACTACCGTATTGGCGTTAACCAATATATCAAGAGAGCAAACTTTAAAGCTGAATAGAACCAACAACAAGTAGAAATGAGGAATGAAAGTTTAGAATGAAGATCAAGAAACTAATAACTACTATTGCTATCGGAGTAGGTTTAGTTGCGCCTGTTTTTTATGTAGAATCAAGTCAAACTGTTACAGCGGCATCGATTAATTCGATTGCTAAGCAAAACAGTTATGTTGGTGAAACTTATTTATACAAAATGCTCCAAACGGAGAACATTAAGTACAATAAATTTTACGCTAACGGCAACATTATCAAGTATAGATATGGTAAACCTGAGGGTATTGTTATTCACGAAACGGCAACTCCTAATGCTTCAGCATACAATGAAGCTATTTACTTTAACCGTGAATGGAAAAACATGTACTCCTATGTTCATGCCTTTGTTGACAGTACCCAGGTTATTCAAATGATGACACCAAAATACGGTGTCTGGGGTGCTGGTGCGATTGCCAACAGCCGTTATATTCAAATTGAGCTTTGCCAAGAAAACACCCGGGATAAATTTGCTAAAAGTGTTAATAATGATGCCATCTATGCGGCCAAGTTGTTGCACCGCTATGGTATTACTCCGACCAATGCTTCAAATACTGGTCAAGGTACAATTTGGTCCCACCATGCAGTTTCCCGCTTTCTAGGCGGAACTAATCATACCGATCCTGACGGCTACTTCCAGAAGTGGGGCTATTCCATGGATGATTTCTTCTCCTTGTTGAAGTACCACTACAATCTTCAGGCTGGTGAAACTAATCCAGGTCATGGTGCTATTTCTGGTTCGACTGCAACTGATTCTAATAATCAAGCTGTTACTGGCAAACAAAAGCTCATGCATGATGCCTATGTTTATGATGCTAATGGCGTTAAAACCGAGGCGGCATTGAAGACAGCTGGTACGGAAGTAGAAGTTTCGACTACTAAAACGATCAATGGCAAAAAATACTTGCAAATTGGTGAAAACGAATATGTCGTTGCCAGCAACATTGTTGGTACTGGTAGAACTTTAACCCATAATGCGTATATCTACGACACAGTTGGCCTTCGAGTTGGCAATTCAAAATTGTTAAAAGGTCAAAGGGTTCAAACGTATGGCGGCCGCATTAATATTGGCGACACTGCATACTATGCAATTAACGCAACACAATTTGTAAAAGTAGCTAATTTTTAATTAAAAATCACAAGTCCGCAGTTACTACTGCGGATTTTTTTGCTTAAAACTGTAAGATATAACGGTTTGTCTTAGAAACGATTTTTAGTATAATATCTTCATTGTATTAAAAAGGAGGCTCTCACGTGGCTCAATTGTCTTTGTTTTTAGTCGTTTTGTTTGCTTTAATCGTGCCTATTTTAATGGCTCGGTTTAAGGTGAATGCTGTGCCAACTGCAATTGCCGAAATCATCGTTGGGATTATTTTAGGTGCCAGTGGTTTTAATGTGGTTCGGGTAACGCATGACCTAAATTTCTTGTCCGATCTGGGAGTGATTTTGCTGATTTTTCTATCCGGAATGGAAATTGACTTTGATTTATTAAAATCGCACACAAATGAAAGCCACGATCAAAATGCAGTTGACCCATTAAGAGTAGCTGCGAGTGCCTTTTTTGGTGTTGCTGTCGTGTCAGTCTGCTTAGGGCTGATCCTGCGCTGGCTTGGTTTATTTAGCGATGTCATGCTTTCTACAATCATCTTAATGACGGTCGCACTGGGGGTAGTTATTGCAACTTTAAAAGAAAAAGACATCTTAAGCCGCCCGATTGGACAGACAATTTTGTTAACGGCTGTTTTAGGTGAAGTTATTCCCTTAATGCTGCTGACGGTATATGCCGCAATTAACGGGGGTAACACCGAACAGTTATGGTTAATTATTTTGCTCTTTGTAGCTGCCATTTTCTTGTTATGGCGCTTTAAACAACCGTATTTATGGTTTGTCAGGGTAACCAAGTCAACCACGCAGCTTGATGTCCGTCTTGCCTTCTTTTTGATTTTTGCTTTGGTAACTGTTGCGGAAAAAGTAGGCGTTGAGAACATTTTAGGCGCATTCTTGGCGGGAATTGTGATGAAATTACTACAACCAAGTCACGAAACCAAGGATAAGTTAACTTCAATTGGCTACGGTTTTTTTATTCCTATTTTCTTTATTATGACAGGAGTCAAGCTGAATTTACGGTCTCTATTAGCTCATCCCGACTCATTAGTCCTGTTACCAGTATTGGTTTTGTTTCTCTTTCTGGCTAAAGTACCTGTTGCTTTGGTATTTTCTCGCAAATTTGGGTGGCGAAACGGATCAGCCGGTGGATTTCTAACGGCTACAACAATTACTATTGTCCTACCAACTTTAGCCGTAGCACGCAAGTTAGAGGTTATTTCTTCGTTGCAGTCAGATGTTTTTATTCTCGCTGCTGTGATTGTCTGCATTTTTTGCCCCATCATTTTTAATGCGATTTTTGAATTGAAGCCAGAAGACCGAATCAAAGAAAAGGTTGTAATTATGGGGGCATCAGCACTGACTGTTCCGGTAATGCATGATTTACACGATAACTGGTACTCAGTTAAGATGTTCACGGTTAATCCAGAGAACTATGGTATTTATAAGAGCCGGGTGCCTAGTCTGGTTTTTTTGCCAGATTTGGATGAAGAAAAACTTGAAAAATTGGGCGTCTTTGACGGCAATATTTTTGTTGCCGCACTTTCATCAGATGAAGTTAATCTCGAACTGGGTGAGCTTGCTAAGCAAAGGACTAACTTTAAACGAGTGATTGTCTGCCAACAAAAAGCGGACCTTGACAAAGTAGCTGAGTTAAACGATGAAGGAATCGAAATTTTTGACTTAAGTAATGTTACTTCTTCGTTGATGCGAGCTTTGATTGAATCACCAGCGGTTTACCGTGTTTTAACAGACACCAAAAACTCGCTTTATTCTGTCGTAGTGCGAAATACGCATTACGCTGGTCGACAGTTGATGGACTGGGATTTAGCACATGACATTACAATTAGTCGCATTCATCGTGGTCAAGAGTGGCTAGTTCCGCATGGCTACACCGTGATTGAAGCAGGCGACGAACTGATTTTTTCGGCTAAGAGTGAAGCTGCAGATAAGGTTCGTCAAATCATTGGAAAGAAGTAAAAAAACTGCCAACCGGGTTGCGAAACAACCTAGCTGGCAATTTTGATTTTTATTTAGTTACTTAACGGATTCTTGGGCTTTTACTAGAACATCCATCACGTTGACGCTGTGGCTATACAATTCATTTGCAGTTTTAACATCGCGATTATCAATAATATTAACAAAATCAACAAATTCACTCGCCATGCGATGCTCATACTGGTTGAACTGGTATTTGGTAGTATCACCTTGGCGAAATTCAACCGTAAAGTCGTTGAGTACGCCCGTTGAACCATCAAAGTAGATTGTTCCTTTTTCGCCTTCAATAAATGAACGGGGAGTGGTATAGCAATCTTTAGCGGCTATTAGGGTAGCTTGCTTATCCGAGTAGGTTAAGTTCAAAATGCCTGAAGTATCAACTCCTTTTTGCATTACTGGATAATACTGAACTGCATCAGGTTTGCCAAAAAGGCCAACGGCTAAGTGAATATTATAAATATTTAAGTCTGTTAAGGTGCCGCCGCCTTTTGCTGGATCAAAAACAGGCGCAATTTCACCTTGCAAAAAGTTATCATAGCGAGTGGAATATTGTGTATAATTCAACGAAACAATATGAATAGGTGCAATTTCGGCAATTTTTTGCTTAATTGCCCGAAAGTTCTCTAGGTGAATATTGGTGATGGCTTCAACGATTATTACACCATTTTGATCAGCAATTTTTTTAAGTTCTTCTGCTTGTGCCACCGTATCTACATACGGCTTTTCACAGATTACGTTTTTACCGGCTTCAATCGCCGCTTTAACTACATCATAGTGCAGAAAATTGGGCACAGCCACGTAGACGGTATCAACATTACTGTCATGATAAAGCTGATTATTGTCAGAAAATACTTTTTTAATGCCGTATTGTTTAGCCAAATCATGGGCAATGTGTTCACTGCGCTTGGTAGTTGAAATAGCAGCCAATTCTAAATTTTTGATTTTATTTGCAGTCGTTAAAAAGTCATGAACAATTTTTCCACTTCCAATTATTCCTAACTTCATGAATTATCCTCCTTTAGTAAAAAGGGACTATTTTTCAGCTTTAACTGGAGTTGCGCTGTTTTTAACGCTGTCAGGTACAGCAAGATTTGGATATTCATCCACGTTGCTAATGCTGAACACAGCCGTGCAGCTTATAGACTTAGCTAGAGTATAATTGAGTCTTGATTCAACACCAATTAGTTTGTTGTCTTTAACTGTGTAAGTAACGTGAACTTTACTTGTTTTAATGTTCTTCTTAAGATACTTAAGGTCTTTTTTGGTAAGTTTAGCCTCTTTGCTTATCATTTTTAAGTAGGTAGGGTAGTATTTATTAACATTAACAGCTGTTTTAAGAGTATCAGATTCATCCTGATTATGGGTTAATTTGCTATTTTTAAGTGCTTTACCAAAAAGATCTTCTTGAGACAGTAATTTTACCAGTTTCTCATATGGAGCGTCTTTAGTTGCATCTGATATAGGTGCATATTCCCACTTACCGTCAGAGTAGACGTAAGTACGTTGTTCTTTAGTACTTGCCCACATTTCTACTATGTTTTGCTCTTTTTCACTGCCGCCAACTAGTGCTTTAGCAGTAATATGGGCAACTTCGTTGTTGATTTCACCAGACAAACTGACTAATGTAGCAGATTTTTTTGATTTAACTGGTTTAACGGATATAGTTCCATCTAACTTAACGCTATTTGCTTTATTGTCTTTAATTATTGAGACAACTTGATCTTTGCTTAAAGTGTCTGCATTAGCTGGCTTTGCTTGAGATAGTCCGCCTACAACTAATGTGAAGGCTAGCAATACTGAAGAGATTATTTTTTTAACTTTCATTTTATTAAGCTCCTTTATGAGATTTCTTTAATGTTTATTTAACTAAGTTTATTCTATACTACGGATTTTGTATAGTCATTTCTATATATTATTGTAACAACTAGCCTTTGAATTTTTCGATAATTGTTTAAAAAAGCCCCTTTTTCTCGCTTAATATTATTGCGTAAAAGAGGCTTTTTAAATTAGTTTCGAGTAATGAGGGTGGCAGTATTTTTTACGTCATCAGGTACGACAAGATTGGCATATTCACCAAAGTGACTAAATTTATGGACAAACTTGGTTTTCTGCTTACTGAATAATTCTGAAACTAGAATGCTTGCTTTTGAACTAACTAGCTTATTATTTCTGACCGTGTATACTACTTTAACTTTTTTAATTTTTGTTTGCTTTCTAAATTGCTTAAGTTCTTTGTTAGAAAAGTCTTTGACTAGGGTCATTTTCATAATTAAATTAAAGTGTTTCTTAGCATCAACAGTAGAAGTTAGCGTATAAGTTCCATTTTTGCTGGTTAACTTACCGCCTTTAAGCCCGGCAATAAAAAAACTAGTTTGAGTATTTTGATTTGCAAGTTGTTCGTAAAGAGAGCCTTTGAATTCTTTTGTTATTTGGGAATATACCCATTTGCCGTCTTGACTAGAGTAGAAACGGGAATTATTTATATCAGTCCAAGTATTTGTTATCTCAACTACTTTTTTATTTTGAACATTATTTTGAATAGACTTACTTTCAAGCTGAACAACATCTTTATTGTAAGCGCCAGATAATTTAGCTGTAGAATGATATTTTTTTGTTTTGCCAGATTTAGTGGAAATAAGCGTCGAGCTATTAAATATTGCGTCATATTTACCATTTTTATTGGTTTGTAAATCATCTTTAATGACAGATACAACTTGTTTTTTACTCAAAGTTGCTGCATTGGCAGGTTTTATTTGAGTTAGTCCGCCTGCTACTAAAGTAAAGGCTAGTAGTACCGAAGAGATTAATTTTTTAACTTTCATCTTGTTAAACTCCTTATTGAAATCTCTCTAATATATGTTTAATTTGAGTATACTATTTACTTTTATAACTGTATAGTTAATTTTCCTAAAGAAAAAATCCCTTTTCCGTGAAGATTATTGCGGTAAGAGGGATTTATTTTAATTAGTTTGGTTGTTGTTAGCTTTCTTTTTATTCCTTTGCAATGGCTCAGCGTTCAAGGCATTATTTGGTAATTTTAGGAAATCTTGGCTTCCCATATTGCCGTAGCTCTGGCCTACACTAAAGTTCATTAGCTTACCAATTTTCATGTTAACTGTGTAATTAAAAAGATACATTTTCTTGTTTTTAACTACTAGCTTAACTGTCATATTTTGATACTTGGCGGCCTTACCAAGTTGCTTATATATTTTCTTTTGTTCTGAACTTTGTGTATTAGTAGCAAAAATCGGTTTAACGGCATGTTTCATGATCTTTTTGTCTTTGATTGTAGCTTTTAGTGTGTACGTATTGCCCTTGCGAGTCATCTTGTATGCATTAGTCAGAGCTTTAGGAGGATTCATTAACATTTCGTTGTTAAGGATAGCCTCCAGCAAGTCAGCATAACTATGTCCGGTGACTGGCTCAAGCTTAGTTTTATACCACGTACTTTGACCATTAATATACAGGGTGCCAGTATTGCTGACCCACTGATCCGAGCTACGAGTTTTGTTTTTATTTTCAGTTTGGTAGTTAACGTGGAAAATAGTAGGATTACCACCAAAAGTGTAGGTCGAAGCCACGACTTGTCTTGAGGTATCTGTTTTTAAGTTAACTAATTGCTTTGCTTGTCCGCTTTTAAATGAACGCTGTGCTTTTTTGATTACCTGGGTTTTAGTCAAAACAGGTTCAGCCTGTTTTTTCTGATTAGAGCAACCACCGGAAATTAGTGCGGCTACGACACCCATGCTTAGCAATAATTTTTTGAATTTCATGTTGGTTAGATACTCGCTTTTCTTATAGTCATTATCATTTCTATTGTATCGTAAAACGATAATTTAAAAAATGATTTTTAAGATTAAACCCTATGAAAACAAAATTCAAATGTGTAAAATAGAAAGTGAAGCTTTTAATTTGCAAAGGAGATATTTCATGTCGAAATTAGTTTTAATCCGTCACGGTCAAAGTGAATGGAACCTTGAAAACAAGTTTACTGGTTGGGTTGATGTCAACTTATCCGAAAAAGGTGTCGAAGAAGCAAAAAATGCTGGTAAGTTAATTAAGGAGCACGGACTTAAGTTTGATCAAGCTTATACTTCAGTTTTAACCCGTGCTATCAAGACTTTACACTTTGCTTTGGAAGAAAGTGGTCAACTTTGGGTTCCAGAAACCAAATCATGGCGCTTAAATGAGCGTCATTATGGTGGTTTACAAGGCTTAAACAAGGAAGCAACAGCTGAAAAATATGGTGACGAGCAAGTTCATATTTGGCGTCGTTCATATGATGTTTTACCACCAAAACTTGAGGATGATTCCGAATTTAGTCAAGTACATGATCGTCGTTATGCAGATCTTGACCCACATATTATTCCGCGGACTGAAAACTTAAAAGTTTGTCTTGAAAGAGTCATGCCTTTCTGGGAAGACCACATTGCTCCAGACCTTTTAGCTGGTAAAAATGTGATTATTGCTGCTCACGGTAACTCACTTCGTGCTTTAACTAAGTACATCGAAAACATTTCTGATGAAGACATCATGAACTTAGAAATGAAGACTGGTGAGCCAGTAGTTTACACCTTTGATGATAAACTAAACGTAACTAACAAAGAGAAGTTAGACGACTAGTTAAATATAATTAAAAAGCACTTTAGGTAATTAACCTAAAGTGCTTTTTGTGTGCATAATTTAAGCTTTTTCTTGTACATCCTTAACTAGGTATTTTTGATAAATAAAATAGGCGTTAACTAGAAGAATGATTGACGAAATAACTACAACCCAATCGATTCCATTACTTTGAGGCCCGGAAGATATCGCTTTTGAAAACATATCTGATGTATCGATTAGAGTGTGAGCTAGCATTGGCACCAAAATATTATGTGAAGCTAAATATAAAACTGAGAACAGAATTCCGATTGCAAAAGCAAAAAATACTTGATTTACAGTATCCCAATATGCCTGAACCAAAAAGTTCTGGATGTGCATTCCCGAAAAAATTAAACTAGCAATAATTATTGCTATCACATCATGATCCTTTAACAATGACTTTAATCCCATTAACACTCCGCCTCGGAAAATTAGTTCTTCAAACCAACCAACAAAAGCTGCTCCAATAAAACAATAAAGTAAGGTTCCTAGGCCAGTAGTAAAAGTATAGGAAAATGGATTCTTTTTAGTTAAATAAATGTTGTATAACACAAGTAATGCAAATGATCCCCCTAGCAAAGTGAATTTGCCTAAATTTTTAAAAGAAAAGTTAAAGTTGACTTTTACTAAAAAGCGACAAACTAAGAAAAACAAAAGCCCATAAATAAGATCGCTTAATGCAAAACTTACATTGATAGTGCCTAATTTTCCTCCGTACAAGCTAAAACCAACACTTGGGATAGGCAAAGCCATAAAAAGTGCGATAAAGACAATACTTGCAATTATCAAATAAATTGCTTGATTATGTTTAATTTTAAAGATACTTTCTTTCATTTTTTCGCCTCAAATTATTACTGTACTATTTATCTATTACACATTTATAATAACACATTTTATTTTAAATGTTAAATTACTTATTTATCGGTTGTAATATGAACGCGTAATTAGTTGCTACGACTTATTTAGAAACTGAGCTTGTTATTAAAAATTAGCTGCGCTCGCTTAAAGAAATGCTTAGACAAAGGACTACTAATTTATTTTTGTTCTTCCGGTATTACGTGATGTTTATCTATTCATAAGTAGTTTTGGTAACGTTAATTTGTGAAATTGTTAAAAAAATAATATTTACAGATTTTGCTTTTAGTCTAACAGTTAATAGCATTCCTATTCTTTTAGCTAGTCAATCAACGCAAGGTTTCTAATCTAATATGTTAACTACTGTGAATAAAGGCAGTGATTGAATGAAAGCAACCAAGAATTTTTTAATACAATCTATCTGATATTTTTGCCAAAGTTATATTTACCAAATGATAAAGCTATATCGATATCCATATATAATATTCTAAAGTTCATAGATTAGCACTACCATTAGCTATATATGTTTTGTTTTTTTACTAAAATTAGAATTTTCGTGAAACTGAATAAAGAGTTAATGAGAGGTTTAATTATATGGGTAAAAATAGTTTGTATAAAAAAGTAATTGTTTCAGTGTCCAGTGTGGCGCTATTATCAGTTGGTTTAAGTCAAATGCCAAACAATTTTGGGAGCAGTTTGCTTAATGAGGTTAATGCTGCCAAAAAGTCCAAAACAATTGGAGCCAATTCAGCCGTTTATAAGCAACAAGGCAAGAAAATGATCAAGACCAAACAGATCATAAAAGTTGGTAAAAAGGTTAGTGTATTTGGACAAAAGATGGTTAATGGCAAGCGCTATTACAAAATAGCGAAGAATCAGTTCATTAAGGCAGTTAATGTCGATGGTAGAACTCGTGAAGCCGCTAAAAGAACATCTTTATATACAAGAAAAGGTAAAATTGTAAAGAATAGGAACATTGTTAAAGGCCAAGAAGTTAAGATTTTTGGTGGAGCCGTTAAAATTAAGGGTCAGAAGTACTATTCTACTAAATTTGGCTACATTAAAGCCAACACTTTAGTTAAGAAGCACCAGGTAGAACCGTCAAAGGATACTTCTGAAAATAATCAACCAGTTGCAAACGATAATAATGTTGTAATAAGCACTCCAAGTATTCCAAACAACAGTGGCAGTGCTTCAAATGTAGATTCTTTAAAGAATGCCAAAGACGAGGCTATTATTGCTATTAAGGAAGCTGTAAAAGATGCAACTAACTTAATTAAAATCAGTCCTTTAACGGATGCAGAAAAGCAAGCAGCTATTGCTAAAATTGACGTTATTGCCAAAGCAGCTTTAGGTGAGCAAAAAGATGGTAAGAGTGGCGCAATTAACGACGCTAAAACAGTAGACGAAGTTAAAACAACACAAGCAAATGTTGAAGCAGAATGTAAGCTAGTTGGTGACAAAGCTGTTTCAAACGATTTAGTAAAACAAGCAGCTGAGTTTGTCAACAAGGTTGTAGTTAAGATGGATGATGATGAAGCAAGGACAACAGCATCTGATAAAATTACTGCTGCTGTAGACGCTGCTACAGCGGCAATTACCAATGCGAAAACACCAGCTGAGATTGAAGCTGTTGCTAAAATTGCTTTAGGTGAGCATGAAGACGGAACAGCTGGACAAATTCATGACGCTGAAACGACTAATGACATTTTGTTAGCCCAGAATATGGTTTTAGCTAAGTGTAAAGCAGAATTAGCTAATTCTGCTCTAAAAGATATAAAGGCAAGCGCTATTACCGCTGTGAAACAAGCAGCTGAAGACGCAAGTCAAATGATTAACGATACTCCTGCCTCTGCAAATGAAAAGCAAGCAGCTATTGAGAGAATTGATGCTATTGCTAAAGCAGCTTTAGGAGAACAAAAAGATGGTACTACCGGCGATATTTACGATGCTACTTCGGAAGAAGAAATTAAGTCAATTCAAGATAAGGCTGTTTCTGCCTGTGAATTAGTAAAACAAGCAGCTGAGTTTGCCAACAAGGCTGTAGTTAAGATTGAAAACAGTGAAGCAAGGATAACAGCACCTGATAAAATTGTTGCTGCTGTAGACGCTGCAAAGACAGCTATTGCCAATGCCAAGACATCAGCTGAAATCGATCAGACCGAAAAGAGTTTCCAAACAGCTTTAAACGAAGCAGTTTCGTTTGCTAAGCAACAGGAATTTGCAGTCGATACCATTAAAGCAGCAGTAGTTTCAACCAAAGAAAAAATTAATGCTAATACTTCATTAACAGCTGAAGCAAAAGAAGACGCTTTGGCTGAAATTGAAGCTGTTGCTAAAATTGCTTTAGGTGAGCACAAAGATGCATCAACTGGAGAAATTCATGATGCTAAAACTACCAATGAGATTTTGTTAGCCCAGAATACGGTTATATCTGTATGTCAGTCAAAGTAATGTTTGGCAGTTTTATTATTTAAAAAGATATATTACTGATTGGTTGGGCAAAAACCAGAAAAGAAAAGTCACGAAAGATAAACTTTTGTGGCTTTTTATTTAGTCTGAAAACAATTCTAGGTAAAAAGTTCTTGACTTAAAGTACACTTTAAGGACTATTGTAGACATTAAGAGGTGATTTTATGGTAAAAAGTACATTTAAGGTCCTCTGCAGCCGGACTGCTAATGCAGTAGTAAGTTTTAATGATTGGATACATTGAAAATGACAGTTTTAGCTGATACAGAGAAAAAATATCGAATTGGTGAATTTAGTGCAATGGTTGGGTTACCTTCGGCAACATTACGTTATTACGAAAGTGAAGGACTGCTCGTGCCACATCGCGATCATCGCGACCAACGTTATTACACGGAAGCTGATCGGGACTGGTTGAAGTTTATTTTGCATTTAAAGGGTACCGGCATGACGATTACTGAACTAAAAGATTATATAGCTTTACGTGCACAAGGGGATGAAACAATTGGTCAGCGATTGGCGCTTTTAAAAAGGGTCCAAAAGAATGCCGAAAAGCAGATTATGGAGTTATCGAACAATTTAAGTGTGCTTAATCATAAGATTAACTGGTATGAGGGCAAGCAAAATCATCAAATTGCTGATGACGAAACCTTTGCGGAATACTTGAAGAGAATAAAGGAAAATAATTAAGATGAATAATAATGAAGCAGAAGTAAAGCAAGGACTTTTTGCCATTGGAGACAAAAACGAAACCTATCAAAAGTATTTTATTGGTCAAAGCTACTTACAGAGTTTAGTTGCAGATTCGGAAATTGAAGTGGGTGTTTCTAACGTCAGCTTTGAACCAGGGTGCCGTAATAATTGGCATAAACACAATAATGGTTTTCAGATTTTAATTGGACTTGCTGGTGAAGGCTGGTTTCAAGAAGAAGGCAAGCCGGCTAAAAAAATGCACCCTGGAGATGTAGTTGTCATTCATGACGGTGTTAAACACTGGCATGGCGCTACTAAGAATAGTTGGTTTTCACACCTTGCAATTACTGCCGGCACGCCAGAATGGCTAGAACCGGTGAGTGAAGAGTATTATCAGAATTTGGAGAAATAATCATGAAAAAACAAACTGCTGGACGAGACAATTTAGGAGAGTTTGCTCCTAAGTTTGCGGAATTAAATGATGATGTACTATTTGGTGAAGTTTGGTCACGTGAAGACAAAATGTCTGCTCGCGATCGCAGCTTGATTACCTGTGCAGCGTTACTGGCTCAAGGCTTATATCCGCAACTTAAATCTCACATGGGAATTGCCCAAACTAATGGGGTTACTAAAACAGAAATGGTTGAGCTAATAACTCATTTAGCATTTTATTGTGGTTGGCCTAAGGCTTGGTCAGCGTTTGATCTTGCTAAAGAAGTATATGGTGAATAGTTTTTATTAAAAAAGTTTCCTAAGAGTCAATTTTGATGAGGGAAACTTTTTTTAATTTAAGAATTCTAGATATATCTTTTGGAATGGTATAAATGTTAGAATTGGCTTGACTATTATGTATGGAGGAGAACAGACTGTGACTAAGAAAATTTTGATTTTGCACACTGGCGGAACAATTTCAATGTCAGAAGATGAATCCGGTAATATTAAGCCCAATGCTCAAAACCCGCTAGCGGCACTTTCATTAGGTAACCAAGGTGAACTAAAACTTGTAACGGAAGAAATTTTTAATATTCCTTCGCCACACATGACACCAGAACGCATGCTCGAATTATCTTTGCGAATTCGCCGCGCTGAAAGCGAGGGCTTTTTTGGTGCGGTAGTAACGCATGGCACGGATACCTTAGAAGAAACGGCGATTTTTTTAGATTTGACTATTTCTAGTAAAATGCCGGTAGTGGTTACGGGGGCAATGCGTTCTTCTAATGAAGTAGGCAGTGATGGTTTATACAATTTTCGGACAGCTATTACGGTTGCCAGTGCATCGACGTCAGTTGGTAAAGGAGTCGTGGTTGTAATGAATGATGAAATTCACTCAGCTCGCTATGTTACTAAAACGCATACTACAAATGTAGCAACTTTTCGTACCCCAACTTTTGGTCCAATCGGTATTGTTTCTGAAGGACATGTTAATTACGTCCAAACGATTAAACCGCAACAGCATTTACCGATTGACCATGTGGTTTCAGATGTTTATCTGATCAAGGCCTATGCGGGAATGGGCACGGAGCTTTTGCACGCTCTAAACAAGCCTACAACTAATGGGTTAGTAATTGAAGCACTTGGTGCAGGTAACTTGCCGCCTCAGACTTTACCTGAGCTACAGTCATTAGTTGACCGCCACATACCAATCGTTTTAGTTTCTCGTTGTTTTAACGGGATTGCTGAACCGGTCTATGATTACGAAGGTGGTGGCGTTAACCTTGCCAAGATGGGTATTATATACTGTCGCGGACTTACTGGACCAAAAGCAAGAATCAAGCTGCTAGTTGGCTTGAGTGCCGGTCTTAAAGATGAAGAATTAAAGAAATATATTAATAACTGAGCAAATAAAGTGTAGTTTTTAAACTTAAAGTAAAACTACACTTTTTCTTTATAAATTAGGAAAATTATAACTTTTAATGATGGGTATTGTTACATTCGCATGATGAATTTTGTGCTAAAATTAATTTGCTAATGAAAACAGCTGCATAAAAAAGAATGAGTGATTATGGCTACGAAATCTAAGAAAAATGAATTTGAAGACTTGTTATCGTTGAATGACGCTACCTCCAACACAGAAGTAGAGAAACTTGTAATTGGTAAGTCCAACCTTCCAGGTCCTAGGGCTAATTTAACGTTTGCTTCTGAATTCGCTCAGTATTTTCAAAAGCAGGTGGTGCCGGAACCTCTTTGGCAGTTGATTATTCAATGGGCACACATTTCAGCAGACGAGACCCAGGACGATACTTCCAGAGAATATCTTCCTTTTTGTGCAATTCAAGCCATAGGTACCCATGTTGAATTTTCCGACCGACAAGATCAATTAATCGGTATATTGAAAGGCGCAATGAGTGATTCTAGATGGAGGATCAGAGAAAGTGCTGCCATAGCTTTTCAGATCATCGGTGAAGGCGATTTTGGCTTATTGGAACAATACTTCAACGAATGGATAAAAAATGCCAATTTTCTTGAACAGCGGGGTATTTTGGCTGCCCTTGCGCATCCTCCCATTCTGAAAAATAGTGATCATGCGAGATTCGCACTTAAGATGGCGGACGACATCATGTCCAAGGTAATACAAGTTCCTTCTCAAGAACGAAGGTCAGAAGAATTTAAAGCCTTAAAGAAAGGTTTAGATTATTGTTTGAGCGTATTTGTCAGCGCTCTTCCCTCAGATGGATTTGTGCTTCTTGATACATACGCCCAAATAGACGATCCAGTTGTTACCAGTGTAATAAAATCAAACTTGGGTAAAAGCAGAATGAAAAACAAATACCCTTCAGAAGTTTCAGATATCAGTAAAACTATTTCAAATAAAGGGATATGAGAATATTTTAAAGGTTCTCATTGATAGAGGCATTAGTCTTGACAAGATGGATATTATATACTGTCGCGAACTTACTGGACAAAAAGCAGGAATTAAGTTGCTAGTTGGCTTGAGTTCCGGTTCTAAAGAAATATATTAATAACTGAGCAAATAAAGTGTAGTTTTTAGACTGAAAGTAAAACTATACTTTTTCTTTATAAATTAGGAAAATTTTAACTTCTATTGTAGTTGTTTTTGACAATCGTATAATCAATTTTGTGCTAAAATTAGTTTGTTAATGAAAACAGTTACATAGAAAAAGAAGGATCTCCAAATGATTTATCAAAAAGACCTTAAATGGGATGCTAATTATGATGTTGTTGTATTAGGCTTTGGTGGTGCTGGTGCCACTGCAGCTCGTTTTGCTGCAGATAACGGTGCAAAAGTTTTACTCGTTGATGCAGCGCCAGAAGGCCACGAAGGCGGTAATACTCGTTATTCGGCGCAATTGATTGGTACGGGTAATGACTTTAATGAACTAAAGAAATACTATAAGAACTTAACGGCCCCAATGTCACTAGATGAGGACATGATTGACACTTACGTTGAGGGAATGGTTAATACTCCAAAATACGTTACTGAGTATTTGGGTGTCAAACCATGTAGTGCCAAAGAATACGCGCCAGAATTGCTACATCATGCTTATGAAGAGTTTCCGGAGTTTGAAGGATCTGAATCCTATGATTTCACTACTGTTCGCGAATCTTGGTTTGACGCGGCATTATGGAAGATTTTAAAAGAGCAAGTTGTCAAACGCCAAGACAATATTGACGTGATGTACCAAACTCCTGCTAAAGAACTGATCCAAGATCCAGAAACACGCAAAATTGAAGGAGTTCTCATAGAGCGTGATGGCAAGTTGATCAAGGTTCAAGCCAAAAACGGCGTGGTAATGACTACTGGTGGTTTTGAAAACAACCAGGCGATGATCGAAGACTATATTGGTGCCAAGAGACTGGCGCCACTTGGCACTCTTTACAACAAGGGTGATGGTATCAAAATGGCCGAGCAAGTTGGTGCTGATTTCTGGCATATGCATAACTACGAATCACTTGGTTTGCTTCATGGAATGGCCTTTGCAGTACCAGAAGGTGAACGTGGTCGCTTAATGTTAGGTGCTCAGAATATAGCTGTTGCCCACGGTAGTTCATTTGTAGTTGGTGATGATGGTACTAGATACTTTAATGAAGCTGAGGACAACCGCCACGGTCATATAAAGAATCATGGTGAATGGAAAGTTCCGATTAATCAAGTACATCCTTATTTAATTTTTGACGAAGTTAAAAAGAAGGAATTAGATAGCGACCCAATCATTGGTGAATACAATGTCTATACTGAAAATGTGATTAAAGCTAATTCAGTTGCTGAATTAGCTGAAAAAATTGGTGTAGAACCAGCAACTTTGCAAGACTCACTTGAGCGCTTTAACAAAGCAGCTAAAGAGCATGATGACCCAGAATTCCGCCGTGACCCGGCAACTATTCGAGCTTTTGAAGAAGGAGCAATTTATGCTATTCGGATGGAGCAAGCTATGCTTAATACGCAAGGCGGTGCAAGGAGAAACAAGGAAGCCGAAATCTTGGATACCAAGGGTAAACCAATTCCTCATTTATATTCTGCTGGTGAATTTGGTGGCATCTGTGCAAACCAATACCAAGGCGGTAACAACATTGCTGAATGTCTCATCTGGGGTAAAATTGCCGGAGAGAATGCTGCCAAAGACAAGGCTGATTCTACGGTGGACGCAGTGAGTGGAGCTTCTACTCATGATGTACATTTGACTTCAGATCTTAAGCATGAGAACTTCCCAACCGAAAAAGATCAATATATTGGTCGTTCCAACGGTGGTATGGGAGGCGAAATAGTAGTTCGTGTCACTGCTGATAAGGAAAAGAATCTAAAGAAAATTGAGGTTTTGAAGCAAGCCGAGTCTGCCGACTATGGTCTCAAAGCAGTAAAATTGTTGCCTGAAGAAATGGTTAAGCAAAATAAGGTTGATGTTGATGCTGTTTCTGGAGCTTCTAGTACTACTCGTGGATTAAAAGACGCAGTTAACGATGCATTAAGTCAGATTGATAAACAATAAAAAACAAGTGAGACCATTTTTGTTTATGGAATATCAACTAGTTACATGAGTGACTTAAAAAATGAGCATGCAGCATGGGGTGTAATTTATGAAAACTAAAAAAGTTATTGTTGTCCCCTATAACGAGCAATGGTCAAAAAATTTGAAAAAATTAAACTGGAGATACTTACCGCATTAGGTCCGCTAGCAGTGTCGGTTGAACATGTTGGTAGTACCGCAGTAAAAGGGTTATGGGCAAAACCCATTATCGATATTGATGTTGTTATCTCAGAAATATTGGATATCATCATGAAGGCAATCTTGGCATCAGTGGACGCGAAGCCTTTTGTTATAATAAACTGGAGCTTATGCTCCATCATCTATATGTTTGTCCATTGGATTCAGAAGAATTAAAAAGACATCTTACTTTTCGAGATTTTCTGCGTACCCATCCCAATGTTGTTGAGGAATACAGTTGCGTGAAACGTGAAAGAGCAAAATTGTTTCCGGAGAATATTGATGCATATATTCAATACAAAAGTCCAATCATTGAAGAAATTTATAGACGTTGTGGATTAGTATAGTTGCAGCAGTAAATTACTAATTCATTTTTGTGTAATAAACTCGATCTTTAAGGCAACCAAGCAATGACAACTTGGTTGCCTTTATAATTTATGTTAGTCGTGATATGCTGTTTTCTCGCCATTACGGAGAAAGAACACGCCCTCATCGCTTTTTCGGAATTCAATAAACCGGCTTTACAATCACATCGTAGTATTTCAGGTCGAGTTCCATTGAGCAGTTCAGCCGGTCGGATTATTCACAGGCAATCAGCGCTGTACCTGAACCGCCGAACAAATCTAGACCGTATTCCCAGCCAGCCGTAGTAAATCGGCTCATATTGGTGTGATAGTCTTTCCGGAAAAGTACAAAGGAGTCTTCGTCCAGATAATCGAGGATAACCGCGCCGCGTACACTCATTTTATACTGCGCGCCGAATGGCCTAGAAATCAGCAACAAAACACAGTTGACACCTATTTTCAGTCATATATTTATGAGTGATTCTGCCGGATATCCGCAAGGATACCTGGCTTTTTGTCGAAGGTGACCATGTGGAAGAATTTCGTAGTCTGAAAAATTATAAGCTCTTCCATTTTAAAGAGAAGGGGGTCAATATATAAGTTGCGGTTCGCGGACTTGGCGTTGTGCGCCGTCAAGTCCGTACTGCCTATGAGGAAATCCAAAAAAAAAACGGTCACGAATACTTGCACAAGGCTATGACGATACCTACGGTGTTAATATTTGGTTACTGTATTTTTTTAGGTCGGAATGCTATTCAAGCAATTGCAAATAAGTAGTAAAATTTGATAATTTGATTAGTATAAAAATCAAGATTAGATTTAAGAAATACCTCCAATTTTTAATCAGCGTGTCGCCATTTTTTGTCAGTTAGAATACGAGCAGTTAAAAGACCAATTGGTAGGGCTGTAATAATCATTAAAGCATTCATGATCCAGTAGGCCCCAATATTTATATTGGTCACACCAAAATTAAAGACGGCGCGATACATATAAAGCCCCGGCACCATGATAACTATCGCTGGCACTGTAATTGCAATTCGTGGAAATCCAACTTTATCGCGAACAAAGCTAGCAACTAAACCAGCAAGTAGTGCCCCGATAAAAGCTGCAAGTGGCGCTGGCACATGATTGAATTCGGCTAGTCCCAAACGTAAAGTATTAGCAAAAGCCCCAATCAAAGCGGCAATTGTTGCCATTGAAGGTGTAGCATTGAACATAATTGAAAAGCCATAAACACCGCAGAAACTGGCTATTAGCCGCAGTGCTGTTAAAAGGAAAGGGTTCAAGTTAAGTTCCGGTATTGAACCCGGTTGTAGATTAAGAGTAGTGGCCATTCCCCAGCCAACCATTGTGGCAATCATAATGATTAATACAGCATAGGCAAGTCGTTCAAGTCCTGATCTCATATCAAGTTTTGACATATCTAATCCAGAAGTAATGAAAGGGAAGCCCGGAATGACATAAAGCATAGCCCCGATATAGCCGTATGCGTGACGAGGGCTCCAGCCCCAAATTTTTTCACCAAGCTGGAAGCAAAAGAAGTAAACAGCACAGGAAATTGCAACACCCACCGCTATTTTTGCCACTAAGGTAATCTTATTTTTAGTCAGAATCCCGCGAAAATAGTTTCCGATAGCTGCACCAAAAAAAGTGCAAATCATTTCTGGCAAACCACCGCCGAGTAGAAAAATAAAGCTTGCGCAAGCAAGTCCAGCACTTAAAGCTGAAATTGTAAGTGAATAGGCTTTGGTGTGGTTTTCAATCTGATTGAGTTCATGGTGCACGGTGCCAATTGTTAAATACGAGTTTTCGGTTTCGAGGCGTCGAACAAAGTCTTCCATTTTATTTAACTTGTTCATGTTAACGTCTGTTGTTGGAAGTGATAAAGTTTGGGAATATGACTTGTTGTCTACATCAAAGCAGGTATAACTAATGGTTAAGAGACCAATATCAGCAGAGCAGGTAATATCTAGAGCACGTGCAACTGTATTCATTGAATCCCGCACACGCCAAGCGCCAGTACCACATTCAAGCAACATAATGCCAATCCTGCCGACTAGCGATCCCTTTTCTACTAAAGTTGTATCTTTAACTAAAGTGTCATCAGAGCTTTTAAAAAATTCTTTCCAATGAATTCTCATATGGTGATGAGAAGATATATGGTGTTGAGCTTCATTTTCATCCATTATAGAATGCGTGACCTTTCTAAAATTTTGCTGATATTATTTTAATTCTATCACAAATGAAAAAATGTAAATTAAATAGGAACCGCTTACAATAATTGATGAACAATAGAGTAATTATTTAATTGTATGGTAGTATTTAAATATGCTAACCAACTTGAATTACATAGTAAAAGAAACTGCAATTGATTTTTTCAAAAAAAATTTAATAAAAAGTTGTTCGCTATGAAAATTATGTAGTATACTACATAACTATAAAATAGAAAGGAAAGGAAAATGTCGAATCACTATTTAGATCAGCTTGGCCCTAAAATAAAAATAGCTAACACTGTGGTTGAAAAAGAACTGAATAATCGCTTTGCAGAACTATTTAAAAAATACTCGCTCACTGGCGCGCAAATTTCGCTTTTGGTTTATTTGTATGATTCCAAAGGTCGAACAATTACGCAAAAAGAAATAGCTGATACCTTTGTTTTAAGTCATCCAACTATTCGTGGAATTGTCAAACGACTCGAAGATAATGAAATGATTGCCACTTCTCACCTTAAAAATGATCAGCGTCAAATTGTATTAACATTGACTGCTAAAGGCTTTGATTTGCTTGATAATAATATTACGGAAATTCATGACATCATGAACAAGGTAAATGAACGAATTATTGCTGGTTTAACTGATTCAGATGTTAAGCAATTAAATTCAATTTTGAATGTAATAATTGCCAATTTCTAATTTTTATTTTATAAAAAGTGTAGCATGCTATACAAAAAGGAGCGAAATAATGGAAAATAATATAAAAAGTATTTCTGGTAAAAAAAGAACGCTGATGATGACAGTCCTATTATTTGGGGCGTTTGTTGCTTTACTTGCCGAAACGTTCTTAAACAATGCTCTGCCTTCGATCATGAAGTCATTCGGAGTTAGTCAGTCGACTGCGCAGTGGCTTACAACCGCATATTTGTTGGTAGTTGGATTAATGATTCCTATTTCAGCATGGATTTTTGAGTCATTTAGCTTAAAGCAAAACTATTTAACAATGATTGGTATTTTCTTTGTTGGATCGATTATTTGTATTTTCGCACCTAACTTTTATGTTTTACTTGCTGGCCGTATCATTGAAGCCGTTGCTGCAGGTGGATTGATGCCATTCATCCAAAATGTTATTTTGATGATGTTTCCGCCAGAAAAACGAGGCTTAGCTATGGGTATTACTGGCTTCGTGGTTGGTTTTGGGCCAGCTGTTGGACCAACAATTTCTGGTTTGATCTTAAAGTATGCCGAATGGCAAATGTTATTTGTAATTTTAAGCATTGCTAGTGGAATTGTCGGTATTCTTGCCTTATTCACAATACAAAACATCACTACGGCTCATATGAGTTCAACTGATGGAATTTCCTTTTTGGAATCGATTTTCGGTTTTGGGTTGATTTTATATGCTTTGTCAGAGGTTGGAAATACTGGAAAAATAACTCTAACCTTGGTACTAGTCTTTATTGTTGGCTTAGTTATTATTGGGCTGTTTTGCTATCGCCAATTACATATGGCGGAGCCATTGCTTGATATTCGTGTATTTAAAAACTTCCGGTTTGACTTATGTACCTTACTAAGCACTATTAGTAACATTTCTATGGTTGGTATTGAGTTGGTTCTACCGCTTTATTTGCAAACGACGCGTGCAGAATCAGCTTTGACATCTGGGTTAGTAATGATGCCGGGCGCATTAGTAATGATTATTTGCAATCCGGTTTCAGGCGACTTATATGATCGACTAGGAATTAAAAAGTTATCGCTCTTTGGCTTTATCATGTTGCTGATTGGTACTTTACCGATGTTGCTATTTAATACTGAGACTAGTTTAGTTTTAATTAGCGTTTGTTACGCACTACGAATGATTGGGATTTCATTTACAATGATGACAACTTTCACTGCAGGGATTAATGAAGTTCAAACTGATATGACTGCCCACGCTAACGGTGCTCTTTCGACTGTCAGACAAATTGGTGGTTCACTAGGAACTGCTTTAGCCATGCTAGTTGTTACTTTAGGAGCCAGTGGAATAGCTGGCAGCAAAGCTGTCAAGCTTGAAAATGGCTATCACTTAGGCTTTATTTTAATGTTGATTTTTGCCATTATTGGCTTTGTTTGTTCATTTGCATTACCGTCTGCAAAAAATGAACATAAATAGATAAAGAAAAAAGCAAAAAGTTTATAAGCTGCACAGTTTAACTGTGCAGTTTTTTGTTGTTTATAAGCAAATAATTGCATATTGTCTGCTCGTTTTTGAAAGAAATTGAATTTTTTTGCTCTAAAATGATTGCTTTTGAGTGAAAACGCGCATAAAATTACTCAAGGAGGTGAAGAAGGGTATGCTAACGCAAAAGCGACGAAAATTGATTGAGCACTATGTTAATCAGCACGAGTTATGCCGAGTTTGTGATTTGTCTGAAATTACTGCAACTTCGGAATCTACGATTAGGCGGGATTTGATTCAGCTGGAAGAAGAAGGCTTGGTCAAACGAGTTCATGGTGGTGCGCAGTCGGTTAAGAACTTTGCTCATGATGTTTCGCAGCATATTCGCTTCACAATGAATCATGATGATAAAGTTCTCATTGCGCGCTATGCAGTAGAGCACTACGTGCACGAAAACGATTATCTTTTTATCGATGCGGGTACTACTAGTTATGAAATGGTACCATTTCTTGCTGAAATTGCGGGGGTAACAGTTGTAACTAATGGAATTGATACTGCGATGAGCGCTGTAGGACATGGTATTAACACTATCCTCTTAGGTGGAAAAATTAAAGCGAATACTCATGCGGTTGTTGGTGAAGCTGCACTTGAACAGATGCGCAGTATGAACTTTGCGGCTAGTTTTGTAGGAACTAATGGTATTGACCATCTGGGCAGTTTAACTACACCTGACCCCGAAGAAGCAGCGGTCAAGAAACTTGAAATCGCGCGGGCCGATCATACCTATATTTTGACGGATGTTACTAAAGTCGGCGAACGAAATTTTGCAGTTTTCGGTAATGCTAAAACCAATACTGTAATTACTACCGCACTTACTACGCAGCACAAGAGCATTTTACCTGCAAAGATTGATTTGAAGGAGGCTAAATAGATGATATATACGGTTACCGTTAACCCGGCTTTGGATTACGTAATTCAGCTTGAACGGGTAGATAGCGGAAACGTGAACCGTAGCAACAATTGTACATTTCTGGCTGGAGGTAAGGGAATTAATGTTTCTCAAATTCTTAATCAGTTAAAAATTGACAACACTGCTTGGGGATTTGTTGGTGGCTTTACTGGTAAAGAGTTGGTGCGTCAACTGAATCAGCGAAGGATTGTTAATGATTTCGTAACTATCTCTGATGCTACGCGTGTCAATGTTAAAGTCCATGCTCAAGCTGAAACAGAAATTAATGCAGCTGGTCCTAACATTACTGAGCAAGAAATCACTGCTTTTCAAGCGCATCTAAGCGATCTGAAAAAAGGTGATATTGTTGTTTTAAGCGGATCTTTAGCACCAAGCTTGCCAGTTGATTTTTATAAACAACTATTACCAACAATTAAAAAGGCTGAGGCTGAATTTGTTATTGATACAACAGGTCAGGCGTTGCTTGATACACTGAGTTATAAACCGTTGGTAATTAAGCCAAATCATCATGAACTTGCGGATTTATTCAACACAAAGTTTGAATCTGATCAAGACATGCTGGAATGTGCACATAAATTACTTGATTTAGGTGCGCAAAACGTAATGGTTTCAATGGCTGGTAAAGGCGGTTATCTAATTACACGGGATCATTTCTATCATGCTAAGGCTGCTGTGGGAACAGCAGTTAACTCAGTGGGTGCTGGTGATTCAATGATTGCCGGCTTTGTCGGAACTTATGTCAAAAATAATGATCCGGTTGAAAGCTTTCGCATTGGAATGGCTTGTGGCGCTGCGACAGCCTTTACGAAGGATATTGCGGTGATGAGCCAGATTAATGCCGTTTTGCCACAGATTAATGTAGAACAAATTTCATAATTAAGGAGAAAGAACGAATGAAAATTAAAGATATTTTAGCTCCTGAATCGATGATTATGTCACTTAATGCGACTAATAAAGAAGATGCAATTAAGGAAATGGCTGATTTAGAAGTCAAGACCGGCATCGTTAATGATGAAGATGAATTCATTAAGTCGATTTGGGCACGTGAAAATGAATCGACAACTGGTATTGGTGATGGTATCGCCATGCCGCATGCTCGTAATAAGTCAATTAACAAGGCACGGGTTTTGTTTGCTAAAAGCGAAAAAGGTATTGATTACAACTCATTAGATGGCCAACCAGTTAATCTGTTCTTTATGATTACTGCCCCTGATGGAGCAGATAATACTCATCTTGAGGCTTTGGCCAAATTATCTGGTTTGTTGATTAATCCTGAGTTGGTCAGTGCATTGAAAAAGGCGCAGTCACCTGAAGAAGTTATTACGCTTTTTGAAGATGCTGAGCAAAAGAGCGATGCAGACAAAAAAGCCGAAAAAGAAAAAGCCGCAAGTTCTGCAAGTTCAAGCAAAACTGAAAAACCATTAATTGTCGGTGTTACGGCATGTATCAACGGAATTGCGCATACTTATATGGCTCAAGAAGCCATTATTAAGGCTGGTAAAGCTCGTGGTGCAGATGTTCGGATTGAAACAAATGGTTCAGAAGGTGTTAAAGACAAGCTAACAGCTGATGAAATTAAGCGTGCTGTTGGTGTCGTTATCGCTTCGGATAAGAAAGTTGACATGCCCCGCTTTGATGGTAAGCCATTAATTAGCAGACCTGTGGTTGACGGAATTAACAAACCTGATGAATTAGTAGAAACGATTTTAGATGAAAAAGCTAGTGTTTACCATTCTGATGGACAAGCTAGTTCAAGCTCTGCAGATGATTCTAAAAAAGGCTTTTGGGGTTCGATTTACCAAAACTTAATGAACGGTGTTTCGCATATGCTTCCGTTTGTTATCGGTGGCGGTATCTTGATGGCTATTTCTTTTATTGTTGAGAACTACGCTGGCGGACCTAAATCACCTGCTTTCATTTTCTTAAACAATGCTGGTAACATGGCCTTTGCCTTTATGGTACCAATTTTGTCAGGCTATATCGCTGAGTCAATTGGTGACTTGCCGGCTTTAATGCCTGGTTTTGTAGGTGGCTTTATGGCTACTGTATACAGCGGAGCATACGGTGGTGCATATGTAGCTAATGTTTTAACAGATGCTAAATCACCTGCTGGCTTTCTTGGTGGTCTTGCTTCGGGATTTATTGCTGGTTATTTAGTGGTTGGCTTGAAAAAATTGTTTGCCAAACTACCTAAGTCACTTGAAGGGATGAAGCCAATGCTAATCTACCCAATTTTAAGTCTTTTACTGATTGCTTTAATTATGTACTACGTTGTTAATCCAATCTTTAGTACGATTAACTTTGCCATTACCAATTTCTTAAACCGTATGGGTACTGGTAATTTAGTTGTCTTGACTACAATCTTGGCCGCAATGATGTCAATTGATATGGGTGGACCATTCAACAAAGCCGCTTATGTCTTTGCTTCAGGTGCATTTGCTAATGACCCGCATTCATCTGTTGCGGCAGTGATGATGGCAGCAGTTATGGTCGGCGGTATGGTTCCACCATTTGCTACAGCAATTGCAACTACTTTCTTCAAGAACAAATATACTGAAGATGATCGTCGTGCTGGTATTACTAACTGGATTTTGGGCTTTTCATTCATTACAGAAGGAGCAATACCATTTGCAGCTGCTGATGCTGGTCACGTTATTCCATCATGTATTATAGGCTCGGCAGTTGGAGGAGCTTTGGTCGGTCTTTGGCGTATCGGCGTTCCTGCACCGCACGGCGGTTTGTGGGTATCTCCACTTGCTAACCACATTGTTCTCTATTTTGTGGCAACTTTAGTTGGTTCAATTGTTGCTGGGGTGATTTTGGGAATGTGGAAAAAACCACTTGATTCTCAAAGTAAATAAAATAGCTAAATTTCAATGTGTCACATTCGTGACGCATTTTTTTGTGAAGCACTACAAACTAGACAAACCAAGTTTCTTAGCAAAAGTTAAGGCCATAATTTGAGCAATTAATCCGTATTTTTAAACAGTTAAAGACGATTTTTGATTAAAATACGGTTTAAAGTGCAATACTTAAATGGTAAAAAGGGATAGTTTTACCTAAATCAGAATGAGGAGACAATCGTGTTTAATCTATTTATCTTATTGGCTGAGCGATTAGGAATTATTATGATTCTGGCCTTTTTGCTTGTTAATATGCGCTTTTTTAGAGATTTGATTGAAAAAAGAACGATAAAATCACAAATTTGGTTGTTTATAATCTTTTCTCTGTTTGTGGTTGTGGCTAATTTGACAGGAGTTGAAATTTCCAGTTCGAAAGAAGTTATTACGCCACTTATTATTACCGGCTTACCGCAAAGCGACTCAATTGCCAACACTCGCGTTTTAGTTATTACAACAGCTAGTTTGACGGCCGGACCTTATGTAGGCATGCTGGTGGGATTAGTCGGCGGGCTGCACCGGGTAATTTTTGGTGGTTTTTCCGATTATTTTTATATTGTTAGTTCAGTTTTAATTGGTTACTTGGTTGGAGTTTTAGGTGATCGGGTAAAGAAAAACAACTTATATCCTTCAACCATGTGGGTGGCAATTTTGTCGTTTTTAGCTGAATTGATTCAAATGGCTTTCATTTTTGCCTTTCATGGTTTTGGTTTGATTAAACTGATTTTTGTTCCGATGATTTTGCTTAACACAATCGGCTCATGTTTATTCATTGAAATTTTAAAAACCTATTTATCAAATGAACGGCAATTGCGCGCTGTTCAAACAAAAGATGTTTTGGAATTGACTAATAAGACCCTACCATATTTTCGGCATGGTCTCGATCAAGATTCAGCTGAACATGTCTGTCGAATTATTAAGCAATATACTAAGTTTGATGCTGTGGGACTAACTGATCGGGACAATGTGTTAGCTCATGTTGGTGCGGGGCAGGATCATCATATCGGAGGCGAGCCGGTTATTACTGATTTATCTAAAACAGTTATTGCCACTGGTAAAGAAAAGTTAGCTCACAGTAAGGAAGAGATAGGCTGTCCTAATAAATCTTGCCCGTTAACTTCGGCAATTGTTTGCCCTTTACAAGTTAATAAAAAGACAATCGGTGCTTTAAAACTATATTTTTGTGAAGGTCGAGAAATGACGGTAGTTGAGGAAAATTTGGTCCGCGGACTAGCGATGATTTTTTCTGGCCAACTTGCAATTGGCATTGCTGAGCAGCAAACCGCTTTACTAAAGGAAACAGAGATTCGCGCATTGGAAGTACAAATTAATCCGCATTTCTTCTTTAATGCGATCAATGCAATTGGTGCCTTAATGCGAGTTGATGTTGACAAGGCTCATGAGGCTCTGATGGAACTGAGTACGTTTTTTAGGTCAAGTTTGAAAAATAGTCAAACAAAAGAGATCAAGTTGGAAGAAGAAAAGCGTCATGTAGAGTCTTACGCAGCCATTGAAAGCTTACGTTTTCCTAATAAATTTACCATTGACTACCGTATTGATGTTCCAGATAACACAATGCTGCCGTCATTTTGTCTACAGATTTTTGTTGAAAATGCAATTCGACATGCATTTAAGGGTAGAAAAACAGGTAATAAAGTTATTATTAACTTAAAAAAGACTGACATTTACTTGGAAATTACAGTTAGCGATAACGGTGATGGTATTGATCCAACGGTTTTAAAACGATTAGGTCAAGAGCCAATCAATGAAACTAATGGCAGCGGCCTTGCCCTTTATAACTTAAATCAGAGATTGGTAGGTTTATATGGGACAAATAGCCATTTGCAGATTAAAAGCAGTGCAAAAGGCACATCTTTTAGAACTGTAATTCCATTTAAGCAATCTCAAAGTGAAGCAAGTTAGAAAGGAGAAACGCAGATGAAGATTTTAGTAGTTGATGATGAACCATTGGCGCGAACTGAATTATCATATTTGATTAAAAATAGTCCTATTATGCAAAAACAGGAATTCAAACTTTATGAAGCTGAAGACATTAAATCTGCCCAGGGAATTTTATTAAAGCAAAAAATTGATTTGGTATTTTTGGATATTTCATTGAACGAAGAAAATGGCTTTGAACTAGCTGATGAGTTAAAACAATTATCTTATTCGCCAATGATTGTTTTTGCTACTGCTTATGATGATTATGCTGTCAAAGCGTTTGATGTTGGGGCGCTGGATTATGTCTTAAAGCCTTTTGAACAAAAGCGCGTGGATTTAGCTCTGCAAAAAGCAATAAATGTTTTATCATCAGAAAAAACTGAGCCTACTCAAAATAAAGCTGAAAATGAAATTCTTAGTATCGAACTTGAAGATCGTAATGTAGTAATTAAGAAACTAGATATCGTGACGGTTACTGTTAATAATGGTCTTTTGACTATTGCAACTGCTCGTGAGAAGTTTGAAACCCGAAGAACCTTAGCGTGGGCAAAAGAGCGCCTAACCAATAAGTGCTTCATGCAAGTATATCGGAACGCTATTGTGAATGTCGATGAAATAAAAGAAGTTCAGCCTTGGTTCAACCATAGCTTGCTTTTGATTATGAGTAATGGCGAAAAAATACAGGTCGGTCGCTCGTACCGTAAAGAACTAAATGAACGTTTGGGGATGTAGTTTAACAAGTAGATTTGTAGATAAAAATTTACCGCCAAGGTCTTGTGAAATTGTTTCTGTGCAGTTCGCAAGGCTTTTTTTACTGTTCGCGTAAAAAGCGCTTACACCAGAATAACTTTCGACTATCCTATACTTGAAAGCAAAAGAAGATGTAGTGAGAAAGGAAATGGCCTATGAAAAAGGAAAATAAAGAAACACCAAAGTCAGCACCGATCTTAGTTCAGATGTTTATTTATGCGGCAATTTTATTTGTATCACAAATAATTTCTGATTTAATGCCGAAATCATTTCCAGTGCCAACTCCGGTAATTGGCTTAGTGTTACTCTATGTTTTATTGACTGCACACATTATTAAGGTTGAATGGGTTGACTCTTTTGGCAGTGCGCTAATTTCACTAATTGGGTTTATGTTTGTACCGTCTGGTATTTCTCTAGCGGCTAATTTAAAGATTATGGCAAAAGAAGGGGTGCAATTAGTAATTGTTATCATTATTTCAACCATCATTTTATTAGTAGTCACTGCATATACAACCAAGTTTTTTAGCTGGCTTATTAAAAAGATAACTAATAAGTGGGTAAGTGCTTCTGAAAGTAAGAAAGTAAGGGAGAATTAATAATGAAATATCTAATGACCCCATTATTTGGCGTGTTTTTATCGCTATTTGTATTTCTGATCGGTCAATGGCTATTCAAAAAGTCAAAAGGTTTCTTTCTTTTTCAACCATTATTTGTAAGCATGGTTTTAGGAATTGTAATTTTGGTCATTCTTGCTAAATTTTTTGGAACTACAACAGCTACAATTTATACTAAGGCCTATAAACAAGGTGGTGATATCATTTTCTGGTTTATTACACCTGCGACAATTGCTTTCGCTGTTCCACTATACAAGCGTAATGATGTTGTTAAGAAAAACTGGCTAGTGATTCTGTTAGGATTAGTCATTGGTACCTTTATTTCAATGATTTTAATTACTCTGGTAGCAAAAGGATTAGGTCTGAATAAAATCGGTATTAAATCAATGCTTAGTCAGTCAGCCACTACCGCAGTCGCAATGCCACTTACTGCAGCAATCGGAGGTGATGCTTCTGTTACGGCAATGGCATGTATTATCAACGCCGTGGTTATTTATGCCTTAGGCAAACAGCTTGTTAAGTGGTTTAACTTAAACAGTGATCCTCTTGGTACTGGTTTAGGACTGGGTACAGCTGGACACACTATTGGGTCAGCTTTTGCTCTTGAGCTTGGTTCAATCCAAGGGGCAATGGCTGCGGTAGCAGTGGTTGCAACTGCTATAGTTGATAATTTGTTGGTTCCAGTCTTTGCTCATATGGTTGGATTATTATAGTTTTTAATTAATTATTTTTTATACATTTACTTACACAAAAAGCGTGCGGACAAGTTCCGGACGCTTTTTGGTTCTTTTGAAATAAATTTAAGGTAAATGTCAAATTTTAGTAACAAACTTGTTTTAAGTACGTAGCCATAGGGCAAAATAACTTTTGGCATAGCAGTCCTTATATTGCTCCCTTAATAGCTAACCTTTTTTAGTGTATAATGGTTATTAAAAGTAAGTAGCTTTTTATTTCTGCAGTTGGACAATTGCAGTGGTATTGATTGTGAAAACGAAAAATAGAAAAGGAATGACAACAATATTGAAATTTGCCAAAATAAAGAAATTATTTGCTGTGACTACCTTGACTGGTTTGCTTTTTTTAATGCTAAGTGGATGCTCACAAAAACCTGAGAAAAACGCTAAAATATCAATCATGACCACTACTAATGTATATGCTGATATTGCTAAAAATGTGGTCGGCAAGTATGGAACGGCTGAAGCAATTATCAAGAATGCCAATGCTGATCCACACGATTTTGAACCGACAACTGATGATGCTAAGACTCTTTCAAACGCAGACATTGTTGTTGCCAATGGCCTGGGCTACGATAGTTGGATGAACAAACTAGCATCTTCGGTGGACAAAGAACCCGTTTTGGTTGGTGAAGACTTGATGAATTTGAAGCAAGGAGCCAATCCTCACATTTGGTTTGATTTGACTATGCCGACAAAGTATGTTAATTACTTAGTTAGGAAGTTGAGCAAAAAAGATCCGCGTCATGCAAGCTATTATCGCGATAATGGTCAAAACTATTTAGCTAAAGTAGCGCGTATTCAAAAGATTGCCACTAAAATTGATGGTCAAAGCAGTAAACCAGTTTATGTAAGTGAACCTGTTTTTGACTATGCTTTGGAGGCTACACACATAGCTGTTGCTGATAAGGACTTTGAAAAAGCGATTCAAAATAATACAGACCCGAGCCCAGCAACTGTTCAACAGATGACCGAAGGAATTAAGAAGCACAAAATTGCTTTCTTTGTCGCTAATTCCCAAACTTCTAGTTCAACCGTAGACAATTTTATTAAACTGGCAAAACAGCAGAATATTCCTGTCCTACCAGTACGAGAGACAATCCCAGATAAGACCACTTACCTTGATTGGATGACTGATAATTATCAAAAATTGGCTGATGTAGCCAAGAAATAGTTATTGCGAGGAAAGAAAAATGAGGAAAATGATTGCCGCTATGGCTTTAATTGCGGGAGCAGCGCTTCCGGTTGCTGCAACTGCCGCTGAACCTGTAGCAGTTCATGCTAGTTCAATTAATGATATGGCAAAGCAGAATAGCTATGGCGGAATAACTTACCTTGAGCAAATGCTTCAAGAAGCGGGCATAAAATACAACAATTTTTCTGCACAGAATCCGCTCAAATACCGTAATGGCAAGCCCGAAGGAGTCGTTATTCATGAAACCGCAACTCCTGGTGCTTCGGCGTATAACGAAGCAATTTATTTCAATCGCGAGTGGATGAACATATATTCTTATGTACACGCTTTTGTTGATAAAACTGGTGTCATTCAGATGATGGAACCAGATTATGGCGTGTGGGGTGCAGGCCCAATTGCTAACAATCGATTTTTCCAAGTTGAATTGTGTGAAGAAAACAATCTTTCTGATTTTGCTAAAAGTATTAATAATGACGCGATTTACGTTGCGCAAATAATGCTGAGATATAATCTTGTGCCTGATAACGCTGTTCATGATGGCAAAGGAACTGTTTGGTCTCATCGTGCCGTGTCACAGTTCTTAGGTGGCACAGACCATGGGGACCCCGATGGCTACTTTGCAAAATGGGGTTATTCAATGGATGACTTCTATGACCTTATCAAATATTACTATGATAATGGTGCGATAACTAGTGGTAACACAGGTACTGGTAATACTAAACCGGTAGAAAAACCAGTAGTGCCTACAAAGCCAGCTATACCTGCCAAGCCGAAGCCAAAACCAACTGTAACTAAGCCTAC
Organism: Lactobacillus sp. C449L; assembly: GCF_059900815.1. Taxonomy (NCBI): domain Bacteria; kingdom Bacillati; phylum Bacillota; class Bacilli; order Lactobacillales; family Lactobacillaceae; genus Lactobacillus; species Lactobacillus sp. C449L. The sequence continues at coordinate 190,105 of NZ_JBWXGA010000002.1, read as the reverse complement.
TGGAACAGCATCATTACCTAAGCCCATTGGAACAAGACTCTTGATGCATAATGCGCTAGTTTATGATGAAAATGGCACAGCAACTAAGCTGCCATCCAAAAAGGCTGGTACAAATTTAACCGTTTATGGAACCAAAACAATTAAAGGAAAGAAGTATTTCCAAGTTGGCTCTAATCAATATGTAGTTGCAACTAATGTCGAAGGAACTTTGCAGCTTTTGAAATCTAACGCTTATCTTTATGATAAAGATGGTAATAGAATTGGAAAAAGTAAATTAAAGCGTGGCAACTATGTTAGAACATATGGCAGCCGAGTTAGAATCCATGGTAAAAAATACTACACTATTGACAATGGACAATTTATTAAAGTTGGTAATTTTAAGTAAAAACAAACAAGGAGTGTAATTTGTCTGAAATTTTAGAAGTTAAAAATCTTTCGATGAAGTTTGACAAAAAAACAGTTTTCGAAAATTTGAATTTTAAGCTAAAAAAAGGATCAATGACCGCACTCCTTGGACCTAATGGTACAGGTAAAACAACTTTAATCAGTATTTTGATGAAGTTATTGACACCAACTAGCGGTTCATTTAAATTTGTCGATGGCGTTAGACTGGGCTATGTACCTCAATTTCGAAATATTGACGCTGAATATCCTTTATCAATTCAAGCATTTGTAAGTTTGAATGCACCGCTTGTTAAGACTAAAAAAGTTAAAGCGGTAATTCAAAAGCAACTGAAAGAGACAAATTTGTATGAAATCAAAAACACTCGGATGGGTGAAGCATCCGGTGGACAAAAACAACGAGCTTATTTAGCGCAGGCTCTTTTGGATGATCCTAATGTGATTATTCTTGATGAAGCAACGGCTAGTTTAGATCCAATGGCTAAAGATGAGCTGATGCAGTTGATTCAGCATCTAAACGACCAGCATAAGATTACCGTCTTATTTGTAACACATGACGTTCCGCTGGCTGCTAAGTATATGCAAGACTATTTATATTTAAACCACGGAACTATTGAGCAAGGAAAAATGGCTGATTTTAAGGAGGCGTACGAATAATGTTTGCCTATGACTTTATGCGTAATGCCTTTTTAGCAAGCACTTTTATTGCAATTACCTGCGGTACGGTTGGCGTTTATGTGGTCTCGCGCAACTTCAGTTTTCTGGCTCATACGTTGTCGGAAATTGGCTTTGCTGGAGCTGCGTTTGCGGTGTGGTTAGGTATAAATCCTTTATGGGGCATGCTGTTATTTACGCTTTTAGGTTCAATTAGTGTTGGTGAGCTATCTCTGCACAGTGAACAAAAAGAATCTTCAATTAGTGCAATTTCGGCATTGTTTGTTGGTTTAGGTGTTTTATTTTTGGCAATTTCAGGCACAAATAGCAACTACGCTACTAATATTCTGTTTGGCAGTATTATTGGTGTTAATAAACAGGGAGTTATTCAGCTCGTTGGACTATCGATAATTGTTCTTTTGTTAATTTTTAGTATCCAAAAACCACTGAATTTTGATTCTTTTGATCACATTGGTGCCTTGGCGCATGGGGTGAAAACCGGCATGGTCAGCGTAGTTTTTCTAGTTGCTTTAGCAATGTCAGTTTCAGTTGGTGCGCAGATTGTTGGTTCACTTTTAGTGTTTATTTTATTGACGTTGCCACCAGCAATTGCCAATTATTTGGGCAAAACAATTGGTTCAATGATTGCCTGGTCAGTTTTCTTCGCTCTAATTGGAGTGTGGCTTGGACTTTATCTTGGATTTATGACTAGTTTGCCAGTAACGTTTTTCATCGCAGTTATAGAAGTAATAATTTATCTTGTTATTTACTTTACAAATGTTATTAAGCATAATCGTTAATCAGTATTGTAAAAAAGAGTTTGGATAGTGCTACCTCTTGTAACTTTGTGAAAAATAATACAGAACTAAGGCTGATATTTTAGCATTTTTTTACAAATTTCACTAACTATTGTAAGCATTTGCATGTATAATAGAATTGTAAATTGATTAAACTAAAAGGAGTCTTATAAAATGACATCATACTATAATGGTTTTCCGCAAAGTGATCGTGATGAAGCAATTGATATGATTAACCTCGATGAGCTTGAGGAACGTGCAAAAGAAGTAATGCCAGAAGCTGCATATTACTACATTGCCTCTGGTTCAGAGGACGAATGGACTTGGCGTAACAATACTACTGCCTTTAATCATTTTCAAATTGTGCCGCGCGCTTTGACCAATATGGATAATCCTCAACTTGATACTGAATTCATGGGAATGAAACTGAAGACGCCAGTAATAATCTCACCGATTGCTTGTCACGGAATTGCTCACAAGGATGCTGAGGTTGCTACTCAAAAAGGTGCTGCTGCTGTTGGAGCTTTGTTTGGTTCAAGCACATATGGCAATAAAAGCGTAGAAGAAATTGCCGCTGCTGCTCCTGATGCGCCACGTTTTTTCCAGCTTTACCTAAGTAAAGACTGGGGCTTTAATGAAATGGTCTTTAAAGCCATTAAAAAGGCGGGGTACAAAGGCATTTACTTAACAGTCGATGCGCTTGTATCAGGCTTTCGTGAAGCAAACTTGAGGACCAAATTCGCTTATCCAGTACCACTTGACTTCTTTACGCGTTATCAAGGCGGTAAAGGCGAAGGCCAAACTGTAGCGCAAATGTATGCCTCATCAGCTCAAAAGATTGGCCCTGACGATATTAAGCGAATTAAGGAAATGTCAGGTCTGCCAGTGTTTGTTAAAGGTGTAGTTTGTGAAGAAGATGCTTACTTGGCAATGGGAGCAGGTGCTGACGGCATTTACGTTACTAATCATGGTGGTCGTGAAGTTGACTGTGGACCAGCTACTATTGATATGCTACCTGAAATTGCTAAAGCTGTTAACCATCGTGTTCCAATTGTTTTTGATGGTGGTGTACGACGTGGTTCGCACGTATTTAAAGCCTTAGCACTTGGTGCAGACCTAGTCGGCGTTGGTCGTCCTTATCTATATGGTTTAGCATTAGGTGGAGCAAAGGGTGTACAATCAGTTATTGAACAACTTAATAAAGAATTGCTAATTGATATGCAATTGACCGGTTGCAAGACTGTCGAAGACATTAAGCGCGCGAAAATTACGCACATCAATTACACTGCTGATAACTTAAAGTCAAACACTGATCCGTCAAGAATGAAACCATATCCGGTTACCCCTGAAAACCAAATGAAAGATGCGGGAACAGATGCAGTTTCCGGTGCATCACATTCATAAAAACTAATTTAATAATAAAGCGAGTCTTGCATATATTGGCTGTAAAAGCTGATGTGCAAGGCTTTTTTGCTGTTGTAATCAACAAAAATGAGAAAAACATTTGAATCTAAAGTTGTAATTTAATCTTTTGATTATTATAATTGCTATAATAAAAATCTAGCATGGAGGGAAAATTATGAAAAAAGCGTTGAAATGGGTTGAAACGCTTCTAGTAGCAATGCTGATGTTGGCCATAATGCCACAGACTGCCAATGCCGCTGAAAGTGATCAAGCACCAAAAGCAACGGACAATTACCTGAAAAAGGTAAAAGAAAAGGGCGAGATAGTTATGGGAACTAGTCCTGATTTTCCTCCTTACGAGTTTGTCAAAAACATTAATGGCAAATCTAAAGTCGTGGGGATGGATATCGAAGTCGGTAAAAAAATTGCCCGCGACCTTGGAGTTAAATTAGTGGTTAAGACAATGGACTTTGACTCGCTCTTAGTTGCCCTTGAAACAGGAAAAATTGATATGGTCATTTCTGGAATGACTGCAACTCCGAAAAGAGCGCAAAGTGTTGACTTTAGTAATGCATATTACCGCAGTGGCCAAGCACTGCTGATCAGAACTACCGATAAGGGTAAATACCATGATTACCGCTCATTTGGTGGTAAAGCAATTGCTGCTCAAACAGGTAGTTTGCAGGCGACTTTAATTAAAGAACAGGCCAAAAAAACTAAGTTAAAGACAATGGACAAGGATACTGATTTAGTTTTAGGCTTGAAAACAAATAAATTTGATGCTGTAGCGGTTGATACGGCCACGGCTGCGGCTTTTGCTAAAAACACTAATGGTATTATGGCGATACCATCTGGATTCAAAATTACTTCTGATGGTTCTGCAATTGCCTTCCACAAGGGTGCAAAAAGCTTGGTTAATGCCGCAAATAAATCGATTGCCGATATCAAGAAAAATGACTTGATTAACAAGGAGTACTTACCTAAAGCTGGTAAGTATTTAGCTAGTGGCAAAACTAAAAAAGAAGCTAAGGCATCAAATTCAATGTGGGCTTATAAGGACTTTTTTGCAGCTGGCGTTGGATATACTTTGTTCATTTCGGCAATTTCAGTCTTCTTTGGTTTCCTGCTTGGAGCAATTTTGGCGCTTATGCGACTGAGTCATAATCAAGTTGCGCATACTGTCGCAACTGCCTATATTGAATTTGTTCGTGGTACGCCTTTGATGGTACAATTGCTGTTTATTTACTTTGGCTTGGGTCTGATTGTTAATATTCCGGCTCTTTTATCGGGCATCATTGCTGTTTCACTTAACTCGGCAGCCTATGTCGCGGAAGTTATTCGATCAGGAATCAATTCAATTTCCATTGGTCAAACTGAAGCATCACGTTCTCTGGGATTATCAAAGTTTAAGACGATGCGCTATGTCATTATGCCGCAAGCAATGAAAAATATTTGGCCAGCTTTAGGAAACGAATTTGTTTCCTTGATTAAAGAGAGTTCAATTGTATCAGTTATTGGAGTTAGAGATCTTATTTACCAATCAAGAGTTGTCCAAGCTGATACATATCGTGGAGTTATGCCGTTGGTAATTACAATGATTTTGTACTTTATCATTACCTTTGGCTTGTCCAGTTTGATGAAAGTTTTTGAAAGGAAAATGAACCATGACTAAAGCACCGATTATTAAAGTTGAACACTTGAAAAAGTCATTTGGTCATAATGAAGTTTTAAAAGACATCAATTCAGAAGTTAATGATGGTCAAGTAATTTGTTTGGTTGGCCCTTCAGGTGCTGGTAAAAGTACTTTTTTACGTTGCCTTAACCTGTTAGATCAACCAACTTCTGGCAAAGTCTTGTTTGAGGATAAGGAACTAACAGCACTTAGTGAAGAACAATTAGACATTCTACGTGAAAAAATGGGAATGGTTTTCCAGCAATTTAATTTGTTTCCGCACATGAATATTATTGAAAATATCAAGCTGGCACCAATGAAAGTCAAAGAAATGACCGATGAAGAAGCTACAGTTAAAGGAATTGAGCTGCTGAAACAAGTAGGATTGGAGGATAAGGCAGAAGATTTTCCTGCAAGTCTTTCTGGTGGTCAACAACAGCGGGTGGCCATTGCTCGGGCGTTAGCAATGGATCCAGCAGTAATGCTATTTGACGAACCAACTTCGGCGCTTGATCCTGAAATGGTTGGCGAAGTGCTTAAAGTAATGCAAGATTTAGCGCAAAAGGGGATGACGATGGTTGTTGTTACCCACGAAATGGGCTTTGCTAAAAAAGTTGCTGATGAAATTTGGTTTATGGACGACGGATATATTCAGGAAAAGACGGCACCGCAAGAGTTTTTCGAACATCCTAAAACAGAGCGCGCCCAAGAATTTTTAGCAAAAGTGCTAGAAGCATAGGGGGTATGTGACTATGGAAAAAGAGCGTGCAGTTAAAATTCTTTCTGATTTGATTGCGATTGATTCGGCCAATGATCATGAAAGCCTAGTCGCCGATTATTTAACTGATTTGTTCAAAGGCTATCCTGTCGAAATACAGCGAGTAACCTATGCACCTGGGCGTGACAATCTTGTTATTACGATGGGTGATCAGGGTCCATTACTTGGTTTTTCTGGACACGAAGATGTTGTTTCAGCCGGAGACTTGAATAATTGGAAATTTCCCCCGTTTGAGCCAACTATTCGTGACGGCAAATTGTATGGTCGTGGCGCTAGTGACATGAAATCAGGCTTGGCAGCAATGGTTGTTGCAATGCTAGATTTATTGGAAAACAAAAAAACTTTGCCCGGACGTATTCGGCTTTTAGCTTCAGTTGGTGAAGAAACCGGTGAGTATGGTGCGGCACAGTTGACTAAAGCTGGTTATGCTACTGATTTAGATGGTCTAATTGTTGGCGAGCCGTCTAGCTTTAATGTCGAAGTCACGCATAAAGGGGTAATCGATTATTACGTTACTTCTAAGGGGGTCTGCGTTCATTCGTCAATGCCTGAAAAAGGAAAGAACGCGATTATGCCACTTATTACATTTGCGGAAAAAGTGCAAGACTTAATGGATACGCACACCAAAATGGATCCAGTTCTAGGTTCTTTTAGCCATGTAATTAGTCAAATTCAGGGCGGTAGTCAGATCAACTCCGTTCCAGATAGTGCTTGGCTTTCTGGCAATATCCGCACCACGCCGATTTATTCTAATGAGCAAATTTACCGAGAACTTGAAAAAATCATTGCCGAGCTCAATGAGCAAGGAGCGCAACTAGAAATACGCTATAGTTTTCCGGAAGTACCACTCCCCAGTCAAGCGGGCTCAAAACTAGCAAAATTAGCTCAAGAAGTTGTTCAAAATGAACTAAAACAACCTTGTGAGTTTGTGGCTGGCACAGGCGCTACGGATTCTTCTGAGTATATTTTGGCTGGCGATTTTCCAATTATTATTTTGGGTCCTGCTGCTGGCGATACAAATCATGAACCAAATGAATTTATTAGAGTAGAAGATTATTTACTTGGCTGCAAAATGTATCAACTATTGGCAGACCGCTTTTGGCAGGAGTATAAGTAAACAAAATCCCTTCTTCAAATACGAAGAAGGGATTTTTAAATAGTTTAATTTTTAAGATATTGGTATTACTTAAAGTTGTTTGCCACAATTGTTTTGAACTCAGCTAATCGCTTTTCAAAAGTTGCAAATGCTTCTTCTAAATAATCAGGTTTGGTCATATCAACACCGGCTTTTTTCATAATTTCAATTGGATAGTCACTTGAGCCAGATTTTAAGAAATTGAGATAGGCTTCTTTTTGCTCAGGGTTACCAGTAACGATATTATTTGCTAGCGCTGTTGCTGCGGCAAAGCCAGTCGCATATTGGTAAACATAGAAGTTGTAATAAAAGTGTGGAATACGAGCCCACTCTTTTGCAATATCGCTACCAGGTGTGACGCTATCACCGTAATAGCGTTGATTCAAGTTCCCGTAAAAGTCGTTAAGACTGTCAGCCGTAAGTGGTTCTCCTTGAGCATCCATTTCATGAATGTATTGTTCAAATTCAGCAAATTGCGTTTGTCTAAATAAGGTTCCTTTAAAAGAATCAAGATAATAATTAAGAACAAACGCGCGAACCTTAGGATCAGTGATGTGGTCTAAAAAGTACTCAGTTAAGATGTTTTCATTAGTAGTTGAAGCAATCTCAGCAATAAAAATAGGATAATCGCCATATACAAAAGGTTGATTTTGCCTAGTATACATGCTGTGAACAGAGTGTCCAGTTTCATGAACTAGTGTATAGAGCGAATCAACGTCGCCTTCCCAATTAAGCAACTCATAAGCATCAGTATCATAACAGCCTCCTGAATATGCCCCAGAGGCTTTGTTTTGTGACTCAACGACATCGATAACCCGGTTGTTAAAAATATAGTCAACCTGTTTTAAATAGTCTTCTCCAAGTGGTTTTAAAGCCGTTCTGGCCTGTTTTTTAGCTTGATCAAAAGTGTATGACAAAGCAGGTTTTCCCGTCAAGGGAACATACATATCCCACATCTGTAAGTCACTTACGTCAAGAATTTGCTTACGTAAGTCAACATAGTCATGAAGCAAGTTCAAGTGATTGTCGACCTCTTTTATTAGAGTATCATAGACTACTGTTGGAACATTGTTATCATGCAAAGCTGCGCTGCGCGCAGAATGATAGTTGTGTACCCGAGCATGATAATTGTGCTGCTTGACTGAACCAGAAAGCGTGGACGCAAGCGAGTTTTCAAACTGTCCATAAGTTGCATACATGACGTCAAAGGCGTTTTGCCGAACTTCGCGATTTTGCGATTGAATAAGAATTGAATATAGTCCATCTGACAGTTGCACCATTTCACCGGTTTCATTTTCCACATAACCGAATTCCATATCGGAATTGGTTAGAACATTGAAGGTGTTTTCTGAAATTCCCAGCGCATCTCCGGCATCAGCGATTAATTTTTCTGCTTGAGCAGATAATGTATGTGGCTTTTTACGCGTGATTTGATCGAGCAGGTGTGCATAATCGTTTAGCCTTGGTTCATTTTGCTTAAACTGAGCCATTTTTTCTGCGGAAATACTCAAAATAGCAGGGTCAAGAAAGGCAGTAACGGCTTCAAATTGACTTGCCAATGCTTGAGCTTGGGCAACATAACCCAGATAATGTGCATTCCCAGTATCAACGTCACTTGACATTGTGGCATAAACATAAACTTTTTCTAAGCGCCGATTTACTGCTAAAATCTTTGTTAAACCATCATATAACTTGCTTCCTGAGGTAGTAAAATCTTTTTGGATTTTATCTAACGCCGGTATTTCTTGTTTAACGCTAGTATATTCATTTTCCCAGTCACTATCAGTTTTGAATATACGAGTAAGATCCCACTTAAGCTTTTCAGGGACGTCTTTTCTTTGCGGTATTGGCATTAGTTGCTCTCCTTATGCGATTAATTTTAATTGTGCTAAAAACAAAAAAATAAGATATTATTAATTATATTTGTTAACATTCTAATTCAACTTTGAAAGTGATACAAATAAACTTGGATAATTATGGAAGGACTTGAATAAAAGGTATGGATCCAAAATCAAAACGCAGAGAAGATTATCGCAAAGAGCATTCTTCTCATCAAGCAACTTCTTCCCTAAGCCTTAACCGCAATCATGCTATTGCCGCTCCAGCAAGTGAATTAAAAGGTAGTCCGCTGGCTAGATTTTGTGGCATTGTGGTGGTTTTGCTTGTATGCGGAGGTATTGCTTGGGCAGCGCATATGTATTTTGCCTTACACAGTGCAATTGACGGACAAAGTGGTAACTCTGCTACGTCCGTGCGCATTGCCAAAAGACAACCAATTTCAGTTTTGATTCTTGGAGTTGACCAGGGATTGGAAGGTCGCCACGACAAAGGCAATTCCGATACTATAATTTTAGCAACTGCTAATCCAGCTAAAAATAAGGCAACTATGACTTCAATTCCACGTGATACCTTAGCCAATATTTTGGGTGATCCGGGTGATAAATACAACATGTTCCGCGTTAACTCTGCATATGGTGTGGGTGGAAGTGCGGCCTCAATGCGTACAGTATCAGCCCTTGTAGGCGTTCCAATCAATTATTACGTAGAAGTTAATATGAAGGCTCTTAAGAGTTTAGTTAATGCTGTGGGTGGAGTTGACGTTAACGTTCCCTTTAGCTTTTCCTACGATTGGTGTGATTTTCATAAAGGAAAGCAGCACTTAAACGGCCGCCATGCCGTGGCTTATGTACGGATGCGTCATGATGACCCGCGCGGCGATTATGGTCGCCAAATGCGTCAACGGCAAGTAATTACAGCAGTCGTCCATAAGGCGATTTCACTTGATTCAATTGCGAACTACCGTAAGCTCGTTAAGATTTTTAGTAAATATGTGCGAACTAACTTAACATTTAACGACATGCTAGCTTTAGCACTAACTTACCGGGGATGTTCGCAAAATATCAGCAGTGGCTACATTCAAGGTCATGATGCGTGGATTAATGGCTCATCAATTCAAGTTGCCTCTACTGCCGAATTACAAAAAGCTTCGGACAAGATGCGTAATAACTTAGGGTTACCTAAAAAAGTTTTAGATAACGATGAAACTAAGCTAAATAAGCTAAACGAGCAAAACAACGGCATTAAATGGAGTGATCCTAATGCGTTTACAAATTATCAAATTTATCGCTCAGTTGTTACTGAGGATATTGGTGGTACAGCTGGAACCGAAAGTGACAACAGTTCGGGGCAATAATTAACGTTTTAGAAAAGGGAGGATAATAATGCAAAAAAAATCACTCTTTCCAGCAGTTTATGGTGTATTATCAGCGCTTATTGCTTTTATTGCAGTATTTTTTATTTGTTTGCGCACATTTAACTGGGCATTACCTGTATCGGTTTTGAGCGCTAGTATATTTGCTTTGCTTTTCTTTGCTCTTTCCTGGTTTAGAGGGCATGCTTCTGTTGAAATAAAACGAATTGCGCGCGAATTCAAGCTTTCAGATCAAGATTTAGCTAAAATCACTGGTATGAAGGCAAGTGATTTTCCAATTTATCATGATAAATTGCAGTTAATTTTACCTAAACGATATTGGCCAAAAGTTTTAGAGGCTTTACAGAAGTATGAACAAGAAAGAAAATAAAAAAAGCGGGTAATAGCCCGCTTTTTATTTTCTTGTATTGCTTAATTTGAATGCTCCAAAACCACCATTTCGTCAGTGACAAAAGTAATGAATATAATTATAATTTTTCTAGTTTAACTTTTGTGGCCGTCAAGATATATACTTATTGCTAAAACGTAAATAAAGTACCAATTAATAAATACAAGCCAAAAGCACACCTTTATTATATACTAGAGCAAGTCAATATTAGCCAAAAGGGGATGTAAAATGAGTTTACTGACAGTTAAAAATTTGGGGCAGAGCTTTATAGATAAGACTTTGTATGAAAATGGTGATTTTGTTCTCAACAAGGAAGATCATATGGGTGTTACTGGCCAAAATGGAGTAGGCAAGTCTACCTTAATCAAAATTTTAACTGGCGAAATGCTTCCTGATGAAGGCGAGGTAAAGTGGCAAAATCGTGTATCTGTTGGCTACCTTGACCAATATGCCAAATTAGCATCTGGTGTGACTATTCGGAGTTTTTTACGTACTGCTTTTGCTTCACTTTACCAAAAAGAAAAAGAATTAACTGATTTGTATAGTCAGTATGCGGAAAGCGGAGATGCCCAGCTACTTGAAAAAGCCGGTAAATTACAAACATATTTAGAAGAAAACAACTTTTATGGCATTGATACTGAGATTGAACGAGTTGCTTCGGGTCTCGGCTTAGCTGAATTAGGTTACGAGCACGACGTTGCGCAACTATCTGGTGGGCAGCGTTCGAAAATTATTTTAGCCAAGCTATTATTGCAACGCCCAGATGTACTACTTTTAGATGAGCCAACCAACTATTTGGATGTATCACATATCGATTGGCTAGTGGAATATTTGAATGAATTCACCGGTGCTTTTATCGTGGTTAGTCATGATTATGATTTTCTAGGTCGTATTGCTAATTGCATTATTGATATTGATATCGGTACAATTACACGCTATACCGGAACGTTAAAGCAGGCTATGCGCCAAAAAGCGGCAAATCGCGAAACTTATTTGAAGGCGTATACCAATCAGCAACGTAAAATTTCTAAAACTGAAGCTTATATTCGTAAGAATAAGGCTGGTACTCGTTCCAAAAGTGCAAAATCGCGTGAGCGTCAACTTGCCAAAATGGAAGTTTTAAGTCCACCAAAAGGTAATCGAAGGGCTCATTTTGAATTTCCCTATGTCGCTACAGCTGCTAATTTACTTTTGCAGACGCAAGATTTAGTGATTGGCTATGACCAAGCGTTAGTTAAAGAAGCATTTAACTTTTCGGTAGGAGGAAACGAAAAAGTTGCTATTACTGGATTTAATGGTATCGGCAAAACGACGTTATTAAAAACGTTACTTGGTCAGATTGAGCCAATTTTTGGCGACTTTAAGTTATCTGAAACTGCCAAATTAGCGTATTTTAAACAAGATTTAACGTGGCCCAATAACAACATGACGCCGCTACAGTATTTACAAGAAATATTTGAGCGCAAAAAACCAAAAGAACTACGTGGTGCTTTAGCTCGTCTTGGTGTTACTGCGCAGCAGGCAATGAGCCCATTGAAAAAATTATCGGGTGGGGAGCAAGAAAAGGTAAAGCTAGCTAAAATGCAGTTTGAACCGACTAACTTGCTGTTTTTGGATGAACCAACCAATCACTTAGATCGCGATTCTAAGGATGCGTTGCGTGATGCAATTGTTAAATTTCCGGGTGCAGTAATTATTGTTAGCCACGAGCGCGACTTTTTCCAAGGCGACTGGGTTGATAAAACAATTGACATTGAAACTATGAACAAGCTTTGAGGGAATCATGTTTAACGAAAAAGATAAATTTTTTTACCAAGAATTATTAGATACTTGCTTAACCGCTGGTCAGTTGATGATTGAAGGCGGCAGCGAAATGTACCGCGTTGAGGATACAATGGTTCGTATTGCCAAGAGTGCAGGTGAACCTGATCCACGTGTCTTCGTGATACCAACGGGTATCTTTATGAGTCTAGATTATGGCAACTATTGTCAGAGCATTTTAGTCCATGAGCGAAATATCAATCTTGAACTTGTTGACCGAATTAATTCTTTGTCTCGGGCGTTTGCTGATCACGAAATCAGCTTACAGCAAGTAAAAAAACAAGTTTTTGATATTGCTCGTGGCGATTTTCCTACTTTTCCGTTGTGGCTACAAACTATTGGTGCCGCAGTTTTGAGTGCGACATTGATGGTGATGTTTATGGATAACTATGATTGGATTGATTTTCCAGCGGCCGCAATTGTAGGTGCGATTGGTTTTCTTTCTTTTTATTATTTTAAACGATTTACCAACGTAAAGTACCTAGCGGAGTTAGTGGCTGCGATGATTATGACGTTAGTGACCGTTGGTTTAGTACATATTTTTCCGCAGATGATAACTGATAGTATTTTGACCGGAGCGTTGATGCCGCTAGTTCCTGGATTAGCTTTAACTAATGCTCTGCGTGACTTGTTTAAGGGAGATCTTCTTTCTGGAATGGTTAAAATTTGTGAGGCCTTACTAACCGCTTTTGCACTTGGTGGTGGTGTCGGGATAATTTTGAAGTTTTTAGGAGCATAGAAAAATGCCATTTTGGATAGAATTACTAATAAACATTGTATTTGCTTATCTTGCATCTACCGGATTTGCTTTAACTATCAACGTGCCACATCGTGTGCTTAACTTGGCTGGAATAAGTGGTGTAATTAGTTGGATAATATATTGGCTAGCAATGGAAGCCTCGATGGGTCGACTTTTGTCTAATTTATTGGGCTCATTTGCAATTGGGATTTTAGGCATTGTTTTTGCCAGAATAAAAAAATGTCCAGCTACAGTTTTCTATATTCCCGCAATTGTTCCACTAGTTCCTGGAGTGCCAGCTTATCAAGCGGTGCGTGAACTGACTTCTGGTAATATTAATGCTGCTAGTGACTCGATGCTGCGCGTGATTATTGTAACGGGATCAATCGCACTGGGGATGCTGCTTTCTAATATGTGCGTTGAGATTTTCTTCAAAATAAAAAAGTTTTACAAACAAAATAAAAATTCGTATAATGAATAGTACGAGTCGACAAAAGCGCGAGATGCGTATTTGTATGAGGACGCCTGCCTTAACTGGCAAATACGGGAAGTATTGGCGGTTGACCAACCTGATGTGAACAGAAGTAGTCACTTATTTTTAGCTAAATGAGCCTCGATTTGAAAAAGAGCAGATTCTTAATTGAATTTGCTCTTTTTTATTTGAGATATAAAGCTTGTTTACCTTGTTGATTGTAACTACTTTCTAATTTTTTCCAGGAAACCACTTTATTTTTGTATCCAAATGGGTCATTAATAAGCACGGTGCGTGCTTGTTTGTCAAAGCCAGTAATTACACACGCGTGTGAGGAAGGAGTCACATTGACTTCTCCTTGAGCAGTTTGCCAAGTTTGCATATCATTTACATGATCAAATTTGATGGTAGTGATAATTACCACAGGATGTCCTTGTGATACTAGCTTTATTACTTGAATAAAGTCATGTCCGGTATAATTTTGGATGCGATTAGTATACTTGCGCGCAATTTGTTCGAGCGGTTCATTATAGACACACCAACCAGCATTAGCTTGACTCATATAACCGACAAAACCAACATGTGGATTGCCACGATATTTGCCGCCATCAGTATAAGAAGAAACGTGCTTAATATTTTGCGATAGATCTAATTTGTTAACTTTAATACCGTAGTATTGCAAAAGCATGGATAAAGAAGTTACTTCGCAGCCATTAGGCAAGTCAGGATATTGATTTTCTAAGGGGACATCCAGTTTTTGCGCTGATTTTAGTGTCACCCAGTCGTATTGATCTTTAATTTTATTAGCGTTGAAAAAAACTAGTGCGAGTCCAATAATGACTAAGACCAGTACAATGCGCACAACGATTTTGGTTGCAGATTTTTTCTCTTTCATAATAGAGTCATTTAAACATATATGGATAGATTAACGCAAAGGATTTCTTAAATAAAACGTTGAATTTAAACGATTTTTAGTTACTTGTTATAAAGCTGTTCAAACAAAAACCGCTCAGAAATCATGAGCGGTTTTTTTAACTAATAAAATTCATTTCAAATTATTAATGATGACTAGCACCTGAAAGAGCATCTAGTGAATGATCTTCACCCTTAACGTCCATACCTTCAACGTCCATACCTGGGCAGTATACTTCGTCCATTGGAATACCTTTTTCTTCAGCAAAAGCCTTAGTTAAAGTTTCCATGTCCATTAAGTGATACTTCTTGTCTGGATCTTTTGGATCAACAATTTGAATTTGAGCCATCATACCTGCATCTTCATGCTCGATGATGTGGCAGTGATACATGAAGACACCAGTGTTCTGGAAGTAAACTTTCAAGCGAACGGTTTCTTGAGGGGCAACTTCAACCGTATCCTTGTAAACGCCTTGTTCGTTTGGATATGGATCTTCACCGTTACGAGAAACAACTAAGAAGTGGGCACCGTGAATGTGGAATGGGTGCAACATACCATTGACTTTATCATTGGTATTAGTTACATCCCAGTACTCTGCATCCATTAGCTCTTGCTTTAAGTCAATTCTCTGCATGGAGAACAGCTTACCATTAATCTTGTTGTGGTCATCCATGGTAACATGAGGAACTGGTGCATTAGGGTTAACAACTGGGTCATATGGTTTAAAGAGCGTGTCAGGAATCACACTATCGTCTTTTTCATACTTGTGAATTCGAAATTCAACTAATTTGAAATCATCAGTGT
Source organism: Lactobacillus sp. C449L (assembly GCF_059900815.1). NCBI lineage: Bacteria > Bacillati > Bacillota > Bacilli > Lactobacillales > Lactobacillaceae > Lactobacillus > Lactobacillus sp. C449L. The sequence continues at coordinate 174,915 of NZ_JBWXGA010000002.1, read as the reverse complement.
AAAGGTTGACAACGTCGCCTTCTTTATAATCACTGAAATCTACAACTACTTGTTGACGTTCACCCGGTCCAATTAAAACTTTAGTCATCTTAACTGGATGCTCCAAGAATGAATCGTCACCACCGATTTGAGTCATTACCAAGTCATCGCTAAAGTGTAGACGCCATTCGCGGCGGTTAGAGCCACCTAAGAAAATCAAACGAACTTTTTGAGTAGTTACATCAACGTAAGGACGAACAACACCGTTGATAACTGGTGTGTCGCCAAAGATGCCCATTGCATTGTAATCTGCCTTGTAATCGAATTGATTATCTTCGTGGAAAATACGATCTTGCAGAATAATTGGGAATTCATCTTTACCATATGTTTTTGGAATTGGTAACTTAGCTTCGTTAGCATCAGTGACAACAACGCCCATGGCAAGTCCCATCCAAACTTGCATTGCAGTTGATGGACATGGATGAGCATGTAACCAAGTAAGAGCAGCTGGTTGGTTAACTACAAAGTCAATGTGCTTTTCTTCACCGGGGTACACAGGTGAGTGACAAGCGCCATCGTTACCAGGGCCGGAAACTTCCATACCGTGCCAGTGGTATGTAGTTAATTCAGGCAAACTGTTTTTCAAGGTTACATGAACGTGTTGTCCCTTGGTCAAGACCATGGTTTTCCCAAGAACAGGGAAGTTATAGCCCCAAGTATGAGTCTTTTTACCTGGTAAAAACTGGAAGTCACCTTCTTGAGACTCAATGGTGTACCAGACATCGTTATATTCTTGTTTATCTGGCTCTAAAACTGGTGGTACGATTAATGGCTGTGCCTCGACGCCTTCGGGAATATGAAGCTCTTTATAGCCCATACCATGATTTTTATCAAAATCATCTGGATTATAGAAATAATCTGTGTAAACTTTTTCTGACATATTTGTCTACCTCTCAATTAAAAAAATTTAGTGAAAAATCCTTAATTACATATTAAATTCTATTCTTTGTGAAAACGCTTGTAAAGTGGGGAAAATAATGTTTCCGTATTGATTAAACAAAGTGCGCCATTTTCGGCTTAATTAAGTTGCAGGGTGTTATTTAAAACCGGTGAGCAAAGTAAGTAAAATTAGAGTTTTTTAATTAAAAATATCGTTTTAATGGATTTTCTTTTTGACTTTTTTGGTAAAATTGTTTTTTAAAAAGAATTTTTAAAAGAAATAAAATTAATTGTTTTTATCGCAAAATTTGAGTATCGTATAGAAGATTGAATACAAACTGATAAATTAAAAGGGATTTTTATTTTGAAGATTAACTTAACTGATTTAACTGAAAAGATTGAACAGCAGGATTACCTGCAAGACTTAGAAACTGTCAAATATGCTGATATTGCTAAGTCTAAAGCCAAAATTAAAGCTTTGGCAGCAAAAATGGTTAAAGAAACTGGTGCGGCGATTAAGCACAATTCGTTGAGTCATGTAGCACTTGAAGTAACCGGACAAAGACCAGTAACATTTGCATTAGAAAATAATATTATTAATTTGCCATACAGTAACTATAAAAAAATAGCCAATTTTTTTGAAGAAGGTCAGGAATATCAAGTATCCGTGTACTTTGAAACCCAGTCTGAATATATAAATGCTTCAAACTTTCGCATTGATCAGTTGGCAACTGAAGAAGAAATTAGCAAAAATGAAAATGAAGTCATTGACAAGCTAACTGAGGCTATTTTTGATAAAATTGCGCAAGTGCGTGAATACCAAAAACCAGAAACGCCAGCCAAAAAATCTACCGCAAAGAAAACAACAAAGAGCAAAACAGCGAAGAAATAAAAAACGGGTGTCATAATACTGAGAATTAATCATTCTTTTTAACTATCCAAAAGTGGCTTTTTACCATATAATGAAGTCAATTACAGGAGGTCTTTCATGTTTAGTTGGAATCTAATCGGCGTCCTATTATGGGCTATTGTCGTTTTATTTCTTATTTTTGTCGTCCAGAATATTCGCCGCCGTCGTATCACAATGATTATTAAAAAACACCAACAATTTAGTTGGCCTAATTTTCTCATTGACTTACTTGAAGTGACGCTTTTTTTGATTGCTGCGGTCTGGCTTTTTAACAAAACAATGCTTGATAATCCAGATTTAGATAATACTCAACAAATTACATCAAAAATTACCTATCAACCACTAATAATGAATACCGGAGAAGGCAACTCCAGCTATGTGACCGTCAACTCCAAAAAGAAAAAGATTAGTACCCAAACTTATACATATTATTGTGCTGGAAAGAAAGCACGAGTTTCAAGTGATTTTGCCACTGTTGCTTATGGCAAGAATCCCTTAGATCTTAATGCTTCAAGAATTCCGTATGATGAAAAAGCCCTAAAGAAAATGGATCGAAAATATCAGCGAGCTTATGTGGCCACTTATACTGCAACTTATAAAAAATCCTGGCAAAATGGTATTGGGATGCATGCAGGTCATAACGCGACGCGCTATTATTTGATTCGAATTCCGGATGCTTCTTTTATCAAACAAAAATAAAATATCAATCCTACTTAGAATTGGCGGCTACAGCAGTATCGACATGAAAGTAGGATTTTTGTTAATAAAAAAGCTTCCAAATAATGCACTTGTGCATTCATTTGGAAACTTAAAAGAGAATAAAAATAGAAAGGAAAACTACTGATCCAATGCAACTATTCTGATCCGTCTTATTAAGAGTCGTTCTTGTTTACTTGTACAAGCAAGTTTCCTTCTATAAAAGCAAGAATGAAGCTGGCCGTTAAAAAATCCATTACATTGCCGGAAGAAAAAGCTGCCAATAAAATAAATGCGCTGGCAACAAGAAGTGAACTGACGAGATAGGTTCGCGCCGATTTAAATCTGCACCATCTATACAAAGCATAGGCTAATGTGGCTACATAAGGACCAAGAAACAGCAGCATACCAATCCATCCTAGAGAGTATACTTGCGCTGCAAAATCACGTTCCAAGTTGAAAATGTTGTTTTCGCGGGTGTAAGAAATCCCAAAAAACTTGTCCAACTGATTATTGTTAGTTTTGACTACTTGAGTAAGCATCGCCTTTTCAACATGTCTGTTTTCCATTCGAACCTGTCCGGGTTCATTAATAATCCTTAGCCAAAATTCAGGATCATATTGATATGGATAGCTTTTGAAGACAAATTTAGGGTTCAACGCATATGCTTGATAATTTTTCTTAATAAAGTGTCTTAAAAACTCTTTGCGCTTTTCACCAGCCGGATATTTTTGGAGACCATCTGCTAAGTCTCTTTTTTCAGCAGTTAAATCTCGGTCTGATTGTTTAGCTAAATATATTTCGTAGTTATAGCGCTGAATGGCGGGTCCAAAAGGCAAAATTGCCAATGATCCAAGTTCAATCAAGACAGCCACTAAAACAGCCCATCCGCCGTTTTTAACGTCTTTAATCAAAAAGCGGTGCAATAAAAAGAGCAGCAAACTAACTATGATTCCGCCCAATAAACCAATTGCGGCAACTTTAGTACCAATTTCTATCATTGCTAAAGCTTGAACTACATTCAAAATTACGGTAGTCCAGCTAAAATTTGCAAATAAATAGTAAAGCATAAGTGGTAGCAACATGAACAAAACTGCTGAAATCATGTTGGTAAAATTGAAAAATCCTTTGGATGCCATGTGAGAATAGCCAATATTAGGATTAAAGAACCACTCAAAAATGTTGGCACTGATTACTCCTGTTTCATATGATTTAAGTGAGACAACAAACAAATTTGACAAAACTATTGTGCCTGAAAAGAGCCCTGAAATACCTTCAATTACGTAGCGCAGTTTTTTTTCTGTAAAACTTAGCTCGTTTGTTAAATACAAGATAATTAACGGCAGTGTCATTCTTATTAGATAAAAAATCTCGCTAGCAGCAGAATAGCCATAACCGTTAGGACTAACACTAGTGAAATTACGGACATGTACTAAATGCAAGGCCGAATACACGACAAGTAAAACTAAATAAATAATTAGCCACTTTTGCTTAGCAAGATATTGCCAGGATTTTTTCTGACTGAAAAAGAGGCCGATTAATACGCCAACCACTAAGATACGAATAATTGTTGGCAGAGTAAAAGGTAAAACATTTGCCAGTGTGCCATGGTAGAACCAATATAAGTCTAAAAATGGTTGAATGAGGATAAACCAAAACAATATGGATTTTGCTTTTTCTTTCACGTTTGTTCTCCTGGTAGTTTACATATAATAAATAAGTGCTAGTTTAATTTTAGGCAAAAAGATCGCAAAAAAAAAGAGCAGTGTGCTTTAAACGCTGCTTTTTAATTAAAAAAATAAATTTTACTATTCTTTTTCAGTACCGTTTTCTTGATCTTCTTCGGTCTTAGCAATCTTTTCTACTTTAACGTCACTTTTTGCTTTAGCTTGAATTTCCTTAATCTTGGATTTTGGCGCAGCTTTTAAATTCTTAAAATTAACTACGATTTTTTGGTTAAGGTCACTGACTGCAGTTTCGTCAGCTTCATCAAAATCGATGATTGCTAACAGGGCAGAATTTTCGTAAATCTTTTCTACTTTGCCTATAAATGGCTTAGTAAGTTCTTCTTCAGACTTTGCGCTTAGAATAGCGTCTGTTTTAACATCTGCTTTTTTCATGATGAATTTTTACTTCCTCTCATACCCATGTTTAATTTATAATGAAAGATATTATTATAAATACTGACTGTTTTCAAGTAAAGGGAGCCTATATTTTGCGAAAATTAATTCTAATTGCTGGTCCTAGTGGTGCGGGAAAAACAACAATTTCAGCATTTTTAACCGAAAAATATGGTATTCCGCGTGTTTTAACACATACTACTAGACCCATACGCGAAGAAGAAATTCCAGATAAGTCTTATCATTTTGAAAGCGAAGCTAGTTTTCAAAAACTGCATTTTTTTGAGCAGGTAAAATACGGTTCATATCAATATGGTTCCAGTAAAGAAGCACTAGATGAAGCCTGGAAAGAGCATGAAGTAGTTTCTTTAATTGTCGACATCAAAGGTGCAGCTTCTTATATTAATGCGCTTCGAGATCAGGTCTACTTTTTATATGTTACTGCCAGTTCTAAAGAAGAATTAGAGACACGCTTAATCAAGCGCGGTGACACTTTAACCAAAATAAAAGAAAGACTAAGTGGAAGTGAATTAAATGTTTTGCCACCAGAATTAAAAAATGTAGCACATGTTTTAGTTAATGATGATTGGGATCAGACCCGTAAAAAGCTTACTAAAATAGTCTTTAGCTTGCATGACTAATTGCCTATATTACTAAACAAATCTGTATTTTAAAATAACTCTTACCGTTTTGTAGTTCGTTTGAAATAAACGTGTAACATTCAATAGGTAGTATATATATTGCCGAATACAAAACGGGAGCGATTATCGAAATTGCTCTTAGCAAACGCTAAAAAAATATTTGTTAAAGAAAAGAGATTTGTTTTGAGACACAGACATAGTTTAATTAAGTTAGCTGCATTTGTATCTTTGTTTTTTGCAGGAATTGCTACTACGGTTAAAGTTTCAGCTGAAACTGAAACTATCACGGAAGCCGATGCAAGTACTGTGACCCAGAAACGTAATGCTGTTGTCAAGCTTGCTAAAAAGCAAGTAGGCAAGAGCTACGTGTATGGTGCAAACGGACCATCTGCTTTTGATTGCTCTGGCTTAGTTCAATATGTCTATAAAAATGCTGGTGGAACTGTTTTACCTAGAACAACTGTTTCCCAAGTTGCTTTAGGTAAAAAAGTTTCAATGAGTAAATTGAAGAAGGGCGACTTGTTATTTTGGGGTTCAGCCTCTTCACCGTACCATGTGGGTATTTATGTTGGTGGTAACGAATATGTTCATGCAGCAACGCCTGATCAAGGTGTGCGCAAGCAACCACTTAGCACATATTTTTACCCATCGGCTGCTAAACGAGTTATTGAATAAAGACCTTGTTGAATAGCTTAATAATTAATAAAAATTGTAGTCCTTATCGGAGTTTTTATTTCGAAAGGGCTTTTTTACTTTCTAGTATCAATTTTGTAACTCTTTTGTAATATAGTACGAGTAAAATTGAAATCGTAATGTAGAAGTTAAAGCAAAAAATACAAATATTAGGTTGAATTTAAAAACAGGGGGAATTTGATTTTGAAAATTAAGGGTAATTTAGTTAAATTTACTACAGCTGCTGCTCTGACCATTACTGGTATTGGGGTAGCAAATGCTGTCAATTCAAATTCCACCACCAACCATGTTGAAGCTGCGACTACTAAGGTTAAAATTAATTATGTTCCAGGCTATGGTATCAACATTTGGAATAGCTACGATAATCCTAGTTTTACTGGTACAAGAATTCAACATGGTGAAACTGTTAATGTAATCAGCTCTGCAATTGATAGCAAAGGAAGGACCTGGTATCAAATCGGAGAAGGTCAGTGGATTCAGGCTCGTTATACAGTAAAAGCTGATAGTGCTGAAGCTGCAAAAATTTCAACTAAAGAAGCTGCGCCTGGAGTTGTCCAATCTGATATTTCTTCAAAACAAGCTGATAAAATTGTTAACTTAGCGAATGCACAAGTAGGTAAAGCTTACTCTTGGGGTGGCAATGGTCCTAGTGGCTTTGATTGCTCAGGCTTAGCTCAATATATTTACAATAAGGCTGCCGGTGTAGAGATTAGTCGTACAACTACTTCCCAAGTAAAGCAGGGTAAGACTGTTTCAATGAAGAACCTCAAACCGGGTGATTTGCTATTCTGGGGCTCTGCTTCTTCACCCTATCATGTAGGTATTTATGTTGGCGGTAACCAGTATATTCACGCTGCAACTCCGGCTCAAGGAGTTGTCAAAGATACAATTAGCTCATACTTCTACCCCTCAGTTGCTAAACGCGTTTTAAACTAAAAATCCAAAAAACGTTTTTCTCTTAATGAGAAAAACGTTTTTTTATTGTTTGATTTTATAATTGAATTTTTTTATTTTTTATACAGAAAACCCAAAAATCAGCTAGTCGGTATGTGGATATATAGTGCAAGTGATTACTAATAATAATGGTGTGAAGTCAGTTTTATCTCAATGATTGACCACTGGAACTTGATAAATTTATTTAACAAGTTAAAATAGAAGTGAGTACTAATTTATGACCACATTTAGCTACTAAAGGAGAATGAAATTCAATGAAGCGTAACTTCTTGAAAATGGGGCTTGCGACTGCTCTGACATTAACTGGCGTCGCGGTGGCTTCACCACAGAAAGCGGTGAATGCAGCCACTTTAAAGGCTCCCGTTAAGCGTGTACAAATTAACTATCTACCTGGTAAAGAGGTCAAGATTTGGTCTAATTACCAAGGTGGCCAACTTATTAATTTTCGCGCAAAAAATAATAGTAAATGGAATGTTGCTGAAACGGCTGTCGATAAAAAAGGCAAGCTGTGGTATAAAATCGGCGAAAATGAGTGGATTGAAGCACGCTACACTAAAGAGCTAGATGCTGAATCAAGCGCTAGTGTGATTAAAGAAACCGCTAATAAGAAAAAGGAAAAGCAAACACCTATTAAGCAGTTAGCTGTAACTAAGCCTACTAATAAAAAAGCCAAGGCAAGTAAGCAAAAGACTGCAGGTAAGCCAACCAATACGGTTAACAAAATTAATAAGAACAAAACTACCAGCCAGGCTCCCACTAAGCTGCCTGTGGCTACGGCCCCAGCGGCAACAAGTAGTACTGCGCAACGTGCCCAAGCAGTTGTTAAGCTAGCTAAAAGCCAAATTGGCAAAGCATATGTTTGGGGTGGCAATGGACCTGATAGCTATGATTGCTCTGGTCTAGTCCAATCAGTTTACAGTAAAGCAGCTGGTATTAACTTACCACGAGTAACAACTGATCAAGTTAAAGTTGGTACGACTGTTTCCATGGATCAGCTGCAACCTGGTGATTTACTTTATTGGGGATCGGTTGATGCCCCTTATCATATCGGCATTTATATTGGTAATAATCAGTATATTCATGCCTCAACCCCAGACGATGGAGTTGTATTACAAGCGCTTAGCTCTTACTTTTATCCGTGTATCGCTAAGCGGGTTATTCAGTAAACAAAAAAGCAGTAGTCGAATAGATTTCGACTACTGCTTTTTTTGTTTGAAGTGCAGAAATCTCTGGCAAAAAGTCAGAGTTATTTTTTACACTAAATATTGCTCAAACTGCGTTTGCTTTGCTGGGGCGAGTCGAGCCATAATATGGATGCCATCTTCGCAATATTCTTCACTAATAACTTGAGCATTTTCATGTAAGTCTGCGAGAGCTTTACCGTCAGAAAATGGTAAGACTAAATTGATTTTTTGGTAGTTTGCAAAAACGCGTTTAGTTATTAAGTCAGCTAGAGCTTTAATAGACTCGTGATCTGTTGCAGAATATAATATTCCGCTGCCTTCAATTTGCGGATAATTGCGTGCAGATTTATCTGCTTTATTATATGCATTAATCATGGGCGTGCTTTTAACGCCAATTTCAGTTAACACGTTTTGCGTAGTTCGAATCATTTGAATTTTGTTCGGATCAGAAGCATCGACTACGTTAATAAGTAAATCAGCATCTTTAACTTCTTGTAAAGTAGCTTTAAAAGATTCAATCAGGTTATGCGGGAGTTTGGAAATAAAACCAACCGTATCGGAGAGAATAAAGCTAAAATTGTTGCCTAGCTCAATACGTCGCGCATTCGTATCTAAAGTAGCAAATAGCATATCTTTAACAAAAACTTGTTTTTCGCTGCTTTCTTTTGTAAATTCTGCTAGCAAGCCGTTCATTGTGGTTGACTTGCCGGCATTGGTGTAGCCAACTAGAGCCACTTTTGGGATGTTATTTTGGTTACGCTTTTTTGCTTTAATTTCTTCTTGTCCAGAAATTTCTTTTAGTTCTTTTTTTATCAAAGAAATCTGCTTACCAATAGTTCGCCGGTTTAGCTCTAGTTTTGATTCACCGGCGCCACGGTTAGCAAAACCACCACCACGTTGTTGATCTAAATTATTTTCTGAGGGATGGAGTCGCGGTAGCTCATACTCTAAACGAGCCAGTTGAACTTGCAGCTTTGCCTGTTTAGTGCGAGCACGACTAGAAAAAATTTCTAAAATCAACTCAGTTCGGTCAACAACACGTAGCTTGGTTAGTTTTTCCAAGTTGCGAATTTGAACCGGAGTTAGTTCATCATTTATAATAAGCACTTTGGCTTTTAAGCCTCGCGCTAGGTCTTTTATTTCGTTGATTTTGCCAAGACCAAAATAAGAGCCAGCAACAACATGTTCCAAATTTTGGTAAGATTGGCCAACAACTTTCATGTTGGCGGCTTCAGTTAAGTTAGCCAGTTCAGCCATATAATAATCAAAATTAGGATCATTTAAATTAACGCCTGCAAGATAAGCTCTGTCCTGCTGTGGAATATTTTCAATCATTTAATCCTCTTTCTAGGTAATATTTAGGTAATAACTTATTTTTTAACGATTTGAATATTCCACATGTTCACTATCTTCTTTCTTTAATCGGATTAGTTTAATTGTAATACAAAAGAGAAACTTTACCAAAATTAACTCGTATTTTGTAAAGTGACTAGAAACTATGTAAATTTAAATAGTAGTTGTTGCATAGTTTAACTTTTAATATACTTAATTAAAAAGAAAAAGGAGTGAATATAAATGAAATTAAGAAAGAAAAAACTATCAGCAGCGTTTATTTCGTTATTATTAGCTTTGAGCCTGTTTGACTTTATACCGGTAAATCGTGAAGGTAACAACTTTGCTAGTGCTGAAAATACTGTTGAAGCAAAGAGCTATACCAGAAAACGTCTGCGAGGTAATCAAGTATATGCAGGACGGGGTAGAATAATTGGCAATCGTAGGTCAAAAATTTATCATGTGCCTGGTCAAGCCGGCTACTGGCTAAACTCCAGTAATGCAGTTTACTTTAAGACTGAACGTGAAGCAATTAATGCAGGATATCGTAAGTCATTAAGATAATTGTCTCCTGTATTTGTATAAAATCAAAAACGATCGCATTTCATTACAAACGCAATCGTTTCTTTGTGAGTTAATTAGTGATAAATACTCTCGCTTAATGTTTTGAGTTGTCAATTTCGCCAACAACTTTTGCTTTAACCCTTGTTGTTTCGCCTGGAGCATAAGCAAGTGGCACCTCAATAATTTCAACTACTTTAATTGTATCTGCCTTTGCACCAGCTAATTCAGCCTGTTGGCTAGCCTGCTTTTCAACATCAGTTAAAGCATCAGCACGTTTGACTTGAGAATATTGGTATACTTTTTCATATTCACCACCAATATTAGCAATTGTAGCACCAATAGCATTTGCAACACTACCGAACCTGTTTTTAGTGATATGTTTTACTCCCTTTAATTTATTTGGAGCAATGATTGAGCCACCACCTACTAAAATGACTTCTACATCTTCAGCACTGGTTTTCATTTGATCAATGCCGTCTTCTAAAATTTCAGCAATCTTGTTCATGGCTTTTTGAGCTATTTTTTCATCTATTGTTTCGACAAGTTTTGGATTGCCTACTTGGCAGAGACCAAGTCTAACGGCAATATCAGTTGTGGTTAGAGTATCACCACCAAAGACAAGAGCTTTTTCAGTGATTGCATATCCTACACTATCAGGTCCGATTGTCACTGACCCGTCTGCGCTGACGCGGACAATTGTGCCGCCCCCAAGACCAACTGATAAAACGTCTGGCATTCTAAAGTTGGTGCGTACGCCGCCAACAGTGACAGCCTTAGATGATTCGCGCGGAAAGCCATTAGTCAAGACGCCGATATCAGATGTAGTACCACCAACATCGACAGTTAAGGCATTTTTGAATTTAGATAGATAAGCAGCTCCCCGGATACTGTTGGTTGGACCACTCCCAATTGTTAAGATTGGGTATTTAGCTGCATATTCCAGTGACATCAATGTACCATCATTCTGACATAAATATACCTTAGCGGCAGTGATGTTTTCTTTGGCTAAAGCATTGGAAAATCCGGTAGTAACGCTTTTTATAACTTTATTCAAAGCAGCGTTTAAAATTGTAGCATTTTCACGTCCAATTAAACCGATTGATCCAATAGAAGATGAAGTAGAAATAGGGAAGTTCTCACCTAAAATTTCCTGCGCCATTTCTGAAACGCGTTTTTCTTGGTCATCATTAATTGAAGAAAAAACACCTACAACTGCTAAGCCATCAATCTGACCCTTCCATTCGTTCAGCTTATCCCGTACTTCTTTTTCAGAAAATGTAGCAATAGGATCGCCATTAAATTCATAACCACCACGAATCAGAGCATAGCGGTTAGACAAGATTTCAGTAATGTCCTCTGGCCATTCAGTATATGGTAAGATTGATGCAGTTGCAGGATATCCAATGCGTAAAACACCAACTTTACCTAAATTTTTACGTTCAACGATTGCATTTGTTGCTTGGGTAGTACCAAGCATTGCTTGACCTATTTGATCAACGTCAATCTTTTTTTCGTTAATAACTTTATGGATTGCGTTTTTAATTCCAGTTTCGATATCTTTGGTTGTATGAGTTTTGGTCGAAACAATAACATTGAGTTGATCGTCCAAAATGGCAGCGTCAGTATTAGTACCACCAACGTCAATTCCTAATTTATACACTTAATTTTCCTCCTTTTGATTTTTGTACTCTGCGTATCGTTTTTCAATTGGAATATAATCAACATCATATTTGAAATAACGTGGACCGACCAGCTTAATTCCCGCTTCTGTTCGCCATTTTTCGTTTGCCGGTAAACCAAGCACCATGATTCTTTTGCCATAGCGCACTTCTTCGTTAGTAATTGGCTGCAGCGTATCAACATCAACCATGGTGATTAAGTCAGGTACAGTGACTAAAATTTGACCATCAAGCTCCATAATAATGTTTTCATTCTGAAATGAAATTTTACCAGTTTGGCCTTCATTTTCGTTAAAGCCTCCCAAGGTTATTTCCCCAAAGTTGAAGCCTCCTTTTGTTGTATGAGAAATATCAACAATTTTAGCTGTCATTAACTTATAACCATGAGTTAGTCGGAGTAATTCGGCTAGTGCACTGTCTACAGATTCATAATCATTAGCGTGTTGAATCAGCTCACCAATTTTTTGGCTAAGGTCAACGATATTTAAAACTCCTGACTCACGTAGCTCTTTACCGGTTAATGAATCACTGGCACTCGAAGAAGTTGCGCCTACTTGAACGGTAAAGTCACGGCCAATCTTTTCAGCCCAAAACGCATCAGGCGTGTTAATAAGTGAAGTATTGCCTCGCTCATCTGACAAAACCATTGGTGTAACTGAATGACCTGCTAAAACAAAAGTTGACATTTGCAGTTCAGGAAATGCTCGTCCCATTCCATCAGCATCAGCAATCGGCATGTTCATGTTCGCGGCTGCAACGATTGGCATCATTGAGTTGATACCACCAGCTTCAATGGGAAAAGTACCGTAGATTTTTCTATTATAATATTGCTCAAAAATTTTAAAAGCACTAGGAAACTCGTTGCCATTAGGAAACTTTTCCATTGAGACAGCTGGTGCACCAATATTTGAGGCTGAAACAAAAAGTTCATCGTCTGGAAATTCACTGGGCTCAAGTAATGTAACGGGACCGTGCTCTTTAATAGCAGAAATTGCCATCAGTTCGCCAATAAATGGATTACCCCCGCCACCTGAGCCGAGCAATGCAGCTCCAATAGCAATTTGTTTTACGTCTTTGATTCCTATTTCTCTACTCAAAATCTACTCCTCTATCTCTTCATTTTCTTTGCTTTCTTGACCAATTTTTCTGATTAACAGACTACCTAAATAATAGACTAATCCAGAAGTAACTAAAACATTGAGCGATTGAACACCCCAAGTAACAAACTGTCCAACTAAAATGCCACAAACCCAGGCAATAACTGTCATTAATGGTAGCCTTGAGGAAGTCTTAGGTAATTCTCCTTTAGCACGACTTTCATCCAAGTTGTTCCGGTCAGTTTTTAAAAGCCAATAATCAACAAACATAATTGCAGCTATTGGTGGGAAAACAACGCCTAAAATGGTTAAAAAGCCTTGAAATTTATCGATTAGGCCAACGACTGAAAGAATTGTGCCCAGAATCCCAGTAATAACAGTCATAACCGATCTGTTTAAATTGACTTTAAAAACCTGTCTAAAGAAGTTAACCACATTAAGGCTTGCTGAGTACAAGTTCATATCGTTAACTTTAACCGATGATAAAACGATTAAAGCTATTCCTAAAGCCCCGGTTAACTGATAAATAATGGGCATAATTTCTTTTGAACCGATAGCATGTGCCATCAAAACGCCAATAACATTAACACCAAGTTCACCAACTAGTGTACCAATAACACATACCCAAAAAACATCACGGCCGTTTTTGGTTCTTCTTGTGATGTCTGGCATGATAATGGCACCAACAATAAAGTTACCAGTGACCATGGTAATTCCAGCTCCCATCCCCATAGCAGCACCTGGTGCAGCCATTGTAATTAAGTGACTGAGGCTATTACCTTTTAACATGTTATAGGTTGCAAAGCCCATAACAATAATAAAAGCAGGAATGGAAATATTAGTTGTCCAACTCAATCCCTTGAAGCCAAAAATGACTGAAAATGTTACTAGCAATCCAGTGATTGTTGCTACTAATTGGTAGTTAATACTGCTGTGAGTGATTGTGCTCAATATTTGAACAACACCCTCAGCGAAAACTGAATTTTGAATACCAAACCATCCAATTAAGCTAATTGCAAAGGTTAATCCCACGATTGCGGAACCAATTGTTCCAAATCCAGCCCATTTTGACAACAGACTGGTTGGAAGACCTTCTCTTTGTCCAGCCAAACCTAAACCATACGAAATAAATTGCAAAATTACGCTGCCTAAGATAGTCGACAAGACGGCATCACGAAAGGTCATACCATAGCCTAGCTCCGCACCTAGCATGAATTGACTTAGGGCTACGAAGCCACCAATTTGAACCATCAAAACTTTCCACATTGGATCACGTTTTTCTTTTGGAAAACGTTGAGTAGAGTAGTCATCATATATATCCTCATTTTTTGTAATATTTTTAATGTGCTCTGGCATAGATTTCCCCTTTCTAAAATTAAATATAAATTCCTTAAAATTAGTAATTTTATATTAAATTAATAAATATCTAATAATAAGAGTCTAGAATAGGAAAAACTTAAAGTCAATGGAAATTTTTAAAAGCAGAGTTAAGTTTTATTATCTTGATATAAAAACGTAAAACGTTCACATCAAGATGATTTTGGAAAAATCAGTTGTAATATTACAAAACGAAAAATAAAATATTGCTATAAAAATGTTTTTTTTTGCTTGGCAGCCAATAAAAAAAGAGTATAATTTCATTTGTTAAGGTACCTAACTAAATTTTGAATTTGAGAGGATTGGTAAGAATGACGCAAACTTCGAGTTACCAAACTAACCAAAAGGTGCAAAAAAACAGATGGTGGATATTGGTTGCCGTGGGACTTTTTACTTTCATGTCAACCTTAGATGGAACAATAGTTAATATCGCTTTGCCAGTAATTAGCAGTGATTTGCATATTCCAATGAGTCAATCCGAATGGGTAGTTTCATTGTACTTAATTGTAGTTTGTAGTTTTATTTTATTTTTTGGTAAACTAAGCGACCTTCACGGAAAGATTAGAATTTTTCGGCTAGGGGCAATTTTCTTTATTGCTGGATCCTTATTATCTGGTATTAAAGTGAATCTGATATTTTTGTTAGTAGCTCGCGCTCTACAAGCGATTGGTGCAGCAATGACAATGGCTACTAACAATGGTATTATTACCGAGATTTTTCCTTCAACGGAACGGGGAAAAGCACTTGGAACAATCGGCTCTTTTGTAGCTTTAGGTTCAATTGCCGGTCCTGGTCTTGGGGGCTTGATTCTTAGCCATCTGTCTTGGTCATATATTTTTTGGTTAAATGTACCGGTAGGTATTATCGCAGCAATCATTGGTGCCATCTTTTTACCTAAGGATATTACTTATAATAAGGCGTCACTTGATAAAGCTGGGTCATTTAGTTTTGCCTTAGGAATGATTACATTATTTGGTGGCGTCTTTTTAGGGCAACAACTTGGTTTTACAGCTTTACCTGTCTTAGTAATGTTAATTGTTGGTTTAGGTAGTTTTATTTGGTTTGTTGCAGTTGAAAATCGCACAACCAACCCATTATTACAATTCAGTTTGTTTAGAAACCCTGACTTTTCAGTTAGTTTACTATGTGCTTTACTGATTTTCATTACGAACTTTTTCTTTAATGTGGTTACACCATTTTACTTAGAAAATGCCTTGAAACTTGCTCCAAGTCAAGCAGGAATGATTTTAATGATTTTGCCGGTAGTTCAACTTTTTGCAGCTCCGATTGCGGGCACACTTTCTGATAAAATTGGCCCTAAACTGATTACATTTATTGGCTTAGTACTTTTATTAATTAGTCAAATTGGTTATACAATGTGTAATTTGCATTCACCAATCTGGCTATTTATTATAAGTATCGCTATTATGGGTCTTGGCAGCGGCATATTTAGTTCTCCGAATAATTCGTTAGTAATGGGTTCGGTAGCTCAAAAGGACTTGGGAGTTGCTGGCAGTATTAATTCATTATCGCGTAATTTAGGTATGGTTATCGGAATTTCAAGTGCGACTACTGTTCTATTTGCGGCAATGAGCCATGCCAAAGGGACACGGGTAACAGCTTACTTACCCAAGCAACCAGAAATTTTTATTTATGGCATGCATGTTGTTTTCATTATTTCGCTGATTATTTGTCTAATAACGGTAATATTAAGTGGATGGCGATTGTTCAAAAAAGATTAAAAGCAATTTTAGTATAATAGTATTACAGAATATAAAAAGCGTTGCGGTATCATATTGCAACGCTTTTGTTAGTCCTCCATTCAAACATAAACTACTTTAATAAAGGCATAAAAGCCCTTGATTGTAAAAACTAATTTTTTCATAATTTTGTCTATTTTTATCTTTTTGGGTATATGATGACAATAGCAGAAAAGAAAAAACAAGTGAGAGCAAATGGAAAATAAGAAGGTTTAGTAAATGAATCATCGAATTGTAACATACCTAGCAATTTTTAGGCCCTTAGGAAATGATACATATGTAATTAAATTTCCTGATGTTAAAGGTGGAATTACTGAAGGGGAAGGCTTGCGCGAGTCAATGAAAATGGCAGCTGATACGTTGGCAAGCAGATTGTATAATAAAACTGAACTACCCAAGTGCAGCCAAGCAAGGGATATTGAGCTTCCAGACGATGGCTCCTTTATAGCGCCGGTTTCAGCTGACCTAACTGAAGCATCAAGAGCGCGCATCAATTATCGGATTTAAAAATAAAAAAACACTCCAATTTCTTGGAGTGCTCTTTTTATTAACTTGTTCCAAAAACTAATTATAATTCTCGGGAACAACCTTATTATAGTATATTAATGCAATTTTTGCTAATGATTTAAACGCTCTTTTAAAGCAAAGAAATCACTGATTTTTAGGAAAATAGCAATTAGGTTAATAGCTGTTTTTTGTCATTATTCAGCGATTTTATTGTATAATCTTTTATCAATAACTTTTTAAATTCTAAGCTCTGACTGAAAATGAACAGTTCCCTAGCTAGAATTGACATAAGCACTATTTACGTGCTATTTTCTATGAGGGAGAAAGTATGGGGTAAGCTATGCAAACAATTGAAAGTTCTGTTTTGCGTGCTGCTGTCGATGAAAAAGGTGCACAACTTGTTAATTTTGTGTCCCAACATGATCAAGTCGATTATTTTAAAGATGGCGATACGCAAAAAAAATTGGGAGTTACCTTTATGGGAACTGAGAAAGGTGAAAATTGGGCTGAGCTCTTACCTTGGACAGTTGTTGACAAGGGTGACGCAAGAGTTAGCTTAGCTTTAATTGATGATAGTGCTAGCTATAAAAAGTTTCCGTATCATTTTGAAGCTGTTTTGACTTATGTTCTTGAGGGCAACCAGGTCAATATTAAGTACTACCTAAAAAATAATTCGCATAAAGATATGCCGTTTTCACTGGTTTTTACTTTGCCAATCATTGAGGGCTGGGTTAAAAGCGAAAATTTGAATGAAATTGAGTTAAGCAATAATGATGTAAAACTGAAACTTGCTTCTACAAACTTTGACTTGCTAATTAAGGATGATGAAATCATTGCTTTACTCGATAAGGCTCAGCTTAAAGGTGACAGTGATGAGGAATTTTCGTTAACTCTGACATTGAGTTAAATAAATTTACGTTTTTAATAAGATATTATAGGCAAACCGGCAGTGGTTTGTTTTTTTGCTATAATATGCTCATTGTATAAAAATAGGTGAGTGGAATATGGATCACAACGATAATCACCCGAATAAAAGCCGAGTCGAGTTGCATGCAAAGGACTACCAGAAAAGTAAAAAGCGAGTCATAACTTGGCTTCTCAGTATTGTGGTATTTGCAGCGGTTGGTCTTTGTGTATACTCAGCATATATTTATTTTCGGACTAAAAATGCGGTTGATAATACTTATGACAGCAGTAATCATGTCCAAATTCAAAACGGTGAATTTAATGGTAAGAAAAAATTTGCTGTTCTGCTGATGGGTACTGATACCGGTGCTTTGGACCGGAAAGAAGAAATTGGAAATACTGACACCGTCATTATCGCAGTCATTAACCCGCAAAAAAAGCGTTACACTTTAATGTCAGTGCCACGAGATACAATGGCTCAAATGGTTGGCGCAGAGCAGTTTCAAGTTGAGAAAATCAATGCTGCATATCCGATTGGTGGAGCTAAAATGGCAATGGCAAGTGTTTCTGAATTGATTAACGTGCCAATTAAATATTATGCTTTGGTTAATATGAAAGGCATAATGCGCCTAATTCGTTATGTCGGCGGCATTAATATCAAACCAACCCTTAGTTTCGAATATGGTGGCTACATTTTTAAAAAAGACCAATTAACTCACATGGGTGGCGGTGGAGCTTTAGCATATTCGCGAATGCGCTACGATGATCCTGAAGGCGATTATGGTAGACAAAAGCGGCAGCGTCAAGTGATTACTGCATTGATAAAAAAAGCAGTATCGCTTAATACTCTAGCGCAACTCGATTCAGTTTTAACTTCAATTTCTGGGAACGTTAAAACTAACTTACCGTTTGATGCGTTAAAGCAAATTGCATTTAACTATCGTAGTTCAACTAAAAATGTCAAAAATGATTACCTTCATGGACATAACGCCACAATTGATGGTGCTTCTTATCAGGTTCAATCAACCGAAGAATTGCAAAGAGTATCTGATTACTTACGCGGTGAGTTGGGGCTTAGTCCAAAACAAATAAAAAATAACGAAACCTACCAGAATAAGAAAAATAAAGAAAACGGTTTTGATTTTACCAATCTTGCAACTCAGGACTATACTATTCATTATGATTATGTAAATCAGCTTCAGCAGGAAGAAGGTGTAAACTAGTGACACGCTTGTGGGCTGTTTTGATTGGCTACGCATTTGGTTGTGTGCTGTTCGCGAAACTAGTTTGTCGTTTTTGTTTGCACCAAGATCCTGCTAAGGTGGGTTCCGGCAACCCAGGTACTGCTAATGTTGGTGCTGTTTTTGGTAAAAAATGGGGTATAATTACTTGCATTGGTGATTTATTAAAAGTTGCCATTTGTCTGCTGACTGTACACTATCTTTTATCAGAAAGAATTGCACTCATTTATGCTGGATTGGGTCTAGTTTTAGGACACTGTTTTCCTTTTTGGAATCATTTTCAGGGTGGTAAGGGTGTGACCGTATCTGTTTTGTTAGCTGCAATCTATGATGTACGTGCGGCGGTAGTAACGCTTTTAATTGCACTTTTGCTGATGATTATTCTAAAGAATTTGACGGTTCCACCATTAGTTTTTATATTGCTGTTTAGCCTTTATGAACTGATGCAAGTCAAAGAAGCAGGAATTGTATTATTATTCATTACGTTGATTATGACCGTTAAGTTCAGGTATGATTTGCGTGACTTTTTTATGGGAAACGGGAAAAAAGTTGATGTTTTATACACAATTAAGAAAAAATTAGGTGGTAAAACGCAATAATCAATAAATACCATTTTTAGTGAGGACATATACTAGGAAATATGAATAAAGACAAAAAAACGTTAAAAGCTGTACAGACTATCTGCTTGTTGGTTGCTACTCTGCTTATGCTGTTACAAATGTACAGCTTAAAAGGAGCAGCTGCTCAGCCAGGCAGGTCATTTATGCGCTTTATGCCCGATATGATGCATAATGCAACCGTAATGATTGTCCCGATGGTCTTTGGCGCCGTTTATAGTAAGAAGAAGCAAAAAGTAAGCGAGAGCTTTAAATTTTGGCTCATGGCTATGGCTACTTTGCTTGTTTACTACGTGTTATTTTTCATCAAAGTGCCTGGTCGTTTTAATATGTGGCGTGTTTGGGGAATGTTGTTCCCAATCATTACTAGCACTTCAGTATTATTTGCTGGGCTGTTTTTCAGTTTATTAGTTCAGCCGCGGATTTACGACTTACAGCATCAATTAACTATAAAGCAGAACGTATTAGTTTTAGGACTATTAACATTACTGGGCTTTGCACTCAGTGCAGGTAATTTATCATTCCAATACTCACTCTATGGACTTTACTTAATTTTATTTTTTGCGTGGGGAATGTTCCTAGCAAACGTGACAATTGATAGAAAATTCGTAAGTTTATCGTTAATTAGCGGCATTTTATCATTTTTCATCGTTGTGATTGGTGTATCAGGATTTGATGCGGTTTACTGGTCGCAAATTATTTCAGGTAATGGCGGCGGTGATTGGAATAGAGAATTTCTAAATAATCCGTCTTCGCCATTTATGTTTTTAATGGTTGTGTCTGCGTTTTTATTATTTAAAAAAGTTATCGTGACTTTTAATGAAAAGCAGATGCGTTACTTTATTCCAGTAATTATCTTCATGGATGCGCCAATTTCCACGCGCTTTATGAACGACTTCAGTTTTACCCGCTCATCAGTTGTTAATAAGCTAATTATGATTGTTGTTATGGCGGTTATAGCAGTTGTTTGGGATAGAGTATTAGAGCGCTACTTATTCAAGATTAAGCCTTTTGCTAAAATAATTGATTACCTAAATCATGAGCCTAGTTTAGCGAAAATTTGTGAAAAAGGTTGGTCATACTTTACCAAGTTTATTGTAACCAATCGGGTTAACTTGCTTACTTGGGGCTGGTTCTATGTTCTTAGTTTTGTTTCCTTTTTGATTGAATCAGATAATCTTCGAATTCAAATCAGCACGGCAGCGACAATCAACGCGATTGTTTATCTGCTGGGAACTAAGTTTTTTGCCATCATTTTGACGACAATCTTTCTTGATGCACTATTTTCAATATTTTACTTTGTAACAACCCGGTATTGGACTTCTAACATGCTAGTTAGCTTAATTGGAATTGGCTGGGCAATTGCAAACAAGATTAAGTTGCTACTTCGTGGTGAACCAATTTATCCAACGGAAATAAGCGAAATTGTTAATTGGAAGACACTTTTGCCAATGGTTGGTAAGACCACGGTAATTGCTATTTTAGTTGCAATTGTAATTGTAATTGCAATTGACGTCTTTTTAGAAGTCAAGTTTCCAATTAAGAAGCGTGGTTCATGGAAGAGACGTGGTATCTGGGCTTTAGCTAGTCTGTTATTGTTTATGACACCATTGCGCTTTAATCATGATGGCGGTGTTATTTACCATATTAATCGCGGATTTGATAACCGCCAAAGATTCCGTAATCCTGAACGAGACATTCAGGTTAACGGTCCAGTCTTAAACTTCTTGAATTATATTGATCTTCAGATAATGGATCAGCCTGAAACCGGCTATTCTGAAACTACGATTAAGCAACTAAATGATAAGTACGCTAAAGTAGCTAATAAGATAAACAAAAACCGCCAGAATAATTTAAACGATCAGACGATTGTCTTTAACTTGAGTGAGAGTTTTGTTGATCCAAATACTTTCCCAACAATTAGATTTGATCGTTCTGTACCAAACCCAGTTAAATTTATTGAGTCAATGAAGTCGCGTTCATCATATGGAACAATGCTTAGTGCTGGCTATGGTGGTGGTACGGCCAACATGGAATGGGAAACGCTGACTGGCCTAAACATGGGATTATTCAAATCCACTTTAACTCCATATGTTCAAATTGTTCCTAATTATGATTTTTATCCAACAATTGGAATGAATTTTGACTACAAGTCAGCGGTTCACCCATTTATTGGAACGTACTACTCTAGGCGTGAAGATTATCGAAGATTCAAGTTCGACAAATTTGTTTACACTGGATCAAAATACAAGATTATCGATCAACAAAAACTAGGTAAGAGTGGCTATAATTCTGACTTTACAACATATGCCAATGGATTAAACCAGATTAACGCACGTAAAGGTGGTCAATTTATTAATCTGATTTCTATTCAAAATCATATGCCGTATAACAACTGGTATCCAGATAATGAGTATATGGGTAAGATCTCAGGTGATTTGTTCAATACACCTGCTGTACGTGAACAAATGGCAACTTACATCAAGGGTACCCAATATACCGATAAGGCGGTTAAACAGTTTATTGGTCAAATTGATAAAATTAAGAAACCAATTACGTTAGTCTTTTATGGTGATCATTATCCAAGCATTATTTCTCAAAGTTATACGGCTAAGTATCCGGTGCAAATGCACTCAACGCGCTACTTTATTTATTCAAATAAGTACGCCCGTCAACATGGTGCAAAAACACGGCTGCCACGCAAGGCAAATAACTTTGTCAGCTCCAGTGACTTTATTGCAATGATGTTAGAGCAGACTGACTCAAAGGTTACCCCTTATCAAGCGTTATTGACTGAAGTACATAAAAAGTTACCAGCAATCACTATTAACTTTAGTGGTGATAAGGGATACGAGTTAATTGGACGTAAAGGTCAAGTCATTGATCCAAAATACTTAACTAAGAAGCAGCAAGAGCTTTTAGCAGATTATGAAACTGTTCAGTATGATATGACAGCTGGTAAAGCATATGGCTTGAAAATAAAAGGCTTTTACAAGTAGTAGAAGTGAGTATTGACTTGTTAAGAAAAAATGAGTATTATCATTTATAATCAATTTTAGTAGTGGTTCGATTCAGTGTTCAGAGAACTAGCGGTTGGTGTAAGCTAGACAGGTCGAAGTTAACGAAATACGAGTGGGTAGTTCCCGTAAAGACTATAAGAAGAGGCGCTGTCACAAGCGTAAACGTGGGTGGTACCACGGCTAATAAAGTAATTTAGTCGTCCCTAGATTCGATACTTAGAATCTAGGGACGTTTTTGTTTGGAGGAGACCAATGGCAAACTTTGATATTTTAGCGGATTTAAAATGGCGTGGTGCAATTAACCAACAAACTGATGAAGAAGGTTTGGCTAAGTACTTACAAGAACATGATGATTTGGCCCTATATTGTGGTACCGACCCTACTGGTGATTCGCTACATATTGGTCACTTAATACCATTCATGATTTTGAAAAGATTCCAGCTTGCTGGATACCATCCTGTAATTATTATTGGCGGCGGCACGGGGACAATTGGCGATCCGTCAGGGCGCAGTTCGGAGCGAGTATTACTTAGTGCTGAAAAGCTTCACCAAAACGAACTTGCTTTAACTAGACAAATGGAAAAATTATTTGGTACGGAGAACTTTGAGATTGTCAACAACGCCGAGTGGTTGGATAAGCTTAGTTTAATTGAGTTCTTACGTGAATATGGTAAGCATTTTCAAGTTAACAATATGCTAGGCAAAGATGTTGTTGCCAGTCGGTTAGAAAATGGTATTTCTTTCACCGAGTTTTCATACCAGATTTTGCAGGCGATTGATTTTTATCAATTAAATAAAAACCATGGTGTGCAAATGCAAATAGGTGGTAGTGATCAATGGGGCAATATCACAGCTGGAATTGATTTAATTCACAAATTAATGGGTCCTGATCGTCAAGCCTTCGGCTTAACCATTCCTTTAATGCTAAAAGCTGACGGAACCAAGTTTGGTAAATCTGCTGGTGGTGCGGTTTGGCTTGATCCTGAAAAGACAAGTCCATATGAGTTCTACCAATTTTGGATTAATCAAGATGACCGCGATGTTGTGAAATATTTGAAGTACTTTACTTTCTTAAGTCATGAAGAAATCGATGATTTGGAACAGCAAGTTAAGAACGAACCGTGGAAACGGGCTGCTCAAAAGGTGCTTGCTAAAGAAGTAACCAAGTTTGTTCACGGCGAAGAAGGCCTTGCAGAAGCTGAAATGATTACAGAAGCGCTGTTTTCTGGCAATATTAAAGAGCTTACGGTTAAGCAGATTGAGCAGGGACTCAAGAGTGCGCCAACTGCAGAATCTGATTCGACAAGTAAAAATATTGTTGACTTCTTAGTTGATACTAAGATTGAGCCCTCCAAGCGCCAAGCACGTGAGGATGTTGCAAATGGAGCAATTTACATTAATGGTGAGCGCGAGCAATCAGTTGACTTTGATGTTGCCCCCGCAAGAGCTTTTGATGGCAAATACGTAATCGTTCGTAAAGGAAAAAGAAAGTATACGTTAGTAAGTATTAAAGATTAACTAGGTAGTTTTGTAAAAGGTCTAATGCACAGCATTAGACTTTTTATTTTGTGGCAAAGACAAGTGTTCTTAAAAAGCATAGAATGGAACTAACTAGCTTTTAACAAGGAGATGACAGCAATGCGCGCAAGAGTGGTTCTCTATAATCAAAATATAGCTTCTGTTCTATTAATTCACAGGCTAAAAAATAGCCGTGATTATTGGGTTATTCCTGGTGGTGGCAGCAAAGGGCAAGAAACTCCTGTTCAAACTGCAATTAGAGAAATTTCTGAAGAACTAAAGATTTCTCTTGCTGCTACAGATTTAACTTTTATGTTTAAAATAGCTGACGAATTCATTTTTTTAGCAAAAATTACTCAAATTAAAATACCTGAGATTAGCGGTGAAGAAAAAGAGCGGGCTAATCAAAATAATGTTTATAAGCCGACTTGGGTAAAAATAAATAAGCTAACAGGTATTGATTTAATGCCATCAGAAATTGCTCAGCAAATTTTGAATAAACTTAAGAGTGCACGATAGTGGTATTATTTTAGTTTTGTATTGACCAAAACTCATAGGATACGGCATAATCAATTTGAGACAATATAAGTTATGTTTTTAACACGATTTTAGGAGAATAATATATGGATGACCAAATTTTAGTTACTACCACAGAGAATATTCCTGGTAAAGAGTATGATATTATTGGTGAAGTATTTGGTTTGACAACACAATCAAAGAATATGTTTAAGGATGTTGGTGCAGGCTTAAAGTCAATGGTCGGTGGAGAAATTCGTAGTTATACTAAAATGCTTCAAACTTCACGTGAACAAGCACTTGAGCGTTTACGTCAAGAAGCAGCTGAAAAAGGTGCCGATGCAATTGTAATGATGCGGTTTGATTCAGGCACAATTGGTGGTGATATGCAATCTGTAGTTGCCTATGGAACGGCAGTTAAGTATCGTTAGAGTATTTTAAATAAAAAAACTAAAGTATTCGCTAAGCAAGGCGGATACTTTTTTGATAGAATTAAGTTGCCACTTTAGCTCAGAAGGTAGAGCACCGCCGTGGTAAGGAGGAGGTCCTCAGTTCAAATCTGGGAAGTGGCTTATAAAAAGTATATTTTGCGAAGAAGTTTCAGAATATACTGGAAGATAAGAGACCATGACATTTAGATACTAAACATTAAAAAGGACATGATTAAAGTATGGATATCGTTAAAATAAAGGATTTCGTTAAGCAGCAATTAAAAGGTGAAAAGACTAGTCATGATTTTTATCACGGTCAGCGGGTAGCGCATTTAGCTAGCAAGATGTATTTAAATGACAATCCCACTGCTCACGCTGACAGTCGGATGGTGGCAATTATTCAGGCCGGTGGGTATTTGCACGATACCATCGATGAAAAGATCTGTGCTGACCCTAAGAGGGTTCTCGCGCAAATTAAAGTGATATTGCCAGAAACTGGATTTACAGAACTAGAGACTAAAGATATCTTATTTACAATTCAACACATGTCATTTTCACAAAACATAGAGCATCATTATCAATTACCCATCTCGGGAGAATATGTCCAGGATGCTGACCGAATTGAAAGCTTGGGCGCAATGGGAATTGCCCGTGCTTTTACTTATGGTGGGGCTCACGGTAATGTTATTTACGACCCAGACATTAAGCCGGAAAAATTAGTTAGTCATGACCAATATCGTGAACATACGGAAACTACTATTAACCACTTTTATGAGAAGTTATTCCAATTAGAAGAACTGATGAATACCAAAGGTGGAAAAAAAGAAGCCCACAAACGAACAAAGTTTATGCGCGACTTCGTTAATGAATTTATGGCTGAATGGAATGTTTAAAAAATTAGTTTAGCTTTGCTTTTCTAACTCTAATAATGCTTTTTTTCGGTCAATTCCGCCAGCGTATCCGGTCAATGAACCATCGCTTCCTAGCACACGATGACAGGGAATGATTATTGCAATTGGGTTATGCCCAACGGCACCACCAACCGCACGCGCTAGGTTGGTCTTTTGTTTTTTCTTAGTTTGTAGTTGATCAGAAAGTTCTTTATAAGTGGTGGTTTTACCATAGGCAACTTTTTGCAATTCGCTAAGTACTTTTTTACGAAATTCAGTTACTTGCGGCTTAACTGGCACGATGAATGGATTAGGATTTTGACCAGCGAAATACTGGTTCAGCCATTTTAATGCTAGTTCATTGGGACGACAATTTTTTTCGTCTGTTTGGTTTAAATCATAATTTATAGCATAGTACTTTTGGTCATTAAACCACAGCCCGCGTAAATATTGTTCGTCACTGAGTAGGAGAATTTCTCCAAGGCTTGATTGATAAGTAGTTCGGTGCAGCATGATATTTCATTCTCTCTTTACACAAAATAACGATTATTTTTTAATACCGTGCGCTAAGCGTGCGGCTATTATTTTGGCACATACTCTTTTTAGATTAACATAGTTTTTTATTAGAGAATATGGAAAAAATCTGGTTTTGTTTTCAGTTTACAAAAAGACACAAAAAAATTTTATATTTTTCGTTGCTGTATGCAAAACCATAGTCTTTTAAGCTTACATTGTGGTCTATACCAAATACAAACCTTGATATATCAACACTCTATATTGTGGTGTTGCCTTTGACATAACCACTAAATGTTGATATTTTATTATCTGTAAGATTTAGGAGGACCCAATATGGAGACTAAGATAAAAAAGATTTTTTCATTCGCTACAGTGACGGTTGCTGCAGGTGTAGCACTTACTGCTTGTTCTGGGAGAAAGCAAGGCGGCAGTGGTAATTCAACCAGCAGTGCTAAGCATTCAATCGCATTAATTACTGATACAGCCGGTGTTAATGACAACTCATTTAACCAATCGGCTTGGCGTGGATTTAAAGCTTATGGTAAAGAGCACAACATAAAACGTGGTCGTAATGGTTATCAATACTTCCAATCAAGTAGTGCTGCCGACTTTGAGCCGAACTTTGATCAAGCAAGTAAGGCAGGTTACCAAACTATTTTTGGTATAGGATATAGTTTGAAAGATGCTGTTAGCGCAGCTGCAAAAAAGGACCCTAAGAAGAACTTTGTCATTGTTGACGATGTAGTTAAGGGTCAAAAAAATGTTGCTTCAGCTAATTTTAAGAGTGAACAAGCATCATACTTGGCCGGTGTTGCAGCTGCTACCCAGACTAAGACTAATGTGATTGGCTTTATTGGTGGAGCTCACAGTGACATTATCGATCTTTTTGATGCAGGCTTTACTAAAGGCGTTAATGATCAAGCTAAAAAACTCCATAAGAAAATTACGCTTTTGAATCAATATGTTGGTGACTTTACCAGTGCTGACAAGGAAAAAGCAATTGCAAAGTCAATGTATGCCAAAGATGCTGATATTGTCTTCCATGCTTCTGGTTTAGCCGGAAACGGACTTTTCCAAGAAGCTAAGGCAATCAACCAAGATCGCCCTGCTGACAAGAAGGTTTGGGTAATTGGAGTTGACGTTGACCAGTCCTACCTAGGTGACTACAAATCAAAAGACGGGAAAAAAGATAACTTCGTTTTAACTTCGGTAATCACGGGTGTAGATGTTGCTACTCATGATATTGCTAATCGTGCATATAAAGGCAAGTTTCCTGGTGGTAAGCAGTTAGTATACGGCTTAAAGACGAACGGCGTCTCCATTGTACGCGGTAAAGTTAATGACACTGCTTGGAAATATTCCCGTGAGGCGCGTCAGCAAATTATTGACGGTTCTATCAAAGTTCCAATCCACCCAGCTAAATAGTTCGCTTTTAGCACTAATACTTTTTTATGAACCTTAAAGTATGATATTTTCCTTGAAATTATACGTATTTTATAATAAAGTTAATGATGAAAAGTTCGTATTTTTTATGGAGGATAAAAGTTAATTATGGGTAAAAAATTTACGAAATTACTGTCATTAGGAGTTGCGACTGCGTCCTTTGTCTTTCTAGTTAGTGGTTGTTCAGGTAAAAAGCAAAGTTCAACTGCTCAAAGCAAGAAAAACAGTATCGCTTTAATCACTGATAGTAATGGAATAAATGATCAGTCATTTAACCAAGCTGCATGGGAAGGTTTCAAAGCCTACGGTAAAGAGCAGAATCTAAAGCAGGGCAGTGGCTATCAATATTTTCAGTCAAACAGTGCTTCGGATTATACGCCAAACTTTAACCAAGCTGCCAAGTCTGGTTATAAGACAATATTTGGTATTGGCTATTTGCTAAAAGATTCGGTTAGTGCAGCTGCTAAGAAAAACCCCAAGAAGAATTTCGTAATTGTTGATGATGTGATTAAAGGGCAAAAAAATGTTGCTTCTGTTACTTTTATGAGTAATGAATCATCATATCTGGGCGGCGTTGCAGCTGCCTACTCGACTAAAACAAATAAAGTTGGTTTTATCGGTGGCGCTAAATCAACGATTATTAGTTCTTTCGAAAATGGCTTTAAGCAAGGGGTTGCTGATGCTGCCAAGGCAATGAACAAAAAAATCACTGTAAGTACACAATATGTTGGCAACTTTACATCAACTGATAAAGCTAAATCAATGGCTCAGTCCATGTACGCTGATAAATGTGATGTCATTTTCCAAGCTGCTGGTTCTGCTGGTAATGGTGTATTCCAAGAAGCTAAGGCGCATAACCAGACACGTTTAGCTGACCAAAAAGTGTGGGTTGTTGGTGTTGATGTTGACCAAGAAAATATGGGTGAATATAAAGCTAAAGACGGTAAAAAGTCTAACTTCACTTTAACTTCGGTTTTGAAAGGACTAAATGTTGCCACCAAATCCTTAGCTGATGACGCAAATAAAGGTAAATTTCCTGGTGGTAAGCACCTTGTTTACTCGTTAAAAGGTGATGGAGTTTCAGTTACTAAAGGTAATCTTTCGTCTAAAGCGTGGTCAGCAGTTCAAAAGGCAAGAGCAGACATTATTTCTGGTAAGATTAAAGTTACGCAAAAATAAAAAAACTCGTAATTAAATGATTTTAAAACTCTTTGCATGTGCATACGCAAAGAGTTTTTTACAAAAGGAAAATAATAAGTGAAATGAAAAATACGACTAATGTAATTGAGATGCGCCACATTGTCAAAGATTTTAATGGTTTTAAAGCCAATGATGATATTAATCTAACTCTGCATAAAGGTGAAATTTTGGCACTACTTGGTGAAAATGGTGCCGGTAAATCAACCTTAATGAGTATTCTTTCGGGCTTGCTCATGCCAACTTCAGGTGAGATTTTTGTTGACGGTCAGCAAGTTGAAGTTAAAAATCCCACTGTTGCCAAAGAACTGGGAATTGGAATGGTGCATCAGCATTTCATGTTGATGGACTCATTTACAGTTTTAGAAAATATTATTTTAGGCAATGAAACAACTAAGGGACCGAAATTAGACTTCAAAAAAGCGCAAAAACAAATTGAAGACTTATCCAAGCGCTACAATTTGAATGTTGATCCCAAGAAAAAAGTTGGTGAAATCACTGTTGCGCAGCAGCAAAGGGTGGAAATTCTCAAGGTTCTATACCGTGGCGCTGATATCATGATTTTTGACGAGCCAACGGCAGTCTTGACACCACAGGAAATTACCGAGTTTATTCAGATTTTGAAAGAATTGGCTAAAGAAGGAAAGTCGATAATCTTAATTACGCACAAACTTGAAGAAATTAAACGTGCAGCTGATCGCGTCACTGTTATTCGTTCGGGCAAGAGCGTTGGCAGTTTTGAAGTTGCCGAAGTAACTAATAGTCGATTAGCAGAATTAATGGTTGGTCGACATGTTAATATGCAGCTTGATAAGCCTAAAAGTGAAATTGGCCAAACCACGCTTAAGGTTAGTGATTTAAAAGTTAAAAACAAACAAGGAGTTTATGCACTTAAGGGTTTATCCTTTAGTTTGCGTGCGGGTGAAATCCTTGGCGTTGCTGGAATTGATGGAAATGGTCAAGATGAATTAGTTCGCGCCCTGACCGGAATGCAGAAAGTAAATTCCGGTCAAGTAGTTATTAATGATGAAGATATGACGAATCAAAAAGTGCGAAAAATTACCGAAAAAGGAGTCTCTTACATTCCCTCCGATCGGCAAAAATATGGCTTAATTTTACCATTTTCAATTTCTGACAATTTAGCGTTACAGAACTATTATCATGCTCCTTTTTCAAGCCATCATATGATGCACTACGATGTAATTCGTAAACAAGCTGAAGAATTAATCAAGAAGTTTGATATTCGAACTACGGGCAGTAATTCACCAGTTAGCGACTTATCCGGGGGTAATCAGCAGAAAGTTATTATTGCTCGAGAATTAAATCTCGATAGTGATTTGATTATTGCTTTTCAGCCAACTCGTGGTCTTGATGTTGGTGCAATTGAGTACATTCACAAGCAGCTGTTGATAGAACGAGCTAAAGGCAAGGCGATTTTGCTCATTTCCTACGAACTAGATGAAATTATGCAATTGTCTGATCGAATTATTGTTTTACATAATGGCAATATTTCTGGCGAAGTTAAACCGGAGACAACCAGTGATGAGGAGCTGGGCTTATTAATGACGGGAATTAAGAAAGAAGGCACAGCTCTTGCTTAAAGTGACATCAAAAACAAGAAAAATATTAGTACCAATTATTTCAATTTTAGCTGGTTTTTTAGTTGGTGCGCTAATTATGTTGGTATGGAGCTATAATCCGATTGAGGCGTACTCGTCCATGTTCTCTAGTGCATTAGGAAACATGAATGGAATTGGTGAAACTATTCGTGAAGCTACTCCATTAATTTTTACGGCAATTGGGTTTGCGATTGCCTCAAGTGCTGGCTTTTTTAACATTGGCTTACCAGGTCAGGCGCAAGCAGGTTGGTTAACTTCTATTTGGATTGTTTTGGCTAATCCCAATATGCCTAAAGGCTTACTTCTTCCGTTAGCAATTATTGCTGGTGTAATTGCTGGTGCAATTGTTGCGGGGATTGCAGGTTGGCTTCGGGCTCAATTTGGGACAAATGAAGTTATTACTACAATTATGCTGAACTACATTGTGCTTTATTCGTGTCAGTACTTAATGCAGCAGATAATGTCTAGTAAGCTGCGTATTGATACTGATACTACAAAAACTATTGCTGCTAATGGCAGTCTGAGAATTGAATGGCTAAGTTCAATGTTTGGTGACTCAAGAATCAATGCCGGTATATTCTTAGCCTTAATTGGCGTATTTGTTTACTGGTACTTGATGAAAAAGACCACAACTGGCTTTGAAATTCGTTCTGTTGGTACTAATCCATATGCGAGTCGCTATGCCGGAATGTCAACAAAAAAGAATATTATGTATTCAATGCTTTTGTCTGGCGGCTTTGCCGGATTGGGTGGCGTTGTACAGGGACTTGGTACTTATCAAAATTACTTTACCCAAACTACTAGTTTAGATATTGGTTGGGATGGTTTGTCTGTTGCTTTACTTGGTGGCGGCACAGCGATAGGCATTTTGTTAGCCGCAATTCTCTTTTCAATTTTAAAAATTGGTGGTTTAGGAATGCAGACAATCGCAGGTATTCCATATGAAATTGTGTCGATTGTTATTGCGGCAATTATTTTCTTTGTGGCTATTCAGTATGTCATCAGTCTTTTGTTTAAAAATAAGCAGCCTAAGCTAGTGGAAAATGCTACAAAAGAAAGCAATATTGATACTTCAGCTACGCAGGGAGGACAAGGGGAATGAACTTAACTACTATTTTAGCTTTATTGGTGTCATCGACCTTTGTATATTCAACTCCACTTATTTTTACTGCCCTTGGTGGGGTTTATAGTGAAAACTCTGGCATTACTAACGTTGGTCTTGAAGGAATCATGACGATGGGAGCCTTTGCCTCAGTTGTGTTTAATCTGACCTTTGCACCAACTTTAGGCAAAATCACACCGTGGTTAGGACTATTAGTTGGCGGAATTGTCGGCATGTTATTTTCAATACTGCATGCGGTTGCAACTATTAATTTCCATGCCGATCATGTGATTAGTGGTACTGTTTTGAACTTAATGGCGCCACCACTTGGAGTGTTCTTGATTAAGGCAATTTATGATAAAGGACAAACTGAGAACATTACGCAAAGTTTTGGCTACTTCAGCTTTCCGGGACTCGCTGATATTCCAGTAATAGGACCAATTTTCTTTAGAAACACCTTCACTCCAGCCTGGGTAGCTATTATTGTTGCAATCATATTATGGTGGGTTTTATATAAGACTCGCTTTGGCTTACGTTTGCGTTCTTGTGGTGAAAATCCGCAAGCTGCAGATACAATGGGAATTAATGTTTACGGCATGCGTTACGCTGGTGTGTTAATTTCAGGATTTTTAGGTGGCATTGGTGGTGCTGTTTTTGCGGAAGCAATTTCAGGCAACTTTTCAGTTTCAACGATTGTGGGGCAAGGTTTCATGGCTTTAGCCGCCATGATTTTTGGTAAATGGAACCCAATTGGAGCGATGCTTGCTTCACTGTTCTTTGGCTTTGCACAAAGTATCAGTATTATTGGTAATCAATTGCCATTTTTCAACCATATTCCGTCAGTTTACATGCAGATTGCGCCATATGTAATTACGATTGTTATTCTTGTACTATTCTTTGGCAAATCAGTCGCTCCTGCTGCTGATGGTCAAAATTATATCAAGTCCAAATAAGGAGAAAAATGAAAACTATTTATTTTAATCACGACGGTAACATCGATGACTTAGTCTCATATCTACTTTTTTTGCTAGCACCGGATATCAAATTATTAGGTGTTAGTGCAATTGATGCCGACGGTTATGTTGATCCATCAGTAGAAGTTTGCCGAAAAATGACCGACCGTTTCAACTTACGCGGTGACAAATTAGAAGTAGCTAAGTCAACTTCGCGTGCTGTTAATCAATTTCCAGAAGCTTGGCGAACAGCTTCTTATTCGTTTAACTCATTACCGTTATTAAACGAGTCAGGAAAGATGATTACCAAACAAGCTAAGCAACCGGCTCATTTAGATATGGTGGCTAAACTTGAAAATGCGCAAGAACCAGTTACCTTAGTAATGACTGGACCATTGACTGATTTAGCTCGGGCACTAGATGCTGTTCCGGCAATTGAAGAAAAAATTGCTAAACTATACTGGATGGGTGGCTCTTTAGATGGACACGGTAATGTGGTTCAAGTCAATGCAGACGGCACTCAGGAATGGAATGCTTTTTGGGATCCATATGCAGTTAAACGTGTTTTAGCTTCAAATGTGCCGATGGAAGTAATTGGTCTTGAAAGTAGTGAAGAATTGCCACTGACTAATGAATTAAAGATGCATTGGGCGAGTTTACGCAAATATCCAGCAGTTGATTTAACTTGTCAGGGTTATAGTTTGCTAGTAAATCCGCCAATTCAAACGGCTCAGTTATACTTCTGGGATGTTTTGACAGTAATTAGTGCACTTTATCCTGAAGTAGTTTTGACTTCAGAAAAGCGTAAAGTTAAAGTATTCACTGAAGGCGTTGCTGCAGGTCGCATGGAAGACGATCCAAACGGTCGAGAGATTACTTTGGTGACTAAAGCCGACAAAGATTTGTTCTTCAAAAAGTTTGACGAACTGCTGATGCGGGTAAAGTAAAATATAATATAAAAAAGCCGAAATTCGAATTTACGAATTTCGGCTTTTTTGGTTTGAATTTTTATAATTAAGTCAATGAATCCCAAGCAGGAAGATCAACTGCTGGACCTTCAGCAATGGCAACTTGTTCGGGAGTCAAATATTTCTTGTGAACAACTACTTCATAAACGTATTTTTTGAACCATTCGTTATTCATTACGAAGAAACCTTTGTCACCGTTCTTTTCACCCCATGAATTTTCAACTTTCCATTGACGAATGTGACCATTTTCTTCATCAACACCAACTAAAGTCATAGCGTGAGTAGCTGAACCCGCACCGGTGCTAAGCCGATCAGCTTTTGACATTTCTAGATCAACGCCAAACAGTTCATTGAATTTATACAAATCACTGTCTAAATAACCTTTTTTACGATCGCTTTGGATACCAACATCATTACCAAACCAGACAGCTTCGCCGTCCTTTAACTGGCTAACGGAAGTAGTTTCCAAATATTCCATTGGCACATTCAAAAATCTAACTTGGCATAGACCCTCAACGTTATTTGCGTATGGTTCAGCGTACAACTTGTCATATTCGTGATCAGGTGCATTAGTTAAGACAACATAGTCATTAAAATCAACATCACCCATATACTTATGCAAAAATTCCACTGGAGTTAAGTCTTTGTCCAAGTGATACTTTTTATCATCATCACGGTATTCTAAGTCAAATTTCTTTGGAGGCTCGCCGACTGCAATTGCCGTCATTTGATAAATTTCGCCTAAAAACTGATTGCGAATTTTATCAACTTCTTCGTCTTTGGCTTCTTTTTTTAGCTTACGCAAGACTAAGGCATCTTTTTTCAGCTTGTCTTCTAGCGCTTTAGCAAAAGCACTGGTATTATTAGCGTTGAAACTTTCAGGCATTGCATAAGAAGGTACAACACCATATTTTTCAATTAAAGCTGCTCCCATGTGGAAATGACCACCATCGGCTCCAGCGGTTTCTAGAATTGCTCTAACTGTCCGTGAGTTGAGCTCTTCATCAGCGGTGTCCAAAATATGATCATAAAAAATATTAGCCCGCTCAATTTTGTCCCAGAAAAAGTTGTAACTCTGTGAAAAAGTGAAATTCTTGCAATGATATTTTTTGCCAAAGCTATGACGTAAAATATTTAGTGTTGCAAATTCCCAACAACGTCCTGACTGTTGTTGGTTTGTAACATTATCAGTATCCAATTCAGTTGAAAAGACGCGTGTTAATTCACCTTGTACACGTTCATTATATGCGGCCATCAAGACGCCACTTTTTTGAGCAGCACGTGCGACAACTGGGTTTTTTGGATTTTCATTAAAACTGTCGGAAAATTTTTCCAATTCTTGAACAGTAACTTCGTGTCCCATAGATAAGTTCTCCTTTTTAATTTAATTTTAAATTACTTTATATTTTAATCTAAAAGAAAAGCGAGTTCAACACCGAACTCGCTTGAGAGAATTATTTGTATTGGCAACTTATCTTGAACTTCTTGCAATAATAAATAATAAGTTAATCAATTTGAATTGAATTATCGCTTTCTCCAGCACTTTGCTTAGGTAAGGTAATAGTCAATACACCATTATCATACTTGGCATGGATTTCGCTTGCAACTACATTTGGTAATCTAAAACTACGAGAAATGTGGCCTTCGCTTCTTTCCCGATGAATAATGCTGCCGTCTTTTGATAAATCTTTAAATGATTTTCTTGAGCCCGAAACGCTCAAAACTCCGTTGTTGTAGTTTAAGTTGATTTTGTCTTTTTCCATGCCAGGCATGTCAACTTTGACAACATAATCTTTATCATTTTCAACGACATCAGCTTGCATCAGGTTTGCTATATTATTGTTATCAAAAACTTTTCTTGGAAGATCGAACCAGTCATTCATTGCATCAAATAAGTCATCGTGACGATTAATCATATCGTTTGCCATAATAAAAACTTCCTTTCAAATTTGTTATCAATTTTAGTTAAATTTTGTAATGTAGAACTTTCTTTTCTTCATTACACTTATTATTATAGTATCCATATTTTGAAAATGGAAATATTTAGCACTCTTATTTTTTAAGTGCTAAAAATTAATTTAAAAAGCTGGTAAATCAAGAAATTATTTATGTGGAAAACTTTTAAGTAAAAATAAAAAGGAGAAAAATATTGGTTTATTATCAGAAAATGACGCCGGAAGGCTACCAAAAAATTGAGGATGAAATTGCAAAACTGAAAAAGGATCGACCGCGGAGAATTAAAATTTTGCAGGAGGCGCGATCGCTTGGCGATTTGTCAGAAAATACTGAATATACAGAAGCTAAACGCGACTTGGGACATCTACAAAGCCGCTTACGCTATCTTGAAAAGCAGTTGCGGTATGCTGAAATCATAGAAAAAAAAGATGATGGTAAGGTTGACTTAGGCAAAACCGTTACACTCAAATTTGATGATGAAGAAACTGAAGAGTATAAAGTAGTTGGTCGGATGGAAGCCGATATTGCTGCTGGCAAAATTGCTTTTGACTCACCTTTAGGACAAGCAATTATGAAAAAAGAAGTAAATGCAACCGCCAGTGTTGATGCACCAGCTGGAAAATATCAGGTAACAATTATTTCAATTGAATAAATCACTTGATTATTCGAACAAGTGTTTGTATAATTTTTATGCGAACAGAAGTTTGCAATAGGAAGTGAAGGAAATGTACGATTATCGGTATGAACCACACAGCGTAGTGTTTATGATAGATAATAAATCATTTTTTGCCAGTTGTGAGGCACTCGAATTAGGACTCAATCCGATGAAAGCAGTATTGGCAGTGGTATCGCATCAGCCTGATTCAAACTATGGCTCGGGACTAATTATGGCTGCATCTCCTTTAGCTAAAAAGAAGTATGGCTTGTCTAACATTATGCGTGTGCGCGATTTACCAAGCAAAAAAGCAGCCCCCGATTTGCTACTAGTTG
The DNA here is from genome assembly GCF_059900815.1 of Lactobacillus sp. C449L. Taxonomy (NCBI): domain Bacteria; kingdom Bacillati; phylum Bacillota; class Bacilli; order Lactobacillales; family Lactobacillaceae; genus Lactobacillus; species Lactobacillus sp. C449L. The sequence goes on along the minus strand of NZ_JBWXGA010000002.1, from coordinate 138,600 downwards.
ATCCTCATATGAACTTATACATTAAACGCAGTATGCAAGTATTAGAAATTTTTCGTGAATTCGCGGCAGGTGAAGACATTCATGTCTATTCAATCGATGAAAGTATGATTGACATGACTAAGTCGTGGCATTTATTTGGAGATGACCCATATTTAGTTGCACGTAAAATTCAGCTGGAAATTAAAAACAAGCTGGGTTTGTATACAACCTGTGGAATCGGGGAAAATCCGTTGTTAGCAAAGCTTGCGATGGATACTTCAGCTAAGCATCGGCAGTCGATGATAGACTATTGGCATTATATTGATGTGCCTGATACAATTTGGAAAATTAATAATCTCGAGGAAGTTTGGGGCATTGGGAAGAGAACGGCAGTGCGGTTACGAAAACTACATATCGATAATATGTATCAATTAGCTCATACTGATCCAGCGATTTTGAAAGCAGAATTTGGTGTGCTTGGAGAACAGCTTTTTGCGATGAGCTGGGGTGTTGATCGGAGCATTATTAGAGAAAAATTTTTTCCTAAAACAAAAAGTTATGGTAATTCCCAGGTTCTAACTAGAGACTATAAAGAACAGCGCGAAATTGAAATTGTTTTGCGTGAAATTGGTGAACAAGTTGGAGCTAGAATTCGCGCTCACAAGGTACAGGCTGGCTGTGTTAACTTGTATGTTAGGTTTTCGATATACCAAAGTGGGCGAAAGCGCAAGGGCTTTAGTGTGCAAAGAAAGATTTGTCCGACTAATAATAATGCTTTGCTAGTCCAGGAGATTTTGGCACTGTTTCGGAAAAACTGGCATGGCGAGCCTATTCGGTCTTTAGGCATTACCTATAGTCATTTGGTTCCAGATACAAGTGAACAGCTGACTTTTTTTGTTCAACCAGCTGAGCAAATTAAAAATAGAACGATTGATCGAACTGTAGATAAAATCAGAAACAAATATGGTTTTACCAGTCTAGTAAAAGCGTCCAGCTTGTTAGCAGGAGCAACTGCAATTCAACGCAGTAATCTAGTTGGCGGGCACAGCGGTGGTAATGCATATGAGTGATTTTGATGAAGTAGTACAGGCCTTTTTTAAAAACTATCAAGACCGTAAGATGAAAAAATGGATGGGCTTTTATCTAAGTGACCATACGGTAGTCATTAACAAAGATAAAAAAAGACGCCAAACAAAACACCCACATAAAGCAGCAATGACTCAAGAAGAAATCGGTGTGCAACTTTTAAAGGCATACAGCAATCATCGATTGGTTCACTTACAAACTAAAATTATCGATGAAGACAATCAGCTGTCAGATGATATTGTCGGCTTTGTTGGTGGCTATCATGGGGACCAAATTGTTATTGATAATCAAGAAATAGCAATAGAAGACATTAATAATATAAAAGTAGACTAAAAACGGGTCGTCATTTCATAAAATTATCTTTTTTGTTATAATATGGAATCTGTAAGGTAAACAAAGAGATAGAGGTAATTTTAGTGAACACACCAGCATCAAGAGAGGGCAACCTAATACGCTATGTATTTTATATTATTGGCTATTTAATGGTTGGCGGTACAGTCAAACTTGTTACTAAGAACTCACCAATTCATGTTTGGGATTTGATCTTATTTGCGACGATTTCGCTGATGATATTATTATTTTTTGTTTACCGTTTTAACCGTGAACAGCGCTTTTTTGAGCACTGTACTTCAGGTCATTGGCTCAATAATTTTGGCTTAATTATTGGATTGACAGTAGTTATAACCGCTTTGCGAATTAGTGTTTCATGGTTGCAATCCTATGGCAAACTCAGCATGTATGGTTTCCAAGTTACCTATCTTCGTCACGAATCGGTTTTATCATACTGGTTTTTAATAGTCGCAATTGGACTTATTCTTCCAATCTTGCAAGAATTCCTCATTACTGGCTTTTTGTTTAACTATGCTTTTCGCAAAAACACGGTTACAACAGCGGTCATTGGGATTGCTACTTCAGGAATTTTATTCAGTTTGCTTAACTGGCAAAATTCAATACCATTGTTAATTATTGATGCAATCTTTGGCGCAATTTTTGCTTGGTCCTATTTATATACCCAAACTTTATGGATGCCAATTTATTTGGCAGTATTAAACGGCATTATTCTCTTAATAATGACGTAAATAGTCAATTATTTAGAAGCTGATGATTTCGTGCTTAAAAAGCGAAGTCAATCAGCTTTTTTAGTTGCAAGTATCAAGTTGCACAAGTTAAGTCAGCGAATAGTGTTTTTTACAGCACAGGTAATTTTAGAAAGCTAAAAAACAATAATCTAAGAAGATCATTGCTTTTTTGTATAAGCGGATAGCGTGAATCGAACCCGCATCTTCAGCTTGGGAAGCTAACGTTCTACCATTAAACTATACCCGCATTACTGAAATAGTTTATCATGTTTTGGGGGCAAAACCAAGCACTGTTTTAGCCATCAGAAAACGATTATTGCAACGCCCAGACTAACTAAATTCAACTTGCTATTGCTATCAAGTTTATTCTTTGCTTGGCAATTTGGCAGATACTAAGCTCATTTGACTGCGGTCAACTAGTGGCGAAAAATCTTGAAACAGCCATTTACGTAGTTCATTGGGCTGAATGACTAAAGGCATACGATTATGAATGGGAACCATAACGGAATTTGGCTTAGTTGTTACCATGGAAAAATAATCGTCTTGGTAAATGCCCGCAATTAAAGTCAATGGTTCATCTGGATTGTGAAAGCTAAACCTTTCATGATAACGGTGATTATTCTCCGCAATATAAGTATCATGTCCAGATTCAAAAAAGCACTTCGTAATTATAATACAACGGGACTTAGCAAAAGCCGCATCCCACATTGACGGTCTTTTTTCAAAGAAGCGCTCAATTCTAGCGTTAAAAACAACTTGATTGGGGTCATAAGGACTAGGATAGCCCCAAGTTTTGGGTATCAGTTGCAAACGATTGTTTTGATATAGCAAAACGGGGGCAGTAGCTTTGGGAAAGACATGACAATTTTGTGGTAAATTGGTGTCAAATTCATCAAGTGGTAATTTTAAATCACTAACTAAATATTTTCTGATTTCTGCCAAGTTTGGCAGCTGAAATTGATTGCACATTCTATCCTCCAGGTTTAATCATCGTTTGATTTTTGGTAGAATTAACTTAATTATCGCATTAAAACGGGTTTTATTTCTAAGGAAGGCAAAAAACAATGAAAAAGAAAGTTATCCTTACAGGCGATCGCCCAACGGGCAAGCTGCATGTCGGCCATTATATTGGTTCGCTAAAAAACCGTGTTATGTTGCAAAATTCAGGGGAATACCACCCATACATTATGATTGCGGATACGCAAGCCTTGACTGATAATGCGCGTGATCCTGAAAAGATCCGCAATAGTCTTATTCAAGTTGCGTTAGATTACTTAGCAGTTGGAATTGATCCTGAAATTTCCACCATTTTTGTTCAGTCGCAAATTCCAGCTCTTTTTGAACTCACAGCTTATTATATGGATTTGGTAACCGTTAGTCGTTTGGAACGTAACCCTACGGTTAAGGCTGAGATTAAACAAAAAGGCTTTGACGATTCGATTCCGGTTGGTTTTTTAAACTATCCAGTGTCGCAGGCAGCAGACATTACTGCTTTTAAAGCAACTTTGGTACCAGTTGGAGATGATCAGGAACCAATGTTGGAACAAGCACGTGAAATTGTCCGTACATTTAATCGAGTATATAGTTGCAATGTTCTAGTTGAACCTGAAGGCTATTTTCCAGAAAAAGGTCAAGGTCGTTTGCCGGGGCTTGATGGTAATGCTAAAATGTCCAAATCGCTAGGCAATGCGATTTACTTGTCAGATGATCCGAAAACCGTTCAAGAAAAAGTAATGTCGATGTATACTGATCCTGACCATATTCATGTGGAAGACCCCGGTAAAATTGAAGGCAACACTGTATTTACTTATCTTGATATTTTTGATCCTGATAAAGCTAAAGTAGCGCAATTAAAGGAAGATTACCAAAAAGGTGGCTTGGGCGATGTCAAAATTAAGCGCTATTTAAATACCGTAATGGAGGCTGAACTGGCTCCAATTCGCGAACGGCGCGCTCGCTATGCACAAAATCAAGATGAGGTCTATGATATGCTGGTTGAAGGCTCTAAAAAAGCTAATTCGGTTGCAAATCAGACTTTAAGAGAAGTACGTGATGCAATCGGCCTTAATTACTTTGAGAGGTAAAAAAGATGCGTAAGCGAATTCCCTGGAAACAATATTTCATGATGCAGGCACTGGTTATTGCTCAGCGCTCAACCTGTGACCGTGCATTAGTTGGCAGTGTTTTAGTTAAAAGTAAACGTATCATCGGTACGGGTTATAATGGCTCAGTTACTAATGAACCGCACTGTGATGATGTGGGCCATCAGTTAATTGATGGTCACTGCGTGCGAACTATTCACTCTGAGATGAACTCGCTTATTCAGTGTGCGCGCAATGGCGTTTCAACTGATGATACCGAAATTTATGTAACGCATTTTCCTTGCTATAATTGCGCTAAGGCCCTTGTTCAGGCCGGTGTTAAAAGAATTAATTATTATTTTGACTATCATGATAGTCCATTAACAATTGCACTTTTTAAAGATTGTGGGGTCCCCTATGAACAAATTAAAATCGACCGTAATTACGTGGAGCAATTGGCACGTAAACTGGAAGATGCTGAGAACTAGATTAACTTTGCTTACTGCCTTAGTTGGAATTTTTTGTTTACTAACAGCGGCTACAGATCCATATGTAAAGGATAATTGTCACTTAGTAAACAAAGAAACAAAGCAGTTGGTTCATGCTAAAAATGGCCGTTATAGTCAGACCGGTGAGCAGCCAACAATCATTGTTAAGACAGTTAATCACGTTGAGCATTTAACTCCGAAAAATTTAAGTAAATATAAGCGGACGGTTTTTATTGTTGTCGGATATAAAAATAAAAAGAAAAATGTGCAGATTTATTCAAGCAAGGACCTTCATAGTGCGTTTACAGCGGATGTTAGAAGCAATATCATCCGTTCACAAGTCGACAAACTTCGCAGTAATAATAAAAAAGAATTTAACGAAGGACTACGGTATGTTTTTCGTGCTTGTGCCACAACGATTGATCAGCGTTATCAATACTCCTTAGATAAATATGATTTAACTAATGAAGAGCGTTCTCAGCTGACACATCCGCATCGACTTGCATTGCCGATTGCCTTAGCTTTAGCTTTAGTTATTGGCGGCCTAATATACTTTCTTAAAAATAACCTGCATACCAAAAAATAAAATAAAAAGGTTGACTTGCAACTGTGTTATGTATTACACTCACAATGCAAATTAAATATTAACAAATAAACTGTTAGGTGAGACTCCTACGTGAACATATGCTATCGCCCGGAAACATCCAGAGATGCCAACGAGTTAAATAGTTACCGTCGATTTAAGGCGGCAACCAGATAGCTAGCTATAAGCTTACGTCACGTAGTGTTAAAGCTGAACGACGAGTATAATGATACCTTGTTTATAAAAAGGGGTCACCAGCGACAGTATTGGTGGCTCCTTTTTTAGTTTGTTTGAGTTCTTTGAAAAAAGGAGAGTGAAAATGATGCTGAGAAAACCAAATGAGACGACCAGCAACAAAGATTTAGCACTGGTAAAGGCAGTCGCTAACGAAAGTAGAGCAGAAACTTTAACTAGGCTCCATGCCAGTAGTAATGGCTTGTCTACTGAACAAGCCGAGCAAAATCGTGAAAAGTACGGCTCAAATGCTATTGCATCAAATAAGCACAACTCAAAACTGCACTTCCTAGTAGAAGCTTTTATTACACCCTTTACATTAGTAATCTTATTTTTAGCACTGTTATCGCTATTTACTGATTACATCTTTGTACCAGCCGGTGAAAAAGATTTGACGACTGTTTTTATCATGTTAATCATGGTATTTATTTCTGGAATTACCAGTTTTATTCAAAATATTCGGTCATCAAATGCGGTCGATGCATTGCTCAAGATGGTGTCTGTTACAACTGATATTATTAGGGATGGCAAAGACCAAGAAATTGATACCAGTGAAGTCGTTGTCGGGGACGTAATACGTCTTGCTGCTGGTGATATGGTTCCAGCTGATATGCGGTTGCTATCAAGCAAGGACCTCTTTTGTTCATCAAGTTCATTGAACGGAGAATCAAATCCAAGCGAGAAAATTGCTACCAAAAAACCAACGACTGAAACTGATCGGGACTATCTCGGTTACCCGAACATTCTTTATGAGGGGACAACAGTTGTCTCAGGCTCTGGACTAGGAGTGGTATTTGCTACTGGTGAGAGAACGATGTTCGGCAAGCTTGCCCACGATATATCACATAATGACATTAAAAATACTGCTTTTGACGTGGGAATCAAAAATGTTTCAAAATTATTGATTATCATGACGGCAATTATTGCCCCGCTTGTCTTAGTTATTAATGGTCTAACCAAAGGCGATTGGTTTAATGCATTAATCTTTTCAATTGCGACTGCGGTTGGTTTGACTCCTGAGATGTTGCCAGTAATTGTAACTACTAACCTGGTTAAAGGGTCAATCGAAATGTCGAAAAAAGGCACAATAGTTAAAAAGATGAACTCAATCCAAAACTTTGGTTCAGCTGACATCTTGTGTACTGACAAAACGGGCACGCTTACCCAAGATAAGGTTGTCTTGGAACGGCACTATGATTTGAACCTGCATGAAAATCCTAAAATTTTGGAATTTGGTTATCTAAACTCATATTACCAAACAGGGATGAAAAACCTGATTGATAAGGCAATCATTGAAGCTGCTGGTGATGAGCTTGATATTAATGAGATTCAGCGAGACTACAACAAAATTGATGAAATCCCATTTGATTTTTCCAGAAGACGAATGAGTGTTGTGGTGGAAAACTCTGACCGTGAGCACGGCGAGCACCTGCTTGTAACTAAAGGTGCATCTGAAGAAATGATGGCTGTTTCTACTAAGATAGAGGTTGACGGACAGATTTTACCACTGACTACGGAACGTAAGCAAAAAGTAATGGCAAAAGTTAATGACATGAATGAAGACGGTTTGCGGGTAATTATGTTGGCATATAAACGTAATCCTGCACCAGTTGGGGAATTTTCGGTAGAGGATGAAAGTGACTTAATTCTATGTGGGTTCTTAGCCTTTCTTGATCCGCCTAAAGAAAGTGCTAAAGCTGCATTAGCTCGTCTCAAGAAAGACGGAATTACGGTTAAAATTTTAACTGGAGATAATGAAGCTGTTACCAGAACAGTTGGCTTACAGGTAGGTCTAAACGTTGATACAGTCTATTCAGGTGCCGATTTAGAAGGTAAGAAACCAGAAGAATTAGCAAAAATGGTCGAAGAATGCAACATTTTTGTTAAGTTATCACCTGAAGATAAAACTAATATTATTAATCTTCTTAAGCAAAATGGTCATACTGTTGGCTATATGGGAGACGGTATCAATGATGCCCCTGCTATGAAAGCGGCTGACGTTTCAATTTCGGTAGATACGGCAGTAGATATTGCCAAAGAATCAGCAGATATTATCTTGCTACATAAAGACCTAAGTGTCTTGGAAACTGGTGTGAGAATTGGACGTAAGGTCTTTGGCAATACCATGAAGTATATTAAAATCACATTGTCTTCCAATTTTGGTAATATTTTGTCAATTATGGTTGCATCTTCATTCTTACCGTTTTTGCCAATGTTGCCATTACAGCTACTTGTTTTAGACTTGTTATATGGTACAAGTTGCTTGTCATTACCATTTGATGATATGTCTGATGAGTTTCTAAATGAACCTCGTAGTTGGTCAACCAAAAAGCTACCTAAATTTATGTTTTACTTTGGACCAACGTCATCAGTTTTTGACATTTTAACCTTTGGTTTATTGTTCTTCATAATTTGTCCGCGGCTAGTTGGTGGCCAATTTAATGCCATTAACGCGAGTCAACAGACGGCTTTTATTGCCTTGTTCCATACAGGTTGGTTTATTGAATCACTATGGACTCAGGAAATGGTTATCCACGCCTTGCGCGACCCACGCTTGCCGTTTATTGGTCAGCACGCTGCACCTGGAGTTACTTTAGCTACTTTTGGAGCTGGAGTGATTGGAACGCTTATCCCATTCTCATTTCTTTCTGAAAAATTAGGCTTTGGACAAATGCCAATGAACTTTATCTGGGTAGTTTTTGCAATTTTAGTCTTATACATTTTACTAACAACAGTAATCAAGCATTTCTATTTAAAAAATGAGAAATACTTAATTTAGAAAATAAATAAGTAAAAAAACGTTCTTTTCTGATTGGATAAGAGCGTTTTTTTATTTAATTAAATATAGCATCAGTTAATTCTGAATGAACTATTGGCCGGCAATAATGAAAAGTGGGAGCCAGTAAAAAGATTTTTTCTAATAGGCACATAAAAACTATGTATATTATAGTCATATATAGAAAATTGCGCTATAATTAATGCGATCATTTTCAAGCTGTTAGATCACTACCTGATATAGAGCAATCTAAAAGAACTGAGAATGGAATATTAGTTAACAAAGCACTGACATGCTTTGTAGCATATGGAAAATAGTTATTGTTTATTGAGGGGAAAGGTAAAGTTGATAAATAAAATAAGTGAACACACCATAACTGAAAAAATATTATTTGAAGCCGCAGCAGTTACATCTTTGGGTTGGCTGTTAGTTAATAATGTGGAAGTAGCAAAGGCTGACAGCGTATCTTCCGATTATTTGATCTCTAAAGCAACTGGAAAAAATCAAGTAATTCAAAAAACAGTCAAGGGAAGTGCGAAAAAGTTAGCATCACAAAATGACGAGTTACAAAATAGTGCAACAGAATATACCACAACTCATGATGCTGATTCTAAAGCTCCAGAACAAAACCAGACTGCAAATTCTACACGGTCGGTTAAATCTAATGATAATGAACTTCATGCAATGTGGAACGGATTAGATGTGGTTTATGATAGAACTACTTACACTTTAACAATACCTGGCAGTTCGGAAATAATAACAAGTCCTGGAAAAATCTTTAGCATCTCTTTTTCAGACTCCAGTGATGACTCAAATGGCGAAACAGTTAGCTTAAATGATCTTAAAAAGATTAGAATAACTGGTCAGCTCAAATTTGCAGGCAATTTAGATTACTTATTTTCTGACTTACAAAGTTTAACTGAAATTGAAGGACTTAGTAATTTTGATACCTCTGATATCGATAGTATGGGGCATATGTTCGATGGCTGTGAGAATTTAACTAAAATAGATCTCAGTGGTTTTGACACTAAAAGCGTTACTAACATGGAATATATGTTTTATGATTGTATTAGTTTGGAAGAATTGGATATAAGCAAGCTAGACTTATCAATTTTGCGAAATTCTGATCAAATGCTTGAAGGTACGGACGAATTGAGTCTTTTAGTGCTGGGTAAAAATGCCTCGGGTTACGAAACTCCTGAAGGATATAATTTAATATCCCACAGCGGCCTTGATACTCCAGGAACGTGGTTTAAAGTTGGTCAAGGAACAGACGATAATCCGGAAGGACTTAAACAGTGGAGTTCAAATGAACTTAGAGAGCTGTTTAGTGGTGAAACTGATGATGATCGTTATGTTCGCTTGGCAAGTCTTACTGTGCACTATGTGGATGACAAAGGTAAAAAAGTTGCCGACGACTCGGTTATAAATGGCAGACGATTGTCTCAGAAAGTTATTGAACCAAAAACAGTTGCTGGCTACACTTTGAAAACAGTACCAGCTAACCTTACGTATAAATTTATAGATGGTCAGCAAGAAATTACCTATGTTTACCAACCAGCTTCTTCTAAATCAGTGTCACCTAGCAAAATATCTAACGTAATTGTTAAATATCTAGACGAAAATGGCAATTCTATTGCCTCAGATGAAACTTTAACAGGTAAAGTTGGCGATGGCTATGTTTCTGAGGATAAAGCAATTGCTGGTTATACTCTGAAGTTAAGACCTTCTAATGCAGTTGGTTCATTTACTGATAATGAACAAACGGTTATATACATTTATCGTCTGACACAAAAAGAAAATTCTCAAATCTTAAATGTTCAGGTTGATAAAAATAATTCGCAAAGTTCAGAACTGATCACTACAAGACACTCTGAGCGAGTATCGCAACAACGTAGCGGAAGACAGACGAATAATCCAATAATAGATACTCCGCAAGATCAAAAATTACCACAAACGAGTTTTGACAAAAACTCCTTGTTGATTACGACGTTATTAGGTACTTTTGCCCTATTAACTAGCTTGCTTGGAATCAACATTAAGCATAGGAAATAGTACTATTAAGTTGACTACTTTACGTTAAGTACGTTATGAAATTATAAAAAAGAGAACTCCGTAAGGAATTCTCTTTTTTATTGATGTAGTATAATATAATGAAATTGAACCAATCCCAAGGAGAAAAATGAATATGGCTGATAAAAAAACTTTTTATATTACCACCCCAATCTACTACCCATCTGGCCGACTAACAATCGGTAATGCTTACACAACCATTGCGGCCGACGTAATGGCACGCTACAAACGGAGCCAGGGTTATGATACTTTCTTTCTTACAGGAACCGACGAGCACGGATTAAAAATTGAACAAAAAGCCGAAAAAGAAGGTATAAAGCCGCAGAAGTTTGTAGATAATATGGTTACTACCTACAAAAAGCTCTGGAAAAACCTTGATATCTCATATGATAAATTTATTCGGACAACTGATCAGCAACACGTTAAAGGTGTTCAGAAAATTTTTGAACAACTATTAAAACAAGGTGATATCTATCTTGGCGAATATATAGGTTGGTATTCTGTTGAAGATGAAGAATATTTTACTGAATCACAGTTAGATGAAGTATATCGCGATGATGATGGTAATGTGATTGGTGGAAAAGCGCCATCAGGCCATGAAGTTCAACTAGTCAAGGAACCTTCGTATTTCTTCAAAATGAGTAAGTATGCTGACCGTCTTTACCAATATTATCAAGATCATCCTGATTTTATTTTGCCTCATTCTAGAGAAAAAGAGATGGTCAATAACTTCATTAAGCCTGGGCTTGAAGATCTTTCGGTAACGCGCACAACGGTTTCTTGGGGCATTCCAGTACCAAGTGATCCTAAACATGTTGTTTATGTTTGGATTGATGCATTATCTAATTATATTACGGCACTTGGCTATGGCTCAGCTGATGATTCATTATTTAAAAAATACTGGCCAGCTGATGTTCACTTAGTTGGTAAAGAAATCGTCCGCTTTCACACGATTTATTGGCCAATTATGTTGATGGCACTAGACCTTCCTTTGCCAAAGCATATCATTGGTCATGGCTGGGTTCTAATGAAAGACGGTAAGATGTCCAAGTCAAAGGGTAATGCAGTTTATCCTGAGTCAATTACTAGCCGCTACGGTGTGGACGCATTGCGCTATTACTTAATGCGCGCGTTACCATTTGGCTCAGATGGGGTTTTCACTCCGGAAGATTTTGTTGAACGAGTAAATTATGATTTGGCAAATGATCTTGGCAATCTACTTAACCGAACTGTTTCAATGATTAATCAATATCAAAATGGCGAAGTTGCTGCTGTTGCTTCTGAGCAAGATGACCTTGGCAAAGATTTGGCTAAAGTTGCTCGTGAATCTATTGCAGATTATCTCAGGGAAATGGATACGCTCCACTTTACCCAGGCTATTGATGATATTTGGAAATTTGTTAGTCGAGCCAATAAGTATATTGATGAGACTATGCCTTGGGCGTTAAACAAAAACGGTCAAACTGAAGACTTAGCTCGCGTAATGTCGAACTTGGCAGAAAGTTTGCGTATCATTGCGCTATTAATTGCACCAATTATGACGAGAACGCCAGTTGAAATGTATAAGCAACTTGGGCTTGACTGGAATAACGACATACAAAAGCAACTTGAGTTTGGTGCTTTTAATTGGGACGTTAAAGTTACTGAAGAACCAGAACCAATTTATCCGCGCTTAAAACCTGAAGAAGAAATCAAGTACATAAAAGATGAGATGGCCAAGGCTAAACCTAAAAAGCAATCGCGAAGCGAAAAAGGCCAAGATCAAGAAATTACGATTGATGACTTTGACAAGGTCAAAATTCAAGTTGGTAAGATTTTATCAGTTGAACCGGTACAAGGCTCAAGCAAGCTGTTACAGTTCCAATTAGACTTTGGTAACGGGGATGAACGCCAGATTTTGAGTGGTATTCGCAAGTATTACCCTAATGCTAGTGACCTTCTAGGTAAAAAAGTCTTGGCGGTAACTAATCTGAAGTCGCGCAAAATGCTTGGTCACATGAGTCAAGGCATGCTTTTATCAAGTGAAAAAGGCGGAGAAGTTAAGTTAGCAATCGTTGGTGATGAACACGAAATTGGGGCTGACTTGGGTTAATGCAGTTAATTGATAACCATACTCATTTACAAGACAAGCCTTTTCAAGGAAAAGAAGAATTTTACATAGATCGGGCTCAAAAACTGGGCGTAAACAAAATGATTTGTGTTGGCCAAGATGCTGATTTTAATAAACAGGCCATTGAACTCAGCCAACGTTTCGATCAAGTTTACGCTATGGTTGGCTATTGTCCAGATGTTGTTAAAAACTATAGTCAAAAAACCGAAGATTTATTGATTGAACAGCTCCAGATTCCAGGGGTAGTTGCGCTAGGGGAAATTGGTCTTGATTATTATTGGGACGAATCTCCACGTGCTTTGCAGCGTGAGATTTTTGCTCGGCAAATTGAAGTCGCGCATCATTTGAAAATGCCGGTAGACATTCATACTAGGGATGCTTTTTCAGATTGCTATGAAATTTTGAAAAATAGTAATCTGGAATATGGTGCCATTCTTCATAGCTTTAATGGTAGTGTTCAGTGGCTTGAAAAGTTTTTAGACCTAAATGTAAATTTTTCATATTCTGGTGTTGTTTCATTTACTAAAGCAACTGAAGTTCATGAAGCAGCCCAAAAGACACCAATGGATCGTCTGCTGGTTGAAACCGATGCACCGTTTTTAACTCCTAAGCCGTACCGTGGCAGGCAAAATGAACCTGGAAATGTTTATTACGTGGCGCAAGCAATTGCCGAGCTGAAAGGCACTTCACTTGAAGAGGTTGCTCAGGCAACTTATGCAAATACAATGAGGATATATGGTCTTAAATAAAAAACAATTCAACGCAGTTGTGGTTGTTGAAGGAAAAGATGATACAGTTCGCTTAAAACAGTTTTTTCCGGGTATCGAAACAATAGAAACAAACGGGTCCGATGTACCAAACTCAGTTTTAGCTGAATTAAAAGAACTAGCTCAAAAGCGTGAAATAATTGTTTTAACTGATCCTGATTTAAATGGTGAGCGCATTAGGCGATTAGTAACAGAAGCCGTTCCAGATGCGAAGCAGGCCTTTATTTCACGCAAGGAAGGTGAACCCAAAAAACATGGTCGTGGTAATTCTCTTGGAGTAGAGCATGCTTCAAAAGAGGCTTTAATACAGGCATTAAGTGATCTGCATGAGAGTCAAGCACCACTTAGTGACTTGACACTTGCTGCCTATCGTAATTTAGGTCTTTCTAGTGGAACAAGTTCACGTAAATTACGTGAGCAGGTTGGAATTAAGTTGCGTGTTGGTTACGGTAATGCAAAGCAGTTCTATAAGCGACTGCATACGTTTGGCATATCGCTTGCTCAACTTGAGCAAGCAGTCGAGGAGTCTAGAAATGAACAAAAATAATATTCCGATTGGCTCGGCGGTTAGAACTGAAGCAATTATCAATCAACATTTTGTTCGGGCTAAGAAGAACTTAGGACAAAACTTTTTGATTGATTTGGATGTTATTAGCAGAATTGTACAAGCAGCTGAAATCAAAGGCGATGATCAAGTAATTGAAATTGGCCCAGGAATTGGCTCATTAACTGAGCAGTTGCTATACGCCGGAGCAAAAGTTTTTGCATACGAAGTAGATGATTCGCTAGCGGATATCCTTCAAAGCGAGTTGCCGACTAAAATAGATGGCACTCCGCTTAATGAACGTTTCCAGCTATTGATGAAAGACATTTTAAAAGCTGATTTTCATGCTGATCTTGCCGGCTTTTTTGATTTAGAAAAGCCAATTAAAGTAGTGGCAAATTTACCTTATTATATTACTACTCCAATTATATTTTTCCTGAATCAGGCGGACTTGAATTTTGCGAGTTTAACGTTAATGATGCAGGAAGAAGTGGCTAAACGACTTGAAGCACAGCCGGGCAGTAAAGCTTACGGTCCGCTAACAATTGCAGTCCAAACGCAGATGCATGTCCAGGTTGCCCTTGAGGTAAAAAGCAATTCTTTTATTCCCCGTCCTAAAGTTGATTCTAGTGTAGTAGTGCTTAAACCTTTGACCATTAAGCCAGATGTTGGCAATGTTAAGCACTTTAATTGGGTAGTGAAGATGTGCTTTGGTCAAAGGAGAAAAACGCTAAATAACAACTTAAAGAATTTAATTTCTGATAAAAATGAACGGGAGCAAATGATTACTTCATTAGGAATTGACCCCCGAACTAGACCCGAACAATTGACAATTGATGAATTCATTAAAATCGCCCATGAAATTCCGGTTCAAAAATGATGAGAACAACCTTTGTTAGCTCTTAAAATGAATTGAAAAAATAATAGTATTGTGGTAAAATTAACAAGCAAAGGAGTTGTTATTAGTGCCGACATCTATTACTACCATTAAGCATAAATTAGATTCACATTTAGGGGACTCTTTGACTGTTGTTGCAAGAGCCGGACGTAAGAAAGTTACCAAAAGACGCGGGGTTTTAAAAGAGACTTTTCCAGCTGTTTTCGTGGTTGATTTAGACCAAGATCAAAACAACTTCAAGCATGTTTCATACAGCTACACGGATTTGTTAACCAAAAATATAACATTAAAATTTGATGATGCAGTTGAATAAACTGAATTAGAATTTAAACGAGTATACTTTTTTGGCATTAACATTTTGCACAATGTTAGTGCCTTTTTTTGTCGTTCAGTGTATAGTAGAAACTGGCAAAAAACAAACAATAGGGAGGAGATTTTATGAAACGTTCAGAGAGACTGGTTGATATGACCAAGTATTTAATGGAGCGGCCACACGACTTGATACCATTGCCTTTCTTTGCAAAGCGCTATGGAGCCGCTAAATCATCTATTTCTGAAGACTTAGCAATTTTAAAGCACACACTAGCTGACAATCAAGACGGTATCTTAGAAACCGTTGCAGGCGCTGCAGGTGGTGTTCGGTATGTCCCGTTCTGGGGGAAAAAACATGCTCAAAAATACTTAAATAGCCTAGCTAGTCGCATTGAAGATCCACAACGGATTTTGGCAGGTGGTTTTGTTTATCTTTCTGATATTCTTGGCAATGCTGAAGATTTGGGAAAAATTGGCAAACTAATTGCAACCCGCTACGCATATTCAAACATTGATGTTGTGATGACGATTGAAACAAAGGGCATTGCGTTAGCCCAAGCAGTTGCGCGGTACTTAAATGTGCCGTTCATTATTGCTCGCAAACGTTCAAAAGTAACAGAAGGGGCAACAGTTTCGGTTAATTACATCTCGTCTTCACTCGATCGCGTCTCAAAAATGGAACTGCCTACTAGAGTATTGAATGACAACTCGAATGTTTTACTAGTAGATGACTTTATGATGGCTGGGGGCACTTTGACCGGTATGCAGCAATTGGTAAAGGAATTTAACAGTAATATTGCAGGCGTTTGTGTTTTATGTGAAGCTGATTTTGACGACGTAAAACTGATCGAAGGACATCTTTCGTTAGTAAAAATTAAGCGAGTTGACGGCAAGAAGAAAGTGATTTTAGCCGAACCAGGCACAATTGTTGCTCACACTGATTTTCATCGCTTTTAGTATACAAAATGGTATACTGGGATGATATAAATTCATTAATTAAAAGAGGCTAAAAGTGATGAAAAAGTTTGTAGTTGTCCTTGCGGCAGGTAAAGGCACACGGATGAAATCTCAACTTTATAAGGTTTTGCATCAGGTGTGTGGAAAATCAATGGTTGAGCATGTTGTTGAAGCAGCACAAGCAATTGAACCTGACAAAATAGTGACAGTTGTTGGTAATGGTGCTGAGGAAGTTAAAAAAGTGCTGGCAGGCAAATCTGAGTTTGCGCTTCAAGCAAAGCAACTTGGTACTGGCGATGCAGTTTTAACCGCAGGCAAAGAATTAGCTGGAAAAGATGGAGCAACTTTAGTAATTACCGGTGATACGCCACTATTTACCAGCGAGACTTTTCAAAAATTATTTGATTATCATCAAAACAAGGGAAATGCTGCTACCGTTTTAACAGCTCAAGCACCTAATCCTTATGGTTATGGTCGTATTATCAGGGATGATCAAGACAATGTACTACGAATCGTTGAACAGAAGGACGGTACTCCTGAAGATCTAAAAGTTACAGAAATCAATACAGGTGTTTTCTGCTTTGATAATAAGCAGCTTTTTGAGGCTCTGACACATGTCAACAACCGAAATGCGCAAGGAGAATACTATTTAACCGATGTCTTAGAAATTTTGCGTAATGAAGGTCAGCGTATTGGTGCTTATAGAATGCGCGATTTCAGTGAGAGTATTGGTGTTAATGATCGAGTGGCTTTAGCGCAGGCTACTAAAATTATGCAAGAACGAATCAACAAAAAACACATGGAAAATGGTGTGACCTTTATTGACCCCGCAACTGCTTATATTGATGCGAATGTGAAAATTGGTTGCGATACAGTAATTGAAGGCAATGTTGTCATTAAAGGCAATTCAGTAATTGGTAGTGATTGCACAATTACGTCTGGCTCAAGAATTGATAATTCTAAAATTGGCAATCATGTAACCGTTACTTCCTCAACAATTGAAGATTCTAAAATGGATAACCATTCTGATGTTGGTCCTAATTCTCACCTACGTCCTAGATCTGTTATTAGACAGGGTGCTCATATTGGAAACTTTGTTGAAATCAAGGATGCTGAAATTGGTGAAAACTCAAAAGTTGGTCACTTGACTTATGTTGGTGATGCAACTTTAGGCAAGGATGTCAATGTTGGCTGTGGCACTATATTTGCTAATTATGATGGTGTTAAAAAAGACCGCACAATTGTGGGAAACCGTACTTTTATCGGCTCTGGAGCAACTCTAGTAGCCCCAGTTAAGATAGCTGATCATGCATTTATAGCCGCAGATTCAACGATTACAAAAGATGTAGAAGAGTTCGACATGGCAATAGCTCGCGGTCGGCAGGTTAATAAACCAAACTATTGGCAAAAACTGCCACTTTCTAAAGATTCGAATTGGGAATAAAAGAGCGCGGTAGTTACTGGTGAACGTCTTTTAATTAAGGACGATGACTTTCAGAAATAGTATTAAGAAAAAGTAAGCTCTTAATATCTTTGTTTATTAGAGCGTTTTTTAAGTATACAATATATTATAAAGAAGTATTTTAAAGTGAGGTAATTAAATGAAATTAAATCATAAGTTAATGATGGTATCGACTGCTGCACTTATTGGCGTTAGTCCAGTTTTGAGTGCAAGCCAGGCTGTATTAGTGCAAGCCGCTGATAAACCTGCAGCTAAGAAAAAAGCTTCAAAAAAGGGCACAATTAAATTAAGCCATAATGCATATGTTTATGATAAAGACGGCAAACGGTTGAAGACTTATATGGGTAGTGCCAAAAATACCAAGATTGGCAAAGGCGTTACTTTAAAGTACAAGGATAAAGTTACCATTGATGGTATAGACTATTATGACATTGGCAGCGGAGCTTTTGTTAAAGCAGCAAATGTTGGTTACGTTGACGGCAAAAAGGTTGGCAAGACAACAGCAACAGCTACAGCAAAAATTAAGCGCAATGCATATATTTATGATGCAAAAGGCAAAACTGAAAAGAAAAAGGTTAAGAAGGGTCAAAGTGTTACTGTTGACCAGTTAATTTACATCAATAAGAAGCTTTATTACAGAATTAGTGGTCAAGATAATCAATTTATCAAGGCAGCTAACGTTGGTAAAATTACTGGTGCAAAATTAAAGCCAATTAATGATCCAAACGATGACACTCCAAGTGATAATCAAAACGATCCAACCATGATTATCTTGAGCCATAATGCGTACATTTACGATGGTGAGGGTAATGCAACTAAGAAATTAATTGCAAAAGGTCAAAAAGTTCAAGTAGACAAGTTGCAATATATTGGAGATAAATTATATTATCGAATTAACGATAGCAATTATCCTGGTACTGATCAATGGGTTAAAAAGAGTAATGTTGGTGTGATTACAGGTAAGCAACTGAATCCATCAAATGCCAAACCAGATGATGACCAAAACACCACAATGGTAACTCTTGCTCGCGATGCTAAAGTTTATACCGATAAGGGAGTTGTTCAAGCAACTAAGACTTTTGCCAAGGGTCATACTGCACGTGTAAATGAACTACGCTACATCTGGGTTCAAGCAGAAAACAAAGCTGTTTTGTTCTACAAATTGCAAAGTGATAAAAATGGCTTTTTAAGAGAAGACGACATTAGCATTGTTAGTGGACATAAGTTGACGCCGATTAACACACCAGAAGCTGCTAAAAACGAAACAACTAATGCTTCGGCAACTGACAAGAAGGCACTGCAAGATGCTCTGGCCCAAGACGCAACAGTCAAAGCAAGTGATGCATATAAGTTATCATCTAAGTCATTACGTGCTGCTTATGATTCTGCTGTAACAACTGGTACTCAAGTAAACACGGCCGCTTCAACGGTTGCTCAAGTTAATGACGCTTTGGGTAAGATTAATACTGCTAAGGCTGCACTTAATGGCAAAAAGGTAATAGTTTCAGATCTTAAAAACTTAACTATTGCTGAAGCTGATCAAATCGTGCAACTGGCTGCAACTGCAAATGGTGTTGATAAAACTGCAGTTCAATTCAGTAATAACAATACCGTTTTGACGATTACTAGTGCAAATGGTTTCCAACAAACTTTAACTATTTCAGATTATGCAACTACTAATAAATAGTTTGCAGAATGAAAAAAGACGGCATTTTAAATGCCGTCTTTTTATGAATATCGCTTAAAGAACGTTAAATTGTGAGAGAATAATTGCTTTCCTAGTAGCGAAATAATTACTATTTTTAAAATAGTTCTTCATTGCATCAAATAAAATAGATCCAAATAAATTAGATAAGGTTTAAGGAGCAATAATCATATGAAACAGTTAGGTATTTCACTTTATCCTGAACAAAGTACCTTTGAGCAAGATAAAAAATATATGGATTTGTCCCATAAATATGGCTATACGCGCATTTTTACATCACTTTTACAATTAAAAAGTGCTGATGGCGAAGACTTATTGGCAAAGTTAAAAAAAGATATTGAATATGCTAATAAACTAGGCTTTACCACCGTAGTTGATATAAATCCCGGCTTATTTAAGGAGTTAAATATCAAGTACAATAATTTGGCCTTCTTTCATGACTTAGGGGTTTGGGGGCTGCGTCTAGATGAAGGCTTCAGTGGCATGGAAGAAGCTGCAATGACTCATAATCCATACGGTTTAAAGATTGAGTTAAACATGAGTCGTGGCACGAATTATCTTGACAGTATTATGTCTTATGATCCGGAACCGGATAACTTAGTTGGCTGTCACAACTTCTATCCCCAGGAATATACTGGGTTAAGTGAAGATATTTTTATGGACTACTCATTCAAGTACCGTGAATATGGTCTTCACACAGCAGCGTTTATTTCTTCGAAAAATGCGCAATTTGGCCCATGGCCGGTTCACGAAGGGCTTCCAACCATGGAGAATGACCGTTTAAGAAATATCTACAGTCAGGTTACGCACTTGCGTTTAACCAAAATGATTGATGACATTATTATCGGAAATGCTTTCGCAAGTGAAGAAGAACTAGCTGCAGCAGCTAAAGCATTTAATAGTACATTTCCAACCATGGGAATTAAATTCGAAAAAGATGTTTCTCAAATTGAACGAACAATTTGCTTGCAGGATGCACACCTGTATCGCGGAGATGCTTCTGAGTTTTTATTGCGAGACACTAAGACGCGTGTTGTATACGCTGAAGAAAAAATTCCAGCTCATAACAATGAGCCGATAACATTTGAAATTGGCGATATTGTTGTTGTTAACGAAAAGTATCCGCGATACAAAGGTGAACTACAAGTAGTACTGACACCGTTTAAAAATGATGGTCGAAGAAATTTAGTTGGTCATTTAAGTGATGATGACATGGATTTATTAGACTTAGTTGAACCGTGGAGTACTTTTAATCTTCGAGAAGATTAAGGCTGATTTTTAAGTTGAATAATCAAAAAAAGCCGTGAATTAATACGGCTTTTTTTTGATTAGGCACTTATTTTTGTCAATAACATAGTATAATAATATCTAGTAATTTTGTTCGATATAAAGAAAAGGGAGAAATGGAAAACATGTTAGGTTTTTCAATGTATCTTAACCACGATTTAACAGCAGATGATTATAATTATCTCTTGGCAATGCGTAATGCAGGTTTGACCACGGTTTTTACTTCTTTGCATATTCCTGAAGATGATACAAGTGTCGTTTTGAAAAGGCTAAGTGAATTAATTAAATGGTGTCAAAATCTGGAAACCAACGTAATTGCTGATGTTTCCCAAAAAGGACTTAAAGAACTCGGCATTTCAATCAATGATATGGATCAGATTAAGTCTTTAAACTTAACAGGATTGAGAATTGACGATGGAGTTGATGCTAATTTAATTGCAAAACTATCTAAAGAAATGACAATTGCCCTAAATGCAAGTACGATTAATGAAGATGAAATTAACGACTTACGGGTACATGGAGCAGATTTTAATCATCTTTTGGCATGGCATAATTATTACCCTCGTCCTGAAACTGGGCTTGATTCAGTTTGGTTTGAAGAAAAGAACAAGTGGCTTCATCAAATGAATTTACAAACCGTTGCCTTTGTGGCTGGAGACAGCAAACGTCGCGGTCCAATTAATGCTGGATTACCAACACTTGAAAAACAACGTAACGAAAATCCGCTGGCGGCAATGCTTGAATTAAAAAAACTAAGTTGCGACTGTATTTTTATTGGGGATGCAGCTTTGAAATCGTCCACGGTTATTAGTTTTACCAATTATGTGAAAACAGATTCGGTAACGTTGCATATCGATGATGACCTACCAGATTTATTTGAGCATGAATGGCATAATCGTCCCGATGTTGCTCGCGATGTTGTTCGTCTGACAGAAGGACGGGTTCGTCAGCTATTTGATACTGAACCACAGGAAGAAATCATGCCACGGCCAAAGGGAACAATTACCTGTGATAATCGTCGATACTTACGCTATCAAAGCGAATTACAAATTACTAGATGCGATCTACCGGCTGATGATCGAATCAATGTTTTGGCAAGGGTGGTCCCTGCCGACTTACCTTTATTGGATTATATTGAAGCTGGTCAAAGGATAATTTTTCAAACAGAGTATTAGCTAAAAACATCTGAGCTAATAAGGTGAAATTTAAATAGTATTTATTGCTGGAATAATAATGACTATTACCTTTTTGTAACAAATTTTCATTTTTTGTAATAATGATTATATTGAAAGTTCCTGCTAACGCGTTATAATGAAAGCAGATACAGAAATAGTAGATTGATTAAGTAATCAGCCAATTAACTGTATCTCTATATAATATATTAAGAGTTATTAGTTTATATACTATTCATCATGCGAGAGGATAACCATGCCAGCAGATAATTTGCTACTTGTTGTTGACGTTCAAGAACAGCCCATGCGATTTTTAGGAGGAAAATCAGGTCTTTCTAGACGGATTAACCAAATTAATCGTATTATCAAAACTTTTGAAGAAAGTAATGAGCCGATTTTTTATATTAAACAGGAAAATCATGGAGATTTATCTGCAAAACTCAAAATTGTAGATGCAGCGCCTGTTTTTACCAAAAAAGAAGATAATGCGTTTAAAGAATCAAATTTGGCTCAAAAGATTCATCAGATGAAACCTGAGAATATTTTTGTTGTTGGTTTGATGAGTCAGAATTGCCTTAAAGCCACGGTTCAAAGTGCAATTGATGAGAAGTATTCAATTACATTTATTTCATATACTCATGATTCTATTTTGAAGCCAATACGTGAGCACTCTAACCACATAGTAACTAGGCTGGGCGCTCATCGATTAAATACGGATGAGTTTTTATTAGTAAAATAAAAAATTCTCAACGGCTAAAAGCACTTTGAATGTGCTTTTAGCTTTTTTTGTCAATTTATGAAAAAAATTATCACTTAAATAAAAAATATGTTGAAAAAATATTTCAATAATATATAATGAAAGCGTAAACAAAGGAGGGTGAAAAAGTTAATGAAATTTTCTAGCCTAAGGTATTATGCTAGAAAATAAAAGGTAATGGAGTATAAAAATGAATTTTAAGAGCCGTGTCGAGGCAGCCAGAAAATATTTGACCACTTCAGAAAAAAAAATTGCTGATTATATTTTAAGCAATCCCCAAAAAGCTGTCCAAATGGGAATTAACAATTTAGCGGAAGCTTCAAAAACTAGTGCTGCAACTGTTTCTCGGCTAGTCAAAAGTTTACAAATTGATTCGTATACGACTATGAAAGTAATGCTTTCGCGTGATTTAGCTGCTCAAGAAGAAAGTGATACGAAAGATACACAGCTTGATATTAATGCTAATGAGTCATTTGAATCGATTAGTAATAAGTTGATCAAAAATGAGATAGAAAATCTTAGTCAAACTCAGAATTTACTTAATAAAAAAGTTTGTGAAGAAGTTGTTACGAAACTAATAGAAACAAATCATATTTATGTATTTGGTCTTGGAGCTTCGTCGCTAGCCGCCAAAGACATTTATCAGAAATGGACTAGAATTGGTTGCAATGTCACGTGTGAAGAAGATTTCCATGTTTTACTAACACAAATTGCCAGTGCAACTGCAAAAAGTACCTTGTGGCTGATTTCTAATTCCGGCGAAACGCCAGAATGTTTATATTTGGCTAACTATGCTAAGCAGCATCATTTATTTGTAATTACCTTAACGATGTTTGGTCAAAATAGTTTACTGAAAATAGCTGACTTAGCGTTAACCACATGCAAGCCAATTGAGCCTGATGTCAGAGTGGGAGCAACTAACTCAATCGCTGGACAGTTTTATGTTATTAATGTGATTTTTTATTTATATTTTAGTCATGATTTTCAAAACAGTGCTAAGGCAGTTGAAAAATCACGTGATTTAATCAAGCTTTATCAACAAAAATGGTTGAAATAGCAAATTTTATTAATATTGGTATAAGCTAGGTTTATTGAGTAAACCGCTTAAAAATAAGCAAGTTTATATAATAGTTGAAAATTGGTATATTTAATTATATAATAATTTTGTTTTCAAATTTAGGAGGAAGAAATGAGTACAGATAAATATGCTGAGATGGCTAAAGAAATATACAGCCAGATTGGCGGAATATCAAACGTTCAGTCACTTTATCACTGTATGACCCGATTACGGATCATCGTTAGAGATAGTAGCAAGGTTAGCATTGCAGGACTGAAAAAAATTGATGGTGTTTTGGGCGTCGTTGAAGGCGATACCCTAGAAATTGTTGTCGGTTCTGGTGTCAATGCAAAGGTTGCTCAAAAAATGGTTGATGCTGCTGGTGTTAAAGAAAGTGAACCATTTCCTGAAAACGCAGGTGAAGGCTCTACTAGTTCATATGAGCAGGATAAAAATGAAGTTATGCAAAAAGCAAACGAAGTCCACGCGGCTCAAAAAGCTAGCCAGAAGAATACTTGGTGGCGAGCAGCTTTACAGCATATTTCAGCTATTTTTATTCCTTTAATTCCCGCCTTTATTGGTGCTGGATTAATCTCTGGAGTTTCAGGCATCTTAAAGAATATGATGGCCGTCAAAATGGTGCCAGCAAGCTGGTCTTTAAGCTTGACTGTCCTAGGTGTGATTTCAAGTGGTTTATTTACTTTTCTTAATATTTACGTGGGAATAAATGCCGCTAAAGAATTTGGTGCAACACCTGGTTTAGGCGGAATAATAGGTGGAATTGTTTATTTACCAGGAGTAATTGCTCCGGTGACAATTCCCAACATTTTTGATGGACAACCTTTAGCAGCAGGTCAAGGCGGAATTATCGGTGTTCTGATTGGCGTTTGGCTATTGTCTTACGTTGAGAAGTTTTTCCACAAGCATATTGCTGATTCCATTGATATTATCTTTACGCCGTTCTTAACAGTGTTAATAATGGGTTTAGCAACGATTTTCTTAATTATGCCATTTGCTGGCTGGCTATCTAATTCACTTGTTGGTAGCATTAATTGGGTTTTGAAAGTCGGTGGACCAATAGCTGGCTTTATCTTAGGAACTGCATTTTTACCAATGGTAATGCTGGGCTTACACCAAATATTAACGCCAATTCACTTACAAATGATTCAGAAAATGGGTTATACTCCACTATTGCCTATTCTAGCAATGGCCGGTGGTGGTCAAGTCGGTACTGCAATTGCATTATGGGTAAAATGTCGTAAAAACAAGCAGTTAACTAAGTTGATCAAAGGAGCTTTACCTGTTGGTATTTTAGGTGTTGGTGAACCGTTAATTTATGGGGTTTCACTACCACTTGGTAGACCATTTATTACTGCTTGTCTTGGCGGTGGTGTCGGCGGTGCTGTTTTAGGTGCTTTTGGTAATGTTGGTTCTGTAGCTATTGGTACTTCTGGTGTTGCCCTAATTCCATTAATTGCAAATAACAAAGCGCTTATTTACTGTGTTGGACTACTATCCGCATACATTGGCGGTTTTATTTTAACTTACTTCTGGGGTGTGCCTAAGAGTGCAATGGTTGCGAAAAATGAAGATGGTTCTTTAATTGAAACGCCTGCTAGCGCTGATACAGTGCATACACCTGCTGAAACAAAAACAGTTGCAACTGAAAATATTACCGTGGATCTAGCAAGCCCAGTTAGTGGCCAATTTGAAGAATTGTCTGCAGTTCCTGATGATGTCTTTTCGCAAAAAATGGTCGGTGATGGTTTTGCGGTTGTTCCCGATAGCGAAACAATTGTTGCTCCAGCTGATGGCCGGATATTAACAATAATGGATACTAAGCATGCAATTACAATGGAAACTACGCAAGGATCGTTAGAAATTATTTTGCACTTTGGTATTGATACTGTTGATTTAAAAGGTGCCCCTTTTGAAATTAAAGTAGCAAGTGGACAGGATGTTAAACGCGGTGATATCATTGCTAAAATGGATGTAGCGGCAATTAAAAAGGCTGAAAAAGCAGCTGATGTCATGACTATTATTACAAATATGGATGATGTTGCTAAAATTTCCCCAGATGTTTCTGGAAAGATAGATGCTGGACAAACTGCGGTTACTGTAGTCACCAAATAAAAAGTATGAGTGAGATTAATGAAGATTAACAAATTAGTTACTGAAACCCGAAATCCAGCTACCAAACACATTGATACGATGTCGACACTTGAAATGGTTAAGACAATCAATCAAGAAGACCAAAAAGTAGCAAAAGCGGTTGGAACTCAGGCGCAAAAAATTGCACAAGCGATTGATGAGGCAGCCAAACTTTACGCCCAAGGAGGCCGGTTAATTTATGTTGGAGCAGGTACTAGTGGCAGATTGGGTGTGCTTGATGCAGCTGAATTAGTTCCAACTTATGGCATTAAACCTGAGCGTGCAGTTGGGCTGATTGCTGGTGGCAAGGAAGCAATGTATTGTGCTGTTGAAGGTGCCGAAGATTCTATTGATCTAGGTAAAAGCGATTTGCATAATCTAAATTTAACCCCGCAAGACACAGTTTTAGGACTAGCTGCAAGTGGCAGGACTCCGTATGTAATTGGCTGTCTTGATTATGCTAAAAGCGTTGGTGCATATACCGTTTCGATTGCATGTGTTCCAAATTCAGAAATTGGACTTCATGCACAGACTGCTATTGAAGCTGTAGTTGGTCCTGAGGTAATTACGGGATCAACCCGAATGAAAGCTGGTACTGCTCAAAAACTAATTTTAAATACAATTTCAACCGGCGTAATGATTAGACAGGGTAAGGTATATCAAAATGTGATGATTAATGTTCAACCAACTAATACCAAACTGGTTGATCGTGCTTGTCGCATTATCAGCACAACTACCGGAGCAAGCCTTGAAGAAGCAGCAAAGACTTTGAAGGAAACTGATAACGAAGTTGGATTGGCAATTGTAATGATTAAAACTGGCAAAAATAAAGCTGAGGCTAGTCAGCTTTTAGCTGATCACCACGGCAACGTTGGTCAAGTTTTACAAGAAAATTAAACTAAGAAGTCCTGAATTGTTTGTTCAGGGCTTTTTATTATCAATTGTTAGTATTGTTCAGAAATTAAAATACGCTGTAAATTAATTTGAAAAGAAGACCACTTGAAATTTAATATTTAGTACCAAAGGCTTGAATGTAGCTTAGGAAAGTTGAATAATAAATGATAAGTAATAACTTTTTTTGGCAACTTTTGGTAAAATAATAAGTTGTAGACAAATATAATACGGAGGAAATTATGTCTTATAAAGACAATATGATGTTGTTTGCCCTTAATTCGAATGTACCGTTAGCTGAGAAAATTGCTGATCGTGTTGGTATTCCACTCAGTGAATCTAGTGTTCAACGATTTAGTGATGGTGAAATTCAAATTAATATTGACGAATCAGTTCGTGGCAAAGATGTGTATTTGATTCAATCATTGAGTGTTCCAGTAAATGATAATTTGATGGAGCTTTTGATTATGATTGATGCAGTTCGTCGAGCAAGTGCGCAGACGATTAACATTGTGATTCCGTATTACGGATATGCTCGTCAGGACCGTAAAACCCGTCCACGTGAACCAATCACTGCAAAATTAGTTGCAGATATGCTTCAAGAAGCCGGTGCAACCAGAGTCTTGTCATTAGACTTGCATGCTCCGCAAATTCAAGGCTTTTTCGACATTCCGGTTGATAACTTAATGGGCGCACCATTATTGGCTGATTACTTCCTGTGTAAGAGCTTGGAAAAAGATGCAGTGGTTGTGTCACCTGATCATGGTGGTGTTACTCGTGCACGTAAACTGGCTGAATTTTTAGGTACGTCAATTGCAATTGTCGACAAACGTCGTCCGCGGGCAAATGTTGCAGAAGTTATGAACATTATTGGTGATGTTAAAGGTAAGCGAGCAATTATTATTGATGACATGATTGATACTGCTGGTACAATCACTTTAGCTGCGCAGGCGCTAATCGATGCGGGTGCTACTGAAGTATATGCTAGTGCGACTCACGCGGTGTTATCTGGACCTGCTGTACAGCGATTAAACGATTCGCCGATTAAAAATCTTGTTTTAACTGATTCAATTAACCAGCCAGATGAAAAGAAACTAGACAAAACGTTGCTTGTCTCCGTTGGTCCTCTTATAGGGGATGCAATTAAGTGCATTCAAAAGAATGAACCACTTAGTCCATTGTTTAATACAAGATACCAAGAAAATAAACATAAATAAAAATATGAAAAATCCACGCTTGAACGTGGATTTTTTAGTTCAAGATAAACCTGCTCTATTTTAAAGCAGGTTTTTTTGTGTCCTAAAATCGGCCACTTAGTTATATGAAATGACCGCTTACTCAAAGTCTATTGTATTTGAAAAAGACTAGAGTTTAATAAAAGAAAACAAAAAGAGAGAGGATGAGCACAATGTCCCTAAAGGACCTTCTTAAATCAAATATACCTCGAGCCATAATAATGATGATGGTTTACGTAATCGCTGCAATTGCGGATACGCTAAATAATTATTTATTAAAATATGCAACTGATAACTTGACTAAAGGAAACTGGAATAGAGCAGTTCTTTGGCTGTTAATTATAACGGGTGTGGGATTACTTTCTTTTTTCTTATCGCCCTTAGCCACTTATCTATTCAATACACAAATACAAAAATACTTGCATCAAATACGAGCTCGCATAATGAAGCAATACTACGAACAAGGAACTGAGCAAATAACAGAAATAGAAAATCAGTTAGTAAATAATTTAAAGGTTTTAACTGATAATTATGCCAATCCCTGGATTAACATTTGGAGTATGCTTTTAAAGGTTTTAATGGCTATTACCGCAATGTTTACGATGCACTGGTCTCTTGTGACTGCAACATTTTTGGTAACAGTAGTTGTATTGATTTTACCCCAAATACTGTCCAAAAAGTTATCCGAATCCTCTGCACAAGCTGCTGAAAAGAATTCGATTTTACTAAATACAATTGCTAATTGGTTCTCAGGTTTAAGCGAATTGCGTCGATATCATGCTAAAGAAAATCTAAAGCAGGCAATCAATCAAAGCAGTCAAGAGCTAGCTAATGCTAACATTCGGCAAAAAAAGCTAGAAGGCACTTCAGAAATTATTAATGGCATCGGTAATGCTATTGGTCAAATAGGAATTGGCCTTTGGGGCGCAGTTTTATTTTTTAATCATCAGGTGACGATTGGCGACTGGCTAGTAAGTGCTAGTTTTTCATCGGTCATTTTTAATGGCCTTTGGGAAGTTATTAGCGCAATGACTAAGATTAAGTCTACTCAAAAACTGCGGAATCAAATAGCAAAATCAGCTGAAATTATTGCAGATAAACCTAAAAGTATTCCTGTTAGTGGAATTCAAAGCCATAATTTAAGGATTAAATATCCTCATGGTGAAACTATCGTTTATCCTGATTTTGAAATCCGAAAAGGCGAAAAGGTTCTTTTGACTGGAGATTCAGGAACTGGAAAATCAACTTTGTTCAAAGTTTTACTAGGTCAGATTGAACCTACATGTGGAGAGGTGCTGTATACAAATGACAAGGGCCAGGTGGTTAAGCCGAGTGAAGCCCACGTTGGTTACATAGCTCAAGATGCAAGCCTTTTTCCCGATACCATTGCTAATAATATTATGATGTTCAATCAGCAGCTGAAAAGCAAAATTGGTGACATTATTCAAAAAGTGCAGTTAGCACCGGATTTGGCCAAGTTGCCAGCTCATGCCGACACTTTAATTGACTTAGACCAAAATAACTTATCTGGTGGACAAAAACAAAAAGTTTTTCTGGCACGGGCGGAAATTCATGATGACGAGTTTCTTTTACTTGATGAAGCCACTAGTGCAATTGACAGGGAAGGTGTCAAGCAAATTATCAATGAGCTGCTAAAGACAGAAGCGACGATTCTGCTAATTGCGCATAATTTTAGTCCTGATTTAAAGGCAAAATTTGACAAGCAAATCCATTTGACTACGAATATCAAGAAAGGAAAAGAAAATGACAATTAGCGATTTTTTCAAAATTAATCCAATAAGATTTATCTGGTTAATGATTAATAATATTACCTTTTATGTATTAATGATTGTCGCTACTCAGCTAATCATTGTTATTACAACAGCAATAAAAAGCTATGATCTGAGAACATGTTTTACAACCATGGCAATAGATTTTCTAGTTATTTTGTTTGACTATTTTTTACAAGGACTAAATGACTATCTGGTATCTAAACAAGAAGAACAATACAATATCATTTTACGTCAGCAAATTACGGATCATTTTTATGAAGATGGACTTGAACATTCTGTAGCAAAAGTCCAAAACCGTTTAACGAATGATTTAGTGCAAAATAAAGAAAATTATCTCGATGCGTTTTTAAACTTAACCGGTAGTATAGCTTTGCTTATATCTGTTTTAGTCTTACTGATTACTCTACATTGGAGTCTGTTATTAACAATTGCCATCATGACGTTTGTTTCTTTAGCAATACCTAAGTTAATTGAAAAACCTTTGCAAAAAGCATCAATGCAAATTTCAGATAGCAATCAACAATATCTAGACGACCTAAATAAATGGTTAAACGGAATTGATGAGATTAGACGCTACTTAGCAGGAGCAAAGCTATTTGCGGTAACCGATACAGCTGCTGAAAAATTAGAGAGTGCTAATATCAAGCAAATAGGGGTAATGCAATTTTTATCGAGCATTAATGGTCTAATATCCGTTGTCTTTTCTTTTATTTTGCTTTTTCTCTCAGGTTACTTAATCAAAAACGGCGAAGTGGCTTTTGGAGTGCTTGTTGCTAGTGGGAATTGCCAATACTATATGAGCGCCGCGATTCAAGAAATAGTTGGCGCTTACGGTCAGATGAAAGGCACAGAAAAGTTGAACGCTGAAATTGCAACAGCAAGCAGTATAGTTGAACATGCTCAATCTACTCAAGTTGAAACTCCTTTTGCTATTAGCACGCGCAACCTTAGCCTTAGGTTTCCCAATGGTGAAAGCCTATTTTTCCCAGATATTGATGTTCAACCAGGTGAAAAAATTTTGCTGACTGGTGATTCAGGTTCCGGTAAAACAACCCTATTCAAGATTATTCTGGGACAGATTAAGCCCAATACGGGGGAAGTTATTTTTAAGGATGAAAGTGATAAAGTGGTCAATCCCGACATGAGCCGGGTAGGATACATTCCGCAAGAGCCTGTTCTTTTCCCAGTCAGCATTGCTGATAATATGACAATGTTTAAGAAAAAGCTAAGGAACGCCTTGCCATCTTTAGTTAAGAAAGCCCAGTTTGCCGGTGATGTGGCAAAATTCGCTCAGGGACTCGACGAGCAGATAGATTTGAACAAGTTGAATATCTCCGGTGGTCAACGACAAAAAATCGTATTGGTGCGAGCGCTGGTACATCAAAGCGAGATAATTCTGATTGATGAAGGTACCAGCGCAATCGATCAAAAAGCTACAATGGAGATTTTGCGTCAGGTGATTTCAACACCTGCAACAGTAATATTCATTGCCCACAGTTTCAATGATCAGATGAAGCAGTTATTTGATAGGGAGATACAACTTTAGCTTAGTTGATTTTGTTGACAACCGGCTTTATATGTAAAAAATCACTTACCTGAAACTGGGAATGACAATTTATAAGTAATGAGTCAAATAGCTAATGATAATTTTTGGATTAAATGTGAAAGTCAAAGAAGTTATCATTAAAAAGCTGAACCTAAAATGGTTCAGCCTTTTTTATTTTCTTTTTGGTTTTCTTAGGTATCGCAATTGGCCGTTTTTAATATAGCGTTGGAATTGCTGATACAGCGGATCGAAAATTTGTGGTTCTTCATTGTTTGACATCATAATTTTAGGGAAAAAGAAACGCTCGTCACCTTGAATGGTTCCGTTGAGAGCACGAACAAGTGGGCTCAGCTGCGATAATTCAATTAACTGTCCATCAGATTGCATAATTTCAATTTGACTATTAGCGTTCTTTCCATTTGGTTTATATGCATCATAAGGTTCGTCAAAAGCCGAATTGGTCTCAGTATAATATTCTGGGTCAAAGCCGGCTTGCTTAATCAGATCAGTCAATTTGGGTAGTAAATTTTCGGTTTCTTCATCAATACAGACACTCTCTAAGGGTTTCCTGAATAAATAGCAGTTCGCAAGATCGGCTAAAATCGGATCACTTGCCTCTGTCCACATTAAGAAGTTTGATTCCATGACACCATCATCTAATTTAAGGTAGTCATCTAATGTCCAGCTACCAGCTAAGAAAGTAGCCAAGTTTGAAGTAACCTGGAGGTTTCCTTGCTGATAAACAAATTGAGCTCGTTCAAGCAAGTGCTGCAAGATAACCTCCATTGATCGACCAACACGATGAAAATAAACTTGCTGATACATTTGATAGCGGGACACAATATAGTCTTCAACAGCATGCATTCCTGCCATAGTGAAACAAATTCCGCCACTGTATGGTCTAATTTCTTGTAAAATCCTGGACAGATCGAATTCTCCGTACGTTACTCCTGTGAAATAAGCATCTCTTCTTAGATAATCCATGCGGTCAGCGTCTGCTTGACTGGAAATCATCTTAACTACTTGGGGATTAGGGTATGTCTTTGCAATTACGCTTGCAACTAGTTCAGGGAAATTTGGACCAACTTTACGCAGTGCATGATTGATTTCAGTGTTCGGATCAGTGATAATTCTCTGACCAAGTTTTTCATGATTCGTGCCAAAAAGATGTTCAAAAGTATGAGAGTATGGACCATGGCCAATATCATGAAGTAAGCCCGCACATTCAACCAGAAGCCGATTGTCATCGTTCCAGAGACCATCACCAGGAGTACGAGAAGGATATTTTTCAGCAAAAATATTACAAATTTCGCGTGTAAGTTCATAAACTCCTAGATTGTGTTCGAATCTAGTATGCGTGGCACCTGGAAAAACATAGGTAATCGGGCCAAGCTGTTTGATTCGTCGCAAACGCTGAAACTCTTTTGTTTCTATGATATCTAAAATCACTTGATCCTCGATATGGATATAATCGTGAACCGGATCGCGGAGCACAATTTCTTTGGCTAATTTTCTGCTTTGAAACTTAGACATATAAATTCCTCAAAGTTCTATTGTTGACTAAAATTAAAAACCTATTAGTTACTTAGATTATAACAAACTTACTTTTTTTAGGTTAGTTACATTACGGTCTTATTGTTTTACTTAATAATATAGTAATTTAACCAGCAATTTAGAAATAAATGATAAAAGCACTTTTTCAATGATTAGGGGTGCTTTTCGTTTGTCTGCTTTTATCCATTAGGATAAAAAAGTCTAGCAAAATTACCGTTTTGTCGATAAGTCGTTTTTGCAATAATGTAAACGTAAATTAGTGAAAGCGCTTTTTATTGATTTCAAGAATAAACAAAGGAGAAATACATATGGATAATCCGGCAATTAATGTTAATTCGGAAATCGGAAAATTAAAGACAGTTTTACTGAAGCGACCCGGTGCAGAAGTAGAAAATATTACGCCGAATACAATGGAACGTCTTTTATTTGATGACATTCCTTATCTAAAAATAGCTCAAAAAGAACATGACTATTTTGCTGAAACGCTTAGAAACAATGGTGTAGAAACTTTATATATTGATAACTTAGCTGTCGAAGCACTCTCTCAAGGCGAATCGATTAAAAACGAATTTCTTGAGCAGTATTTAGATGAGCATGGATACGGTTCGGGAACAACGCATGATGTTCTGCAAGAATACCTTAACAGTTTTGACATCAAGGACATGGTGTCAAAGCTATATAGTGGTGTGCGTAGAAATGAAGTTGCTCTTGATGTTAAAAACGAGTCGTTGCACGATTTAGCAGGCAGTGATGCAAATAATCCATTTTTGCTTGACCCATTGCCTAATGCCTACTTTACTAGAGATCCACAAGCGTCAATGGGTTCTGGAATTACAATCAATCATATGACTTTTGCGGCACGCCGTCCCGAATCACTTTTCACTGAATTTGTGATGAAATATCATCCTCGATTTGCTGGGAAAGTAGATATTTGGCGTAATCGTGATCACGATACAAGAATTGAAGGCGGAGATGAGCTGGTACTAAATGATCATGTTTTGGCTATCGGAGTATCGCAACGAACATCTTCTAAATCAGTTGAAGGTTTAGCCAGAGAATTATTTTCTAATAAAGATAGTAATTTTGATACCGTGATTGCAATTGAAATTCCACATAATCATGCAATGATGCATCTAGATACTGTTTTCACAATGGTTAACAAAGATCAATTTACTGTTTTTCCAGGAATTATGGATGAAGCTGGGAAAATGAATATTTTTGTATTAACCCCTGGGGAAAAAGGTGCAATTAACATGGAGCATCATACTGATTTAGAAGAAACACTTAAGTTAGTTTTGCACCTTTCTGAATTAGATTTGATTTTAACTGGAAATGGTGATGATATTGTCGCTCCGCGTGAACAATGGAACGATGGCTCAAATACTTTAACAATTGCTCCGGGCGAAGTCGTAACTTACAACCGAAACTATATTAGTAACGAAATCTTGAGAAAGCATGACATCTTGGTGCATGAAATTATCTCAAGTGAATTATCACGTGGACGGGGTGGACCTCGATGCATGTCACAACCATTATGGCGAGAAGATTTATAAGTCAAAACTGAAAAAAGAAAAAGAGGTTAAAAAATGGCAATTAATTCCGTATTTCAAGGACGTTCTCTATTAGCTGAAAAAGATTTCACACCTGCTGAAATTCAATATTTAGTAGATTTTGGTCTTCATTTAAAGACGTTGCAGCATAACAACATTCCTCATCATTATTTGGAGGGCAAGAATATTGCACTTCTCTTCGAAAAAACTTCAACTAGAACACGCTCAGCTTTTACTACTGCAGCAATTGAGTTAGGTGCACACCCTGAATATTTAGGTTCAAATGATATTCAACTTGGAAAAAAAGAATCAGTTGAAGATACAGCAATTGTTTTAGGCAGGATGTTTGATGGAATTGAGTTTAGAGGATTTAAACAATCAGACGTTGAAGAATTAGCCAAGTACTCAGGAGTTCCGGTTTGGAATGGCTTAACTGATCAATGGCATCCAACTCAAATGATTGCAGATTTTATGACAGTAAAGGAAAACTTCGGTCACCTACGTGGCTTGACATTAACTTTTGTTGGTGACGGCCGTAATAACATGGCTAACTCGCTACTGGTTACAGGAGCAATGCTTGGGGTAAATGTGCATATTGTTGCTCCAGAAGAATTACATCCGAGTCAAGAAGTTGTTGACTTAGCAAATAAGTTTGCAGCTGAGACAGGAGCAAAATTGTTAGTTACTGCTGATATTGATAAGGGTGTTGAAGGCTCTAATGTCATCTATACAGATGTTTGGGTATCAATGGGTGAAACCGATTGGGAAAGCAGAGTAAAACTACTAAAACCATATCAAGTTAATATGGAAATGATGGAAAAGACTGGTACTCCTAAAGGTCAACTAATATTCATGCATTGCTTACCTGCATTTCATGACACTCATACTGAGTATGGTAAAGAAATAAAAGAACAATATGGTATTACCGAAATGGAAGTCACTGATGAAGTGTTTAGAAGTGAATATGCTCGTCAGTGGGAAGAAGCAGAAAATCGAAAACACTCAATTAAAGCAATTATGGCTGCCACGTTAGGTAATCTCTTCATTCCGGCTGTTCCAGAGCTGGAGAAGGCAGGAAAATAATGGCTAATTCTAAGAATCAAGGCATTGCTCTTCCTGCTTTAGTTGCCTTGGTTGTGAGCTCAGCAATTGGGTCAGGAATTTTTGATTTGCCTTCAACTTTAGCTCAGGCGGCTACCCCAGGTGCAGCACTTATTGCTTGGGCTATTACCGGAGTTGGAGTTTTGATGCTTTCGCTCTGCCTTAATTATTTAGTTTTAAATAAGCCAGAATTAACTGGTGTATCTGATTATGCTAGAGCAGGATTTGGTGATTTTGTCGGCTTTATTTCTGGTTGGGGTTACTGGCTTTCAGCTTGGTTAGGTAACGTTGCATTCGCAACAATGTTAATGTCATCTTTTGGTTACTTTATCCCTTCCTTAAAGTCAGGCAATAGTATCAGTGCAATTGTTTTTGCCTCAGTTATTTCTTGGGCATTAACGATTTTGGTTACCCGGGGAATAGAATCTGCAGCCATTATTAATGCTATTGTTACTGTTACCAAAATGATTCCAATTTTTGCTTTCATTGTGATTGCACTTCTTAACTTTAAGGCAGGAGTATTTACTAGTCATTTTTGGGCTAACATGGCTACCAATCTTAATGGCAGTGTCAAGTACTCCCAGGCCACGGGTACAGGAATTTTTGAGCAAATTAAAGGCTGTATGATGGTCATGATGTGGGTTTTTGTTGGCATTGAGGGCGCAGCAACGATGGCTGCCCGTGCTAAAAAGAAATCTGATGCCGGGAAAGCAACGATTATTGGCTTAGTTTCACTTTTAAGTATATATGTTGTGGTTTCAATTTTGCCATATGGTTATTTACCATTGAGTAAATTACAGACATTGCGTCATCCCGTTTTATTATATTTGTTTGAAGAAATGACCGGACCAATTGGTGGCGCCTTTATCGCTATTGGCTTGATTATTTCAATTCTTGGAGCATGGCTATCTTGGACAATGTTACCGGTTGAGGCAACTTCATTAATGGCCGAACAAGGATTATTACCTAAATGGTTTGGAAAGCTGAACAAGCATCGTGCGCCGGCAAATTCTTTGTGGTTAACGGAAATTTTAATTCAGTTATTTCTGATAACTCTATTGTTTACGGATAAAGCATATGATTTTGCGTATTCTTTATGTACTTCTGCAATTGCAGTTTGTTATGCCTTAGTTGGTGCCTATCAATTAAAAATAGGAATGGAAGAAAAGAATATCAAAGTAATTTTGCCAGGACTAATTGCATTAATTTTTGAAGTGTTAAGTATGATTTTTGCAGGCCTCCAGTATCTCTGGCTGTGCACTATTGCATATGTAATCGGTTTTGTTTTGTATTATCGGGCTCGCAAAGAAACGGGTCATCCAATAAGCAAAATTGAATGGATATTTATGGTGATAATAGTCCTTGTTGCTATAGGGGCAATCGCATCCTTAGTATTAGGAAAACTAAAAATGTAAAAAATGGAGAAAATATGAAAAGAATTGTTGTTGCATTAGGCGGAAACGCAATTTTAACTGATGATCCTTCAGCACAAGCGCAACAAGCTGCTTTAATGAAAACGGCAGACTACTTGATGGATTTAGTTGCTCGAGGAAATATTCAATTAATTATTACTCACGGAAATGGTCCACAGGTAGGCAACTTGTTGTTACAAGAATTAGAAGGTAGTTCCGAAAAGAATCCGGCGATGCCGCTAGATACTGTTGGAGCAATGACTCAGGGTGAAATTGGACTTTGGCTGGCGAATGCGTTAAACGTAAAAGCTGATGAACGAAACGTGCCAGTAAAAGTTACGACTATGTTGACGAGAACGGTTGTAGGAGAACAGGATACAGCTTTCAAAAAGCCAACAAAACCAATTGGAGTTTTCTATAATAAATCTGAACTACCAGAAATTAAGAAAGAGCATCCTGATTGGGAAATTGTCGAAGATGCAGGTCGTGGATTTAGAAGAGTAGTCCCATCACCAAAACCAATTAATATTATGGAAGCCGATGCAATCAAAGTATTAGTTGATAATGGTATGACTTTAATTGCCGCAGGCGGTGGGGGTGTACCGGTTGTAAGAGAAAAAGAAGAAGTTCGGGGTGTAGAAGCTGTCGTTGACAAAGACTTTTCTGCAGCAAAGTTAGCTGAGTTAGTTGAAGCTGATGAATTGATTATTTTAACTGCAGTAAAGCATGTTTCGATTAATTATCAAAAACCTGATCAAAAAGATTTACATGAGGTAACAGTTTCTGAAATGAAGCAATATTTGCAAGACAATCAATTTGCCAGCGGATCGATGAAGCCTAAAGTTGAAGCAGCTGTTTCATTTGTTGAGTTAACTAATAAGCAAGCAGTTATCACATCTTTAGATAATATTTCATCATTTTTAAAAGATGGCGATGGAACGGTGATTTTGCCAGACTAAAACTAACTAATAAGTGTATAAATTTAAAACTGGTTGGCTGCCTATTTGTAATTAGCAAATCTAATTGCTTAAATGATATAGTATAAACTACTTATACGAATTTAAAGTTAAATAGGGGAATTAAAAATGCTTGATAAGTTTATGCATGAATGGCTTTATGTATCTGATTATGACGTTCCAGTTGATAATAACGGCTTTAAAGGCCGTGCAAAAATGAATGGAGTTGATTTAGAGGAAAAATACATAGCACTTGTGGGTTCTGCTATTACTGGAAACTTGCCTGAATGGCGTTTGGCATTTAATTTAGGTAAAAACAAAAGAGTTTATGTCATGAGACCTAAACAAGAGGCTGATTTTTTAGCTAATTTGCCCAAAAATACTTATGTTGGAGTTGGCAAAAGCCATTTTGATTTATCTGGTAGTATTAAAGAAGCTATATTTTCATTGATGTTGACAAGTAAATTTGATCCAATAGTTCACTATGATGAAGTTACAAATATGTATAATATCGTTCGGTCTTCCTTGGACTATCCGTCAACTCGCAAAAAAATGGGTCAGGTTGATGAAGATACACAAATAACTTTTTGGTTGTATACAAAAAGTCATGTATCACTGTCAACATTGGCTGAGATGCTGATGGTTCACCCGAAGACAGTAAAATACAGACTACAAAAAATTAAAGCAATAACAGGTTTAGATCCAAAAAAGGGTATCGATTTGTTACCTCTAACGGTAGCTTACTTAAGAGAAAAAACAGAAAATCTCGATATTCTTGAGACTGAACTACAGAGTTATTCCGATGATATGTTACCAAGAGATAAAACCATTTCAGTAACAGTCAATTAAATGAACGAATATCTTTAAGCATATTGAACTAAATTGAATCGCTATTTATAAAATAAAAATCTCCTTAAGAATTAAAGAGGACACATTTTGGCTGTATTAACTGGGATGTGTCCTTTTTTCCGTAATAAAATTACTTAATTACATATTTGGCTGATTCAAAAGTTTAGGCAGTTACGAATGATAGCTATTTAGGCCGCGTATTAGCTACGATCAGAATGGGCACTCAAATAGGTAGCCCAGTATAATCAGTTTTAAGCAGTATTTTGTTACTCAGCCTGTTATTGTTATAAATGCGTTGCTTATATTGTTAGGTGATATCAATTTGCTGTAAGTTAAAGAAAATTAGCGAAAAGCTATTTGCTTAAAGAGCCGGTCAAACTATAAAGCCCCAACTATATTTTCTGGATAAAAACCATGTTTTACTTTATAATAAAAGAACAAATGAGACTGTAAAAACAACTTGTTATCTTATAAGCTAACCTGACGGTATGGTATTGGCTAATCAACCAGGTTAGCTTTTTATTTGTGGGACTATTTGGCAAAACTTGCAGATTTCTTCCATAATAATATGTACTTGGAGAATTTAATTGAAGTATGACTAAAGTGAAGATAGATTTTACTAGTGAAATCAAACAAGAAGATGCAAGTGAGACTTTTAAAAAAACCGGTCACGGCGAGCTAGTTGATAATAGTGGCGTAACAAGAATTTCTTACTTGGAAGATGATAAGATACCGGTCAAAATTCTCATTAAAGAAAATGATGTAATTATCAGGCGTGGTAAAAGTAATGATGATTTTTCTCAATTGCATTTTGTAGTTGGTGAGCAAAAAAAGTGCCGTTATGTTGCTCAAGGTTACCAAACCGACTTGAATAGTAGTACAAAATTAATTAAATTTTTCACTAAAAATGATGGCTCAAGGGAACTTCAGATTGAATATGACCTGTTTAGTGGACTATACTTAGTGGGTAATTATGCTATCACGTTGATTTTTACTTAAACGCCTAGTAAAATAAAAAAGATTGTTAAAAGAGAGGAATGCAATTGTGGGATTAAACGACTTTAAAGACAAAAATCGCAGTGAATTATCAATGATTGAAGTTGCTCGCGCAATTTTGGAAGATAACAATAAGAGAATGGCTTTTGCCGATATTGTTAACGCCGTACAGAAGTATTTAGGTGAGAGCGACGAGGAAATTAGGGAACGTTTGCCCCAATTTTACACAGATATGAACACCAATGGTGAATTTATTTCAATGGGTGAAAATATTTGGGCACTTCGCTCATGGTTTCCTTATGAATCGGTTGATGAAGAGGTTAACCACCCCGAAGAAGAGGATGAAGAAGATTCTCGTACTCATCACCAGAAAGTTAACGCCTTCTTGGCTAGTGCTACTGGTAGTGACGATATTATCGATTACGACAACGATGATCCAGAAGATGATGATTTAGAAGCGGCAGCCGATGCTGATGCTGACGACTTTGTAGAAGATGACGACTTTGATGATGCCAGTGATGAGGAAGAAGAAGACTTACCAGATGGTATTGAAGGTCAGCTATCGGAATTAACTGATGAAGACGATGACGAAGAAGAATAATTATCTTGACTTAATCGCCTAAAATGATACTATTTTATTTGGGCACGTTATGTGCGATTATGCTCCCGTAAGGGAGCTTTTTTTATTTTTGATTATTTTTATTTTTTACGAAAAGGAGTTTAGCTAATGACAAAATATATCTTCGTTACTGGTGGCGTTGTTTCTTCACTGGGCAAAGGAATTACTGCTTCAAGCTTGGGCCGACTATTAAAGAATCGCGGTCTAAAAGTAACAATGCAAAAATTCGATCCATATATCAATATCGACCCTGGTACAATGAACCCGTACCAACATGGTGAGGTTTTTGTAACGGATGATGGTACTGAAGCGGATCTTGATCTTGGACATTATGAGCGAATTGTTGATGTACGCACAAGTAAATACTCTAATGTTACAACTGGCAAGATATATAAAGAAGTTTTGGAAAAAGAACGTAAAGGCGATTATCATGGAGCCACTGTCCAAGTTATTCCCCACATTACCGATATGATTAAGCAAAAAATCATGCGCGCTGGATTGACTACGGATTCTGACGTGGTTATTTCCGAAATTGGCGGCACAGTTGGTGATATTGAATCAACTCCGTTTATGGAAGCAATCAGACAAATGCGGCGTGAAGTAGGTGAAGAAAATGTTATGTATATTCACTGTACTTTAGTGCCTTATTTGCATGCTGCTCAAGAAATGAAAACCAAGCCTACGCAACATTCAGTGGCTGAACTTCGCAGTATTGGCATTCAACCTAACATGTTGGTTTTACGAGCTGAAATACCTGTTAGTCAGGAACATAAAGATAAGATTTCTAACTTTACAGACGTACCAGTTGACCGCATTATTGAATCAATTGATGCGCCATCGCTGTTTGATTTACCGTTGGCTTTTCAAGAACAGGGCATGGATCAAAAAGTTTGTGATTTCTTGCATATTGAAAGCCCTAAAAATGAAGCCGACATGGCCGAATGGGCTCGACTAGATGAACGGGTTAAGAACTTAAAATACAAAACTAAAATTACTTTGGTTGGAAAATATGTTGAACTTGAAGATGCATATATATCGGTTACAGATGCATTGAAGCATGCTGGTTACGCTTATAACACTAATGTAGAAATCAATAAGGTTCAAGCAGAGGATGTCACTGAGGATAATATTGCCAATTACATGAAGGGCTCTGACGGTTTAATTGTGCCAGGCGGTTTTGGTGCTCGGGGATTTGAAGGCATGATAACTGCAATCAAATATGCTCGTGAAAATGACATTCCATTTCTGGGAGTGTGTTTAGGAATGCAAATGGCAACAGTTGAATTTGCCCGTGATGTTTTAGGCTATACAGATGCTAATTCAGTTGAAACAAATCAAGAAACTCGTCATAACGTTATTGACATCATGGCCGATAAGCGTGATGAAGAGAATATCGGGGGCACTCTTCGCTTAGGGCTTTACCCAGCAGCGCTCAAGCCTGGAACTAAAACTGCTGCTGCTTATGACAATCAAGAAGTAATTCAAGAGCGCCATCGTCATCGCTATGAATTTAATAATGAATACCGTGAAGCTTTTGAAAAAGCAGGAATGACCTTCGCTGGAGTTTCACCGGATAACCATCTGGTTGAAGTTATTGAAATAACTAAGAATAAGTTTTTTGTAGCTGCGCAATATCATCCCGAATTTTTGAGCAGACCGCAAAGACCGGAGGGCTTATATAAGGCTTTCATTGGCGCCGCATGTGATTTACCTGAAGATAAACTTTAAGGTGTTAACTTGGGTAATACAAAAATCAGTAATTTGAGCGGATAAGTGAAAAGACTTCGCTTGTTTTTTCTGGTAATTTCCTTTAACATAATTATGACTAAACGAAAATAGAAAAGGATTTTTCGCCAATGAAGCAAATGATAATTCATGGTGGAAAGCCCCTGCAGGGTGATGTCTGGATTGGTGGTGCTAAGAATTCTACGGTAGCACTTATTCCGGCATCAATTTTGTCGCGTACACCAGTGACTTTGGAAAGCGTTCCAAGGATTGCCGATGTTGACAACTTAATGGACTTACTGAGCGAAATGGATGTTAAAAGTGATTTCAAAAAAACCACGTTACGCATTGACCCTGAGAACATTAAGATGAGCCCATTACCAAGTGGTAAAATCAAGAGTTTGCGTGCTTCCTATTATTTTATGGGTGCTCTTCTTGGCCGTTTTGGTAAGGCTGTTGTGGGCTTCCCTGGTGGGGATGATATTGGTCCCCGCCCGATTGACCAGCATATTAAAGGGTTTGAAGCCTTAGGCGCCTGTGTAAAAAATGAAAATGATCAAATAACAATTACCGCTCCTGCCGAAGGTCTTCAAGGGGCGCCCATCCATTTAGAAATGCCGTCAGTTGGGGCAACCATGAACATTATTATGGCTTCAGTTACTGCTCACGGTCAAACTACAATTGATAATGCCGCAAAAGAACCTGAAATAATTGATTTAGCAACTTTTTTGAACAATATGGGAGCGACAATTCGTGGTGCCGGTACGGACGCAATTAGAATTGAAGGTGTTGAAAAGCTCGAAGCTAAAACTCCCCATACAATTATTCCTGACCGAATTGAAGCGGGCACATATATTTCACTTGCTGGCTGTATTGGCAATGGCATTTGTATTCATAATATTATTGAGGAGCATCTTGATTCATATCTCGCTAAGGTTGAAGAAATGGGTATGGTTATTGATGCAGATGAGGACTCCCTGTACGTCTATCCTGCTGGTGATTTGAAAATGACTCAAATTAAGACGGGTGCTTATCCAGGTTTTGCCACGGATTTGCAACAACCAGTTACGCCTTTATTGCTCACTGCAAAAAGTGGCGAAGGAGTCATTATTGACCGAATTTATCCTAAAAGAATAGGTCACATTGAACAGCTATGCAAAATGGGTGCTGATATTAAGGTGGAGGATAACATCATTTTGGTTCATCCAACTGGAAAGTTGCATGGTGCCACAGTTTCAGCTGGTGAGATTCGCGCTGGAGCCTGCTTGATGATTGCTGGTTTGATGGCAAAAGGTGAAACTGTCATTAATAACGCGGGAAATATCTTGCGCGGTTATGATCGCGTTCAGGAAAAATTGCGTTTGCTTGGTGCTGACGTTACGATTCAGGACGTTCCAGACAAATAACAAAAAAGAC
Organism: Lactobacillus sp. C449L; assembly: GCF_059900815.1. Classification (NCBI taxonomy): domain Bacteria; kingdom Bacillati; phylum Bacillota; class Bacilli; order Lactobacillales; family Lactobacillaceae; genus Lactobacillus; species Lactobacillus sp. C449L. The sequence goes on along the minus strand of NZ_JBWXGA010000002.1, from coordinate 95,399 downwards.
TTGAAGAAATTATCTTCAAGTCTTTTTGTTTGAAGAATATATAAAAAGCTGTCATTAAAAATAATTTCAGCAGATCAGCTTCAGCAATCCTTAAATTTTTATTTTTGGAAGAAAACTTCTTTTAAAAAGGCGTAAAATCAAAAAAATAAAAGTATTAAAACTGAAAGGAACAATAAATGATATTAGGATCAATTGAAGCAGATGGTAATAAATTTGTCTGTGTAGTTGGCAACGAAAACTATCAAATTAAAGATTAGGTTGAAATACCAACCACTACCTATACAGAAACTTTGCAAAGAACGTTTAATTACTTTTTTAAAAATCATCGGAATCGTATCTTTTGGACCAATAGAAGTGCGTATCTACACCACAGATACGCCGAAAACTAGCTGGAGCAACACAATCTTATTGGCTTCTTGCAAAAGTCGATCAATTACTAATATACTTTACTACTGGCGCAAACAATTCAGCAACAGTTGGCGACTTTGCATTGATCAAGAGATTACTAAGAGAATAGAAAATTAAAGAACTATATATAGTTTATAGAAAGACACAATTTTTAATTAAAAAGATAAAGCTATAATTGAATTCATCTCTCCAAATTGGATAACTTAACCAATTAGACATAGAATTTTATTTATTAAGGTATTTTTCTATGTTTTAGTATTCCAATATGTTTGTACTTAAGTTTTTAGAACTTTGTCTTTCCATCAAGGAAGTTTAATCGGTTATACTATGAACTCAGATAGTGAGCCAAGAGCATGACGTAGTAGTCACTTAAAGTAAGCATTTCCTTAAACTTTTAATAATCGAATTATGATAAGGTGCTTATGAATTAGCAGAAAGCGCTGAATTATTTAAAACCGAAAACCCAAAAACATCTAAAAAAAACACTGTATAGGATATTGCCGTTCAATTGAAAAGATAGACTGCTAAATGCCAAGTTTAATACTCCTAAACTGTAATCTTAAATAGCTTTGGATATTAGACCTGAACAGGAGCAAGTATTTTCAAATGTTCTACCAGAAAAAAACAACTTATAATTAAAGAAGTATTTAAGCAATAAGCAAAATCAACTTAATCAGTATACCAAATAAAATAATTTCAAAAGCAGTTTCAAGAGATATCTGAAGTTAATACGCAAACATACAATAGAGCATAAATTATGGGCAGTCATAATAGTAAAAATACAAGACTGAAGGAAAATAGGTTTGCTTTTTGTAAGGAACCCTGTTAATAGCAAAAATTTAAAAATAATATAGAAGTATTATATATGTCAATTAATATAAATAAAGCACTACTAATTATTGTTATATTAATTCGTTTTGTAATTATTACTTATAAAGCTTGAATATAAGCTTATATATCAAAAATATAATTAACTTAATAAAGTCATTGTTTGTTATCAAAAAAGCATAATTTATTGTCTTTTAAATGAACTTTATTATTAATATTCTATTTTCAAAAATACACATAGTCGTAACTATTTATAAAAAAGTTGAAAAAGTTCATTCTATTTCGATACTATTCTCAGTATTAGAATGCTTATTTTTCCTATAAGTATCGGGGGAAATTGAATATTTTTGTCTAAACTTTTTATAAAATTGATTAACATTTGTAATACCAACTTTTTCAGAAATTATAGAAATCGGTAACTCTGAATAACACAATAACTGAGCTGCGTTTTTCAGTCGCTGCTCAGTTTGAATATCTTTAAAAGTCATATTAAAAGTTTTCTTTATTAACTGAGATAGATATTTTGGATGATAATTGAATTTTAGAGCAATGTCTGCCAAAGTACAGTTAACTGAGTTTTTTTCTATGTAATCAATTATTTCCAATAAATGGTTTGCGTCATTATTAATATGAACTATTGCTTTGGACGGCTTAGTTTGGTAGCTTCGAATTAGCTGAATGAAAATCAACGAAAATAGTGCCTCAATAGCGTTTTTGCTAAAATTATCATTTTTAAAGTACTCATTTATAAGCTGATTTAGTAAAAGAACAGTATCGCTGTTATTATTTTGAAAAATCAAATATCCATTGTGTAAGTTGTTTTCTGTAATCGCAGAGAATAAAAATGTACTTAAAATACTTGATTCACCAAGTCTATTGATAAAAGATTTAGAAAAAAAGTCATTACTCAAACTAATATTAAATACAATATCATTTTTATCCAATTTTTCTTTTGAACGAACAACATTGCGGTCAACAATACAAAGATCACCTTTTTTTAATAAAACATATCTATTGTTGATGTGATAATTTACCTTACCTGAATATACATAGTTGACATTAAGATTGCTGTGAATATATAAAGGGACATTTGTAAAGCGAGAATCTCGACGAATCTCAATTAAATTTTCTTTTAAATTAGGTAATTGAAATTTATAAACTTTTTGCCCATTTAAAATTGTTTGAGGCAGATTTCTATAGATGGGACTTTGAAAACCTGGATTTCTCAAATATTCCTTTTCACTGCTATTAAGAATAAGTAATTTAGAGGAAATTTCACCTAGCATTTGACACCTTACCTTTTGCCATGAAACTAATTGAAAACAATTATTGAAGGCGCTATTACGAAATATATAATGCAATTATATGAATTAATTCGTATTTATGCAAATCGAAGAAATAAGGAAAGGTCGATGATTTCAATGGATTATAAAAAAATGAGTTACTCAATATTGTCAAATGTTGGAGGAACAAAAAATGTGAAAAGTGTTACTCATTGTGCTACCCGCTTACGTTTAACTATCAATAATGAAAAAAAAGTAAATCAAAAAGAAATTAATAAAATTAATGGAGTTTTAGGAAGCGTATATAGCGGTGGACAATATCAAATAATTATTGGACAAAACGTTGGGCAAGTTTACGATATATTCGAACAGTTATTATCTAGAAAAGATCACAATCAAGGAGAAGCTGAGAACAGTTCGCCAAAAAATATTATTTCTCAAATATTGGATACAATAACTGGTATTTTTACACCAATATTACCTGCAATTACTGCAGCTGCAATGATAAAAACACTACTAATTGTTCTAAATCTTTTCCACTTAATTAGTCCATCTGGTGGAACATATAAAATATTAACTTTTGCTGGAGACACTGCTTTTTATTTTATGCCAATTTTAGTTGCCTATTCATCTTCAATAAAATTCAAATTGAATCCTTATTTAGGTGCAATTTTAGGAATGCTACTTATTCATCCAACTTTTGTTTCATTAGTAGCTGGTGGAAAACCAATAAAAATGTTTGGAATTTTACCGATCACTCTAGCAAACTATAGTTCAACTGTAATACCAATTATATTAATTATTTGGGTTGCGTCATATATAGACCGTTTTGTGGACAGATTTTGTCCTGAGTCAGTAAAATTTTTCTTAAGACCATTAGCAACTTTTTTTATAATGATTCCTCTGGCACTTGGAATTATTGGACCGATAGGAAACTGGGTTGGGCAAGGACTAGAGATAATTTTAAATGCACTTCAAAATCATGCGGTTTGGATATTACCTTTTATTTTTGGCGCTTTATCTCCAATTTTTATTATGACAGGAATGCACTATGCAGTTACAATTCCACTAGTTTTGCAATCTATAAAATTAAAAGGATTTGATATGTTAGGTATAGGATTTTTAGTTTCAAACTTTGCTCAAGCCGGTGCTGCTTTAGCTGTTGGAACACTAGCAAAGCAAAAGAAAATTAAAGGATCAGCTTTTTCAACTGGATTTACTGCATTGTTAGGTGTTACTGAACCAGCACTATATGGAATTAACCTGAAATATAAGAAACCATTTTATGCAGTCATGGCGTCTGGAGCCATTTCTGGATTAATAGCAGGAATTTTAGACGTAAAAAGAATGACTTTTGCACCTACAGGATTGACCACATTACCAATTTTTATTGATCCTTCAAATAAATGGAATTTTGTTTTTGCAATAGCATGCGCAGTCTTAAGCTTTATTTTGTCTTTTATTTTGACAATTATTTTTATTCGTTTAGATAATAGCCTATTGTCTAACTTGGAAGGGGAGTAATATGAATTATTTGTTTGCTGATAACTTTTTATGGGGTGGAGCAATTTCTTGTTCTCAGTCCGAAGGTGGCTATTTGGAAGATGGAAAAGGTATTGACACACAATCATTACGGTATTTCAATCCTAAATGGAATCGAGATGAACGTGATCTAAATAGAAACATTAATATGACAAGTGAGAGGTTTGAAACGGCGCTGAAGTCTAAAAAGAATGAAAATTATCCTTTCAGACGAGGGATAGACTTTTATCATCGTTATGAAGAAGATATAGAATTACTAAGCGAAATGGGTATAAGAGTTTTTCGCACTTCAGTAGACTGGTCCCGTATATATCCAAATGGTGATGATGAACTACCAAATGAACAAGGTATTCAATTTTATATTGATTTGTTTAAAAAATGCAAACAGAAAAAAATGAAAGTTTTTGTTACTATGTTGCATTATGGTATTCCAGTTAATTTAGTAACAAAATATGGAGGATGGAAAAACAGGGAAACAATTTATTTTTTTGAAAAATATGCACGTACATTATTTGAACGACTAGGTGATTTGGTTGACTACTGGCTTCCGTTTAATGAAATAAATTGTAATAGGTTTAACCCATACAATGGATGTGCCCTTATCAAAGATCAGGAAAGTAATTATAATCAAAGCATCTTTCAAGCAGGGCATAATCAATTTATAGCAAATGCACTAGCTGTTAAAGCTGCAAAAGAAATTTTAGATAAGCCAATGATAGGCGGAATGATTGCCAGATTTACAACATATCCAGCAACCTGTAAGCCAGACGATGTAATGCAGACGATTTTAGATGAGAATTATAAAAACTATTTTTATACTGATGTTTTGGCACGTGGTAAATACCCTAGCTATACAAAACGGATGTTTAAAAAGTTAGGTGTAAATGTAAAAATGGAACCGGATGATTTAAAACTAATAAGAGATAATAGAGTTAATTTTTTAGCTTTTTCCTACTATATGTCTATGGTTACTAGTACTGATGAATCTTATGAAATAACAAGTGGAAACCTGTTAAATGGAATGAAAAATCCTTATTTAAAAACTACAGAATGGGGATGGCAAACTGATCCAGTGGGGCTTAGAATTTCTTTAAACGAAATGTACGATCGTTATCAATTGCCAATTTTTGTTGCCGAAAATGGACTAGGCGCAAATGATAAAGTTGAAAAAGACGGATCTATACATGATAACTATCGTATTGAGTATCTAAAGAAGCATCTTCAGCAGATGAATGAAGCAATTTGCGATGGAGTAGAAGTCTTAGGATATTTAATGTGGGGTATTATAGACATCGTGTCTTGTGGCACTATTGAAATGTCAAAAAGGTATGGAACCATTTACGTTGACGTAAATGATGCTGGCTGTGGCACTTATAGCAGAAGAAAAAAGGACTCTTTCTATTGGTATAAAGATGTAATAGAAACAAATGGTAAGAATCTAAATGATTGAACATGATAAAAATGATTATTGAGACTTATATTCGCTATTAAATTAACTTTTACTGAAAACAGATTAATTGACAGCTTTTAAGGTTTTAATTCAATATTAGAAACAAACTAATCAAAATTCATGAGTAATAAAAAAACAGTATGGCTGATATGCGTACTGTTTTTTATATGTTTTTAGACTTTAATCCAATAAATCAAACTTCAATGTAGCTAAATTATGACCCTCGTTGACCATATTGCCTAGCAGTTCAATCGTATTGTTATAAACTTGGTCAGCCATTTTTTGGTTAGCTTCAGTTAGTGTATCTTCAATTGCTTTACTAGAAAGATTAGCGACTTTTTTATCAGTTTCGTGTTGAATAAAATGACATTGAGCTAGTGATTTCTGTTCAAAATCATTTTCCAATTCTCCATAGACTTTAAAGTTGGTGTCGCCAAGTTGAGCAGTCAACTTGTTCAACCAAAAGATCTTGTTCAGGTCAAACTTAGGACCAGTTTGGAATGAAGCAGGAGTGTCGTTGACATTAGTGTAGAATGGCACGAAGCAATTGAAGGCGTTAGGTCCAAAGCAAAGCCATTGTACTCCCGCAATTTCTTCTGGAACATCGTTTCTGACTTGAAGGATGTGTGTTTCAAAGTTGCGGTTTAGAGCAATTGGACGATAAGTCTTCTTTTGCTCTGGTGTGCCTTGATCGCCATATGCATCATAAGGTGTGTCTTGGTAGTGCGAACTTTCTATAAAACTAATATCTTCAATACTAATCTTGCGGTTGGCGTGGCAGATAAATGGTTGGTCCTGATCGGTTGGCTGGCCACCGAATTCTGGATCAAAATAGTTGTGCGCAAACCAGGCACGTGGGTTGTTATAATGAGCATCTTTGATAGTAGAACTACCAAAAATATGACGCATGTTGTAACCCTCACGGTCAGGGTTTAAGTGATACTCATCGATTAAAGTTTCAAGTTGATCATCAGCCATAAAGCCATCGGCACCAAAGTGAAATTCGTCAATATTTAAACGATTAGGAGCAATAACATAAGCGTCATCAGGAATGCGCCGAGCAATCCAGTGATGGCCACCGACAGTTTCCAGGTACCAAATTTCGTTGTGGTCGGCAAAAGCCATACCATTCATTTCATAAGTACCATATTTTTCTAAAAGATAACCAATACGTTTAACGCCATCAAGGGCACTATGGATATAAGGCAAAGTTAAAGTAACGAAGTCCTCTTCGCCAAGTCCGCCTTCACTAACCAGCGGGTCAATTCCTTGAATCCGTGAATTAGTAGTAATTGTTTCAGTTGCAGTCATTGCAACATTTTCCGAGTTGATGCCCGCTGCTGCCCAAATACCGCTTTCGCCAGATACATCAGGTGCACTGGTGTAACGAAGAGGTTTTTGTGCTAAGTCTTCATCGTCAATTTTTTGATGACTAATTACACTTTCATAGTGTTTTGGCTGTTTCTCAGGTGTAACGACTTCAAAACCCTCGGGAATAATTTCACGACCACCATCTTCACTTCTGGCAATCATTGCTGAGCCGTCAATTGAAGCATTTTTTCCGACAAGAATAGTAGTACATTCTGCTTTTTTCATTTAATTTGTTCCTTTCAAAATTGCTTAACTTATATTGTATTAAAAATAAGCAGCTGATTGCAAAAAAATGCGTAAACTTTATGTTAAATTATTAATATTTTGCATACATTATGAAAATTGCTTAATTTAAAATTCTATTTTGTATATTAGAAATAAGCAATATCTTGACATATAAATGTCAAATATGTTTTACTAAATATGTCAAATAAGTTTGACAAGGAGAGATTACGTGAAAAATAAAATTGCCGAACTGCGCAAAAAGCAGCGCTATTCGCAGGCACAACTTGCGCAGGCATCAAATGTAACGCGGCAAACGATTAACGCGATTGAAAATAATAAGTATGATCCATCCCTGGGGTTGGCCTTTGAACTGGCCAAAATTTTGGGCATAACGGTCGATGAATTGTTTTGCCCGGGAGAAAAAGAAAATGAAAAAGATGATTAATACAAAAAAGAGCATTATTGTGAGTGCTGCGATCGAAACTTTCGTGGTAGCTTTGTTTGTTTTGGAGGCCTGCTTAAGTAATATCTCTATTGATGACCAATTAGTGATGATTGTGCTCTTTAGTTTATGCTTGATCATTTCAAGCATGAGACAGGCAAAGCACAATATCAAACAGGTAAAAATTCTGGATTGGAAAAGTGACAGTTACCCGATTGACATGTTCCATAACGATGAGCGTGAATGGAGCTTGATGCTGCGAGCAAATTATATTGCTAATCGGATGACTACAGTATTACTGGTTGTGCTATTAGTTCTATTAATGGTGATTAATAAATTGCCTTCACAAAAAATTGTTTTGCCTGTTTCAGCAAATGTCTTGGGCATTCTAATAATTACAGCCACGATCTTAATTAATGAGTGGTCTTACGTATTTGCTTATTGCTATTTGGACCGCTAGAGGCAATTTGAATTTACCAACTGGAAAAAACGCACTATTAGTTAAAACTATTATATTAAATAAAGAGATTAGGCCAATGGATTTAAAACAAATTTTGCAAACCAAATTGGCGGCACAGTTTACCCCAATTAACCATGAATCACTCAACCACACTTTCTTTGGTTATAGTCAAAAATATTGCCAAAAAATCTTTGTTAAAGTATTTACTCAAGAAGGTAAATTTTTAACTGAAAAAGCGGTAAATGAACAGCTTAATTCCCGTGTACTGGCTTCATTTAAGATTGAAAACTTATTTGCGTTAGTGATGACGGATATTGCACCGGTTGATCTTTCAAAGCAGCTTTCGCCTGAATTAGCATTTGATATGGGCAAAAAATTGGCGGAGTTTCATCAGCATGTTAAGCCGTTTACGGGCATTTATCCTAATGATGACTTTTTTCCAAAAGCAAAATACGACATCAACACTCTCCAAAACGCTTCGATGAAAAACCGATTAACTAGCTTACTAGCCATTTTTAATCAAGCAAAAACTGAAATTAACCAGGATATAAAGACGCATGCCACGACAGTTCTTCACGGGGATGTTGGCTTGCGCAACTATCAAAAGGTTAACGGCAAATTGGTACTGATTGATTTTGAACGGGCAAGAATGGGTGTGAATTATCAAGATTTCATCAAACTTTTTTACCAAGACTTTGCTTTAAAGCAGAACTTGCTTGCTGCTTTTCTGAAGGGTTACGGACTGAAAGTTGAAATCAAAGAGTTAACGCAGGTTTTTCTCATTTTTATTACCGCAATCGGAATCATGCGCTATACTGCTAAAATTAGTGACCCGAATTTTGAAAAAATTGGTCTAAAGATGCTGAAAACGGTGGACCAGTTTTTAAATAGTCGGTTTGATTAAAGATGTTATGAGACTGTTAAAAATCGTAAAAGTGCTGGCTTATTATTTAATAAAAGTAAAAGAATAAAGAAATAGATTGTTTATTCTTTTACATAAAAATATAATTGCATTTGATTAGAGCTAAGAAAAGGAGAGGTTACCTTTATGATCAGAAGATGTCGTGTAGAAGATACCAATGCTATTCAAGAAATTAACAAATATCAATTAGGGTATGATTACCCAGCTACAAAAACTAGAGAGAATTTAAAAAGGCTATTAGAAGATAAAAATCATCATTTTATTTTTGTCTTTGAAAATGAAAACAATAAAAAAGTTGAAGGATATATTCATGCTGAACTTTTTGAAGAGACTTATTTCGATCCTATGCTAAATGTTTTAGCTTTAGCAGTAAGCTCTTTTTCTCAGGGAAAAGGAATCGGAAGTCAATTAATGCTCAAAATTGAAAATGAAGCTAAGAATTTAAATATTAAAGAAATTAGATTAAATTCTGGAGAATCAAGAAATTCTGCACATAAGTTTTATGAAAAAATAGGTTACACCTGTAGTAAAAAACAAAAAAGATTTGGAAAAAAGCTGCTTTAAGTTTGGAGCATAGAACAATTATAAAACTAATTTAGTTAATGTATAAAAGGTTGTTTAATTTGACCATCTAATTAAGAGGCACAAAAAATGATAAAAAGAACACAAGTTGGTCTGATATTTGGCGGCAATTCATCCGAATATGAAGTTTCAATTATGTCGGGCCACAATATCTACAATGCTATTGATAAAAATAAGTTCGACGTGCATCCGATTTGGGTAACCAATGACGGCTATTTAGCTAGCGAAGAGGAATCGTTTAAAGTACTTGAAGATCCAAAATATACGGTTGAAAATCCGCATAGAGCAGCCAATATTTCCAATCTGGTCGAACTTGCTGATTTGCCTGAAATCGATATTTTTTTACCAACTATTCATGGCAATTTAGGTGAGGATGGCTGCTTGCAAGGCTTATTCCGGATTTTAGACAAGCCATTTGTTGGTGACGATGTTCTTGCAGCTGCAGTAACAATGGACAAGGAGTTTACCAAGATTCTGGCTCAGCGTGTCGGTGTGCCCGTTGCCAACTGGATTGCCATCAAACGCTTTGAATATGATGATGAAAATAATGAAAAGCGTGATTATGCCAAAGTTAGTAAAAAATTGGGCAGCGATCTGTTTGTTAAACCGTCTAATCAAGGCTCATCAGTTGGGGTTCACCATGTAACTAATGAAAAAGAATATCGCGAGGCTTTGGCAGATGCTTTTAGATACGATGACAAGATTTTAGTGGAAGAAACAATTCAGGGCACTGAAGTTGAAACTGCTGTTTTAGGCAATGATCAGCCCATTGTTTCCGGAGTTGGGCAAATTATTAATGCTGAAGGCACTTTTTACAGCTATGAGAACAAGTATGATGAAAATTCCACTTCGATTTTACAAATTCCTGCTAAATTACCTAAAGAAATCACTGAAAAAGCTAGAAATATAGCACGAAAGGTATATCAAGTAACGGAATGCAGTGGTTTGGCGCGGGTTGATTCGACCTTCCGTGAAAGAGATCAAATGGTAATATTTACCGAAATTAATTCTTTACCTGGCTTTACCAACATTAGCATGTATCCCAAGTTGTTTGAAGAAGTGGGGATCCCTTATTCTGAGCTGATTACGCGCTTACTTGAAAACGGTTTAGAACGATATAAACATAAAAAAAATTTACTCCATAGGTATGGTAAGTAGTTTACATTTTAGTATTGATTTTAATTAACTGGATGGAAAATGCACCTTTGATGAAGAAGGTGCATTTTGGTGCAAACAGAGTTATTTGAAAGGGGAAAATAATCCTGTCTACATGATATTTGCGGGTTGAGTATTCTGGTGAGTATCGCCCCCTTTGAGCAATAGGTTGAGCAGCGTTGCGGAAATACTGGTAATTACTATGCCATTGCTTAAGAACAACTGTACTGTAGCAGGGAGATTCTTGAAAAATTGGGGATAAATAGTAACTCCAAGTCCCAGGCCAATAGAAATTGCAATGATTAAAATGTTATTGTTGTCACTTAAATCAACTTTAGCTAAAGTTTTAATGCCTTGAACGGCAATCATTGTGAACATCACTAGCATTGCTCCGCCTAGAACGGGAGTAGGGATGATAGTTACCAGAGCCCCAATTTTGGGTAAAAGCCCCATAGCCATGAGCAATCCAGCAGCCCAATATATTGGTCGCTTAGTTTTGATACCCGATAATTGAAGCAGACCAACGTTTTGCGAGAAAGTCGTATAGGGGAAAGCATTAAACAAACCACCTAAAATCTGCGCTAAGCCTTCGGCACGGTAGCCTTTCTTGAGATCTTCTTCAGTAACATTGCGGTGAATCAAATCGCCTGTGGCAAAAAAGACACCGGTTGATTCAATCATCGAAACTAGTGCAATAATCATCATCGTGATACTGGAAGACCATTCAAACTTAGGAACACCAAAATAAAAGAGCTGCGGTAAGTGGAACCACGAGGCCTCAAGAACTGGTGTAAAGGAAACTCGGCCCATGAATGAAGCAATAATCGTGCCAGCAACTAGGCCAATTAAAACGGAAATTGAGCGTAGGAATCCTTTCGTCCAAATTTCCAGAGCAAGAATGATTAGCATGGTGCTAAATGCTAGTAATAAGTTTGAGGCACTACCAAAGTCTTTGGCAGTTGCATCACCACCGCCCATGTTTTGAATAGCAACTGGGACAAGAGTTAGCCCGATGGTGGTAATTAGTGTGCCGGTAACTACTGGAGGAAAGAACTTTTTAATTTTGGCAAAAACTCCGGAAATTAAAATTACGAAAATACCAGCAACGATGATTGCGCCGTACATATCGTTAATTGAGAATTTTTGACCAATCATTTGTAAAGGGGCAACGGCCTGGATAGCGCAGCCTAAAATGACGGGAAACCCAATACCGAAAAACTTGTTAGTTAATAACTGAAGCAGCGTGGCTAATCCACACATAAAAATGTCAATTGAAACTAAGTAGGTCATTTGCTCAGCACTAAATTTTAAGGCTGTGCCAATTAGTAAAGGAACAGCCACTGCACCTGAATACATGGCTAGTAAGTGTTGTAAACCTAAAATAGCAGCTTTTTGTTGGCTAACTTCTTTTTGCTCCATTATTCTTCTCCCGCGAAATGAACTTGATTTCCTGCTAAACTATCAATATTTGCTAGCGCTTCAAGGCGGTAGCCATGTTCTTTAATCCAAGCAGTTCCACCTTGGAAAACTTTTGCCACCACAATTCCAATACCAGCTACTTGCGCATCAGCTTGATTGGCAATATTTATCATGCCTTTAACAGCTTCGCCATTAGCGAGGAAATCGTCAATAATCAACAACTGATCATTGTCATGAAGAAATTTTTGTTCAACACAAATTTGATTGGTTGTTTTTTTAGTGTAGGAATAAACATCAGCCCAATAGACAGCATCATTTAGCGTAGATGGCTTTTTCTTGCGGGCAAAGACCAAAGGCACATGCAGTGCATAAGCAGCCATCACACCAGGTGCAATCCCTGAAGCTTCGCATGTCAGGACTTTGGTAATTTCACAGTCTTTAAACAAGCGCGCAAATTCTTGTCCTACCGCCATCATTAGTTCGGGGTCTACCTGATGATTTAAAAAAGAATTGATTTTTAATACATCTCCAGGTAATACTTCACCGTCACGACGAATGCAGTCTTCTAATAGCTTCACAATTTCCTCCTTGAAAACAAAAAAGAGCCTTTTCTACCGAAACTACGGTAAAAAAGACCCTTAAAGCAGCCGAATTGCTGCAGTAATTGCTATTTATCCATAGTTCAGAATTTACGGTTCTGAGTAGAAACTGCCGACCTTATTACGGCAATATATAGATTTTAATATTGACTTGATGATTGAATTCTAACAGAGTAAAGTGAGTTGTGCAAGATTATTTTATAACTAAAAAACGAATTATTATAGTTAAACAAAACGATTTATTCGGATTGTGTTGATTATTTTATAAAAAAGTGTTGACCACGGACGTAATTCTTAGTACAGTTGAGAAGAATTCAAGTTTTGTTAAAAAAGGAGCCAGGACATTAGTGAAAAAGAGTATTCGCGACTTTGATGAAATTATCGTTTTGGATTTCGGTAGTCAATATAATCAATTAATTACAAGACGATTGCGTGACTTTGGAGTGTATTCTGAGCTCCTGCCACACGATATTAGCATGGCGAAAATTAGAGAAATAAATCCTAAAGGAATTATTTTTTCCGGAGGTCCCAATAGTATTTATGATAAAAATGCTTTGAAAGTTGATCCGCAGATTTTTGAACTCGGAATTCCGATTTTAGGCATTTGTTACGGGATGCAATTAATGTCTTACTATTTGGACGGCAAAGTCGAAAAAGCCGATAATTCGGAATACGGTCGCGCTGATATCCAAGTTGAAGACACTAACTCTGTATTGTTCAATGGATTACCAAAAGATGAATATGTCTGGATGAGCCATGGCGATCTGGTTAAAGAAGCTCCGAAAGGTTTTACAACTGTTGCTTCAAGTAAAAACTGTCCAATTGCTTCAATCGCTAACGACCAAAAGAAGTTTTACGGCATTCAATTCCATGCCGAAGTACAAAACACTGAATATGGTTTAGATATTTTGCGTAATTTTGCCTTTAAAGTATGTAATGCACAGGCAAATTGGTCGATGACTGATTTTATCGATATGCAAATTGATGAAATTCGGGAAACCGTGGGGGACAAGAAAGTCATTTTAGGCTTATCAGGCGGCGTAGATTCTAGTGTTACGGCCACGCTTTTGCATAAAGCAATTGGCAATCAGTTGACTGCAATTTTTGTTGATCATGGAATGCTGCGCAAAAACGAGGGCGACGAAGTCATGGCTGCTTTAAACCGTGATCTTGGTGTCAACATTATTCGAGTAAATGCACAAGAACGTTTTTTGACCAAGCTAAAGGGTGTCACCGATCCCGAACAAAAACGCAAGATTATCGGTAAAGAATTCATTGAAGTTTTTAACGAAGAAGCGCAAAAAATGCACGATGTTGACTTTTTAGCACAAGGCACTTTGTACACTGACGTTATCGAAAGTGGCACCAACACCGCCCAAACAATTAAATCCCACCATAACGTGGGTGGCTTGCCGAAAGGCATGCATTTTAAGTTGATCGAGCCGTTACGCAAGCTGTTCAAAGACGAGGTGCGTGATCTCGGTGAAAAACTAGGTATTCCGCATGATCTTGTTTGGCGCCAGCCATTTCCAGGTCCAGGTCTTGGCATTCGCGTTCTTGGTGAAGTTACTAAAGACAAGCTGAAACTCGTACGTGATAGTGACGCAATTCTGCGTGATGAAATTAAGAAGGCTAGTTTGCAAGAAGAAGTTTGGCAGTACTTCACTGTTTTGCCTGGTATCAAGTCAGTTGGCGTCATGGGCGACGGTCGGACTTACGATTATACGATTGGCGTTCGCGCAGTTACTTCAATTGATGGCATGACCGCTGACTTTGCTCGTTTGCCGTGGGATGTTTTACAAAAAGTTTCGACTAGAATCATCAACGAAGTTGATAATGTTAACCGTGTAGTATATGACGTTACGAGTAAGCCACCGTCAACAATTGAGTGGGAATAAAGGAACAATGTTAGTTAGTATTGGAGTGCTGATATAGCACACTTAACAGCTACAAAAACTACTTAAAAAGGTATTAATTGACATAAAAGAATGTCAAAATATTGATGAAGCTCTTAGTGTAAACTAGGGGCTTTTATTGTTAAGGAATTAATTTATGAATAAAAAGAATAAAAATTTACCTAATTTAGAAAAGCATGTAAAAAAACTTATTGGAAAAATCAATAGAGAAAGTAATAAAGTAACAGAGTTGTCGCAACGAGATGATTACGATTTTAATAAGGATAGTAGTCTTTATTCAGTGAAATTTGAGAGACAGTTGGTAGTCATTACAAAAGATACTCACAAAGATATTGAAAAATTGTTAAAGCAATTTGATCAAGTATTTAATGCTGAAAATATTAAGTATGATATTGATCAAGTATCATCTAAACTTGAAAAGTTTATTGAAGATATTGTTTCTACAGGTAAACCGTATAATTTAGATATAATTAACAATTTTATTAATGAAATTAAGATGCCAGATCATGTTATTTACTTTTTTAGATTATTTAATTTTGAATATCAAGAAAAAATAAATCTGGGCTCTAATATTATGATTATTAGTGGTAGAGAGTTATTGAAAGATATACCTGAAGTTAAAGATCTGAACCGTAAGGCAGAAGAAAAGCCAAAGTTTAAGAAAATAATTCAACCTAAAGATATTTTATTAGGAGTATCTGTAATTGGTTCTGGAAAAAACGATAAAAGTTATTATCGTGCTTTAGATTCAGCAAATAACATAAATAACATTATAAATTTTTTAAATGGATTTAATCATAGACCTAGTCAAGTGTTAGAACTAAATCAACATATTGTTCAAGAAGATGGACTTTATCAATTTACTAATAAGAGTGGGCATTTTCCAAACCAACAAACTCCTGGAATTTTAAAAGGAGGATGGAGTACATCAACGGGTATAAATCCAGATATGAGAACTAAAGCAAATATGAATTTTGATAAACGTTGGTTACCTATAATTCCTTTAATTGTTGAAGATTCGGATAAATTAACACCATTGCAGAAGCAATGCGCAAGAGCAATTGACTGGATTGGGGATGGGATAGTTAACTCTAACCAAACTAAACAATTTTTACAAATTATGATTTCCCTTGAAACAATGATTGAACAAGATCCAGATGAATTAAAGAGTAAATTAAAGAAAGAAAATCTTTGGGAAGATAAATTATCCACGTCTATTGAAGATCAATTAGTCTCAATTATAAACTTAATTTGCTATCCGGGGGTTCAACCGAAAAAACTTAAGGAAAGTGATACTGCGATCAAAAATGCATACGGATTAAGATCAAGAATTACACATGATGGAGAAAAATTTCCGCCGATTGATGCAACAGAACTGCTTGATGGTTGGTATAGCTTAGTATATACAATTGTTACCGATATTATGTTCACTGGACGTTGGAATAATGTTTATGATTTGTGGAAAGCAGCAAACTTATAATTAAAATAAAAATTTGTAAATGGGTTTGTTGTTGAAAATGTTTTAGTGGAATAGAAAATGATAGAAAAAGTAATATTGCAAAAATAACTATTTTTTACTAACAATTTCAGTTTTCAAAGATCAGGAATCATGATTAAATGATTATTTTGAAATATGTGTGTCGAAAAATAGAGTTAGTTCTATGAGCGAGTTATCTCAAGTCTTAAATATTGGAATAGTTTTAGAAAAGAATCTGATTGCTGTCGGTATCCAAACTTTAGAATATAACAAAAAGGCGGATACTAAAGAAGTATTTTAAAAAGCCCATAAATTCAGTGGTATGTTTGTATATACTACATGATATTAAGGGCACAAAGGATGAAATTTCATATTCAAAATTATCTAAAGAAACAAAAAAATAATTTGAAGCAATTTTTAATTTCTACAAAAGATTAGAAATATACTGCGTTAAACATAAAGCTCAGATATATTATCTTAGCTTTTTTGCTTTTTAGTAGCAGGTTCGCTTGAGCATTACTGCAGTTTTCAAGTGTGGGCATTTTTTATATTTCTTTTATATACTGGATAATTTCATAGGCAAGAGTGTCAGCAGTTTCTATATTTTGGGTGTCAAGTCATCTAAATTATCAAAATCAGGTTTTTAACTAGCACAACTTTAAGCGCTGAGTACTTTGACATACGCGACTGATTTTCGTTCTATTTGGAAGTTTTTAAAAGATTCCAGTATTTCTTTTGCACTTCAAATTAATTGAACCGTTGCGCAAGCTATTTAAAGAAAAAAGTGCGAGAACTTAGTGAAAAACCATGTATTCCTTATGTTTTTTATCGACCATTTCCTGATCTAAGTCTTTGCATTCACGTAGTTATTTCAATTGACGGAGATAACTGCTGATCTTTCGTGTGATGTTCTACAAAAAATGAAGTAGAAGCCGTTAAATGTAAAGTCTAAAATCTAATAAAGATAGGTTCAGACAAGTACATTACAGTATTTACTAGATTGTTATTTTCTCTTTGGCATTTGAAAGTCCACTAACGCTTTGTTTAAAAAATCATTGAACTCTTTCATTAAACTGAATTTTTCGACGATTAGAGGCTCAATAGTATTATAGCTAAGTAATTCTTCGTCTGAAATTTTGTACTCTAAAAACCAACTTTTGTTTTTAACATATTCTGAGACAAGCGGTGAAGGATTATATTGCTTAGGAACATTCTTTAACTTTGTTCCATAAACAGTAAAATTATCAGTAAAATCCTTTTTCGATATGATTTTGATAAATTCTTCGTCATGTGCAGTTATATATTCTCTAATTAACGCAGTAGCTTCACTGAACATGTCGGCAAATAGTCCACCACCAATAAATGAGTTATTGTCAGGTTTTATACTAACAAAGTATCCTACAGGAATAGGCGATTTTCCTTTCGAAGAAATATGTGCTCTAAATGAAGGGTTATAAGGACTTTTATCTTTACTAAAACGTGTATCTCGATTCAATCTAAAGGTTAGCTCCTTTGGTGGACAAAAAGAAATTGAATTATCAAAATCCATGATCTCATATTCTAGGCCTTCTATAAGACTTTCAAATTCTTTAATGGCCTTATCGCGAACTTCCTGATGTTGGTGAAGCCACGCTATTTCGTTGTTTTCTGAAAGCTCTTCTAGAAAGTTCAGTATAGTTTTAGTATTTGTCATTTATTTTCTCCTGAGGAAAAACCAATATTTTACTTTGCTTGTTGAAATTTACTTATTAAAAAAATAATATTTCATCTGTACTTTACGTACTACAAGGTTACATTTTAGAAAATATCTATTTTTTCTTCAACATGCTCCATAACTTCTTTATATTCGTTTAAAATTTCATTACATAAATAAATTACTAAAGCATTTATTTAGTTTTTGAAGTATTGAATTCGTTTGAGCTTTGCCTAGCAATATCCTATAATTTTTCAAGAGGTGATTGGGTGAAAATTGGTGATTTTGCTAAACTAGCGCAGGTTTCCGTAAGAATGCTTAGGTATTACGATAAAGTAGGACTTTTAAAACCCGAGCAGGTTGATCCTTATACGAGGCATCGCTCTTACTCGATAAAGCAGGTGCCCACTTTACGTAAAATAGTCTTGTTACGCGATTTGGATTTTAGTGTTGCTGAAATCAAAGAAATCATTCAACACTGGGATAAAGCAACTCTTGTTGATAATATGAAAGCCCGACTAGCAGACACTTATAATGTTATTGAGGAAGAGCAAAAGCGAGCTCAGAAATTACAAGAAGCTATAGCAATTACCGAAGAAGACGATATTGAAACTCACTATAATGTGATTTTTAAACCAGTTTCTCAGCTACCTGTTATTTCGCTTAGGAAAGAGATTACCAACTATTCTGAAGAAGGTAGGCTTTGGGATGAATTGAATTCATACGTGCAAGCGAACCATTTGCCCATAGATAAAACTAGATATAACCAGTTAGCTATCTATCATTGTGGTAATTATCAAGAAGGAAAAATAGATATCGAAGTTTGCTACATTGTAAAAAGTTCTGCTAAACTAGTTCAGGACAGTCATTTTAGACTTATAGAAGAAGTACCAGTAATGGCTTCTATGATGGTATATGGTCCCTATCAAAATATCAAAAAGGCGCAAGCTTTGTTTATAAATTGGCTTTCCAAGCGAACAGAATACACTTTAGGCAATACATCTAGACAGATCACGATTATAGATGATCGTCACACCGACAATCCCGAAAAATATTTAACGGAACTTCAATTACCGCTATCTACAGTTGAAAATAAATAAAAAGTATTATAGGTAAGCACCTATAATACTTTTTTGTCTGCCGTAATAACTAAATCTTTAGGGTTTTAATTTACATATTCATTTCACTATCCCAATCAAAATGAGTTGAATCTTCGACATTATCTGGCCAATGACTACACCATTCAGGGACAATCGGGTGCTTAATTTTATCAGAATTTGGATAATACGGTTTAATATCTAAAATTGGCGAATTATCTTCGGCATCGATGTACTCAATTTTAATTACACCATTATCGACATTTAAGTCTTCCATTTTAACCACCGAGATAGCGATTGGATTAGGTCTTACCGGGGAACGAGTTGCCAGAACACCAATTGACTCTGGACCACATTTGTAAGGCTTATCTAGTACTTTAATATTGCGTATTTCTTCGCTATCCAGTTTATCAAACCACCATACGACAATAATATGACTAAATCCTTTTAGCCCATCAAGTGCCGGTAAATACTCTTTTTGCAGTATTAACTTGGGACTATCATGCCTTTGATCTACTTTGCCAATCTCTTTTAAACTAAATTTATGCATATAAAAATCCTCCTATATCTATAATCTACAATCTGACACCGTGTCAGATGCAAGGAAGATTTGCAATAGCAAAAACTAAATCCAAAATTGGTGTTTATATTTTAGATGTCTTAGTACTCAAGCATCATACTTAAAGTGAGTAATGATATTTATGATTGCTTTATCATCTAATATGAATGCATAATATAGGGAAAAGTGCAAAAAATATTAACTAGAAAAAAGGAATAAAATTATAATGAATAGTACTTTATTTCAACACGGCACGATGCAAATGCTAGTAGAAGGATTGCTTGATGGAACACTGCCTTTGGCGCAATTGCTCAAGCACGGAAACATTGGCATTGGAACCGGAGACGGTGTAGATGGGGAACTAGTAATTCTAAACGGCGAAGGTTATAAGATTGATATCAGTGGTCAAGCGGTTAAGTTGCCGTCGGATTTTAAAATCACATATGCGGATGTTAGCTTTGCTGACTACCATCACTTTAAAGATTATCAAGATATTGAATTGGCAAAAATGCTGAACAATGTTTTAACTGTTAACCAGGCGCAGAATCGTTTTTTGGCAATCTTAACAAAAGGGGTCTTTCAAAAAATCAGAACCAGGTCTTCAAAAAAGTCGCAAAAACCATACCCTTCTTTGGGAACAATTGCGCAGAATCAGGTAGAGTTTGAAGCTGAGAATATTTCCGGAACAATGATCACGTACTACACGCCAAAAGTTTTTCAAGGTGTGGGCGTTTCTGGTTTTCATAATCACTTTCTAGCAGATGACTTATCTTTTGGCGGCCATGTTTTAGCGACTACGATGAAAGATGTAGCAGTCAGCATTCAGTTGCTGGATAATTTGCAATTGCATCTACCAGTAGATAGTCAGGACTTTTTAGACGCAGATTTAACCGATATTACCAAACTTGACCAAGTGATTTCTAAGTCAGAATAGGAATCTATTACCGCCAATTTGATAGTGTAAAAAAGGTGGGCATTGATAAAATATCTAAATAAGCATATGCTATTGTCTGTTTCTGAAATAGATATGATAAAATGCCCTAATACAACTTACTTGAGTTAATATTTTTAAAAATATAATATGAATGATTTTTGAAAAAGGGGAAATTTTGGAATTAGGATTAAATAATTATCAACAACATGAACAAATTGATTGTGAAAAGACACTTGGTAGAATCTCGTTAAATTCGGCTGACATGTATAAAGTAATGCATTTGGACGGACGCGAGAGTAATGCTATCCCCAAAAAGCGCACCGAGCAGTTTTTAGTGGGCGACTGGGTAACGCTTGATCCGCAAATTGATTTTGACTTAATTAATGAGCGTTTGTCGCGCTATAGTACTTTAGGTCGGATAACTGGTGAAGAATATCGGGCGGAGCAAAAGTGTGCAGCTAGCAATATTGATCAATTGTTTATCTGTATTTCACTGAACAAAAATTTAACCGACTCGCGGATTAACCGTTACTTGTATGCACTGAAAAAGGATGATGAATATCAGACCTCAGTGGTATTGACTAAGTCCGATTTAACATCAGATAGTAGCAAAATCGCTGCCCAACTTGCTGCAAAACTGCAAGTTCCCGTCTTTTGCACTTCTAGCGTAACCGGTGATGGCATTGAAAAATTACGTTCCAGTATTTTGCCAGGACAAACTGTTTCCTTTTACGGTAGCTCAGGTGTGGGGAAATCGAGTTTAATTAATGTTGTAGCCCAAAAAGAGATCATGGCGACGAGCAATATTAGTGCAAAAACTGATAAGGGTCGGCATACAACTACAAGCTCAAGGTTAATTCCGATTGAAAATGGAGATTTTGTCTTAATTGATACCCCAGGAGTGAAAAGCATTGGTGTCGGCGCTAATGACTTAGCACAGGTTTTTCCTGAAATTGCGGAGCTAGCCAAAAATTGCCGTTTTAATGATTGCCGCCATCACGATGAGCCTGATTGTGCCGTCAAAGAAGCTTTGCAAAACGGGATTTTAGCGCAGAAAACTTATGATCAGTTTCTTGCTTTACAAAAAGAAAGTGAATTGACCCAAGGCTACCTTGACAAAAAGCTGGCGAAAAAATTAAATCAAAAGGCTGAATTTAAGAAGCAGGCGATTAATTATCGTCATTATCGCAAACCGCCAATGTAAAACGATTAGACTAAACTACTTATTTAACAGGTAGAAGCAGCTTAACATTAAGTTGCTTCTATTTTTTTATCTACAAAATTTCATAGCAAAATCGCACCCTTTCATGTTTGAATATAAGCCTCCTGTTTAACCTTGCGTTACTTACTTCTGCTAATTCAGTATTCTAATATTTGAGATTACGGAAAGGGAAAAACTATGCTTATTGAAACTCAAAATTTAACCAAAGAATACGATAAACATATTGCTTTAAATTCAGTTGATTTAAGAATTAATAAAGGTCAGCTTGTTGCTTTTTTAGGAACAAATGGTGCGGGAAAATCAACAACAATTAATATCTTGACCGGTTTATTAAAGCCAACTTCAGGCAACATTTCTTATGCAGACAATTTAAAAATGGGTGTAGTTTTTCAAGCTAGTGTTTTAGATGAAAAATTGACGGTTAAGGACAATCTTTATCTAAGAGCTAAAATGTATAAAGATTTTTCGCCAGAATGGTTAGAAGAATTAATCAGCTTAATTGGAATTAGCAACTTCTTAAATCAAAAATACGGGACATTGTCTGGTGGTCAAAGAAGAAGAGTGGACATTGCCAGATCGTTAATCAATCATCCTGACATCCTATTTTTAGATGAACCAACTACCGGGTTAGATTTGCAAACAAGATTAGTGATTTGGAATCTTTTACAAAAATTGCAAGAAGAACAAGGACTAACCATTTTTTTAACAACTCATTATCTTGAAGAAGCTGAAAGTGCCGACCAAATGTATATTTTAGAAAATGGGCATATCTTAGCTAGTGGAACAGTTAATGAAATCAAACAGCAATATGCGCCCTCAAAATTACTCGTCAAAGTAAAGGATAAAGCTAAATTGAAAACAAATTACGCAATTATCCCGCTTGAAAAGCATTTAATTGAAATTGATTCATTGGCATTTGAAGAAGTAACTCGTTTCTTAAACGAAAACCAAACTGAGATCATCGACTTTGAATACCGTAAAGGTTCGATTAACGATGCATTTATTAAAATTACAGGAAAGGAGCTACAATAATGTTTACTCTGCTACAAAGAAACATTAGAATCTATTTTTCAAATATTCCTGGTGTAATCATGTCATGCTTAGGAGCATTGATTTCATTCTTTATTTATATTGGCTTTTTGCAAAGAAATCTTGAAAGATCTTGGAGCAACGTTCCTCATATTACTGAAATGCTTGATTTATGGATGATTGCAGGAATTGTGACAATTGCGGGAATTACTACATCATTTCAAGCACTAGGTCAGCTAGTTAAGGATAAAGAGACTAGAACAGTAGACGACTTGAGCTTAACCGATACTTCGCTATCAGCGCGAAATTTTGCTTATATTTTATCAAGCGTTTTTGTTAGCTTGGTCATGCAAATAATAACTTTTGCAGTAATGAGCATTTATTTTACTGTGGTCGATAAAATTAATATTCCTAATAATGCATATTTAGTTAGCAGCGTGTTTATGATTTTAGGGGCTATTTCCGCAACTTTGTTAAATGGGGTGATTACTCTATTTATTCACTCTTATACTACGTTTAGCCGTTTGTCATCTATACTAGGGGCAGCGGCAGGTTTTGCAGTGGCAACTTATATGCCATATGGAATATTAACTACTCATGCCCAGACTGTGGTAAAGCTAATACCAAGTAGCTATGAAGCTGCAGCTTTGAGAAGTATTTTGTTAGACAAAGTAAATAAAACTCTTTTAACCGGCAAAGCAAGAACTCAAATGTTCAATTATCTCGGCGTTAATTTTAAAATTAATGGCTATCAATTAACCCGAATGGATAATGCTTATGTGATGTTAGGTATGACCGTACTTTTAATCGCTGTAATTATTACACTATCGCTTATAACTGGTAAAAGACTGAACAATGTGCGGAAAGTTAAAAGCACTCGCTTAAGTGCGGGTAAAAAAGGGTTGATTGAAGAATAAATATCAATAGTGTAATTCGTTAAGATTATTGATAGTCATTTATTATCTTGTGTTTTAGTTTTTACACTTTGTTGTGAAGAATTAACCATTCATTTGCGAATTCGATACTTTTTATCTTTTTTTTGGTATTCTTAAATTTGAACTAGAAAAAGTAATAATTAGACCATAAAATCGTCATTTTTATTGTTAGAAAGAAAGTGAAACACAAGTGAAAATCAAATTTCAAACCGATGCCACTTTAGACGAAGATGAAATTGAAGTCGCAGTTAAAGCAGTGCAAGAAACAGAAACTGTCAGTAAACTAATCAGCTATTTAAACAAGTTTAATGAAAGTCAGCGTACGTTAATTCCCGTTAAAACTGAAGATCGCATTGTTACTATCAAACAAGCAGAAATTATAAAAGTCGAAGTTCAAACAACTACAGTAATGTATTGCACAACGAGAGAAGTATTTAAAACTAAAGGCAGACTCTATCAGGTACTAGCTAACCTGAACGACGATTTTGTTCAAGTGTCTCGGCATAGTGCAATTAATTTAAATTATTTGGAATCAATTGAGGTCGGCTTTGCTGGAAACATGATTGCTATACTAGCAAATGATTTAAAAGCTGATGTTTCAAGACATTATTTACCAGAGTTAGAAAAAAAGGTAGGTCTTTAAAATGAAACTACTTAAAAAGAGCATTCTTTATTTCTTAATCGGAGTTGGCTTTGGTTCAACTAGTTATTTAGCCATCCTAACATTTGTTTATCCTAATGTTGCACCTATTCCAATTGGCTTTATCTCTGTTTTCATCATGTCAGGATTGATAGGCATTTTGTCGATGATTTTTGAAACAGAACTGCCGTTTACAATTGCGTTGATTATTCACTTGATAGGCACTTTTATTTTATTTATCTTAATGATTTTAATTAGTAATTTTAATTTAAACCAAGTGGCAATTGCACTTTTCTTGTTGATATACCTGATTGTTTGGGCAGTTGTAATCTTGATGCAGGTGAATACCGTTCATAAAATAAATACGCGAATTAAGGATCGAAATGATAATAGGTAGTAAGCGGTATTGTTATCCCGTTCTTATTATTATGCAGAAAAAGGCACTGATTAGTTTTAATCAGTGCCTTTAAAGTTGTTTCAACTTAATAGTTTAATTTTTTATTCTTGTTTAGCTTTTTGTCTTTGTACATACATATAGACTGGCCAGCCGCTGAGTGTAAGCAGAATACCTACCAGAGACAAAATTGGTTGTGTTAAAGTGGTTGTCACAACAATAAATGCTGCTCCGCAAATTGCTAAAATTGGTGGTAGTGGATACCACGGAATTTTGTATGGGCGTTCTAAATCAGGTTTTTGCCGGCGCAAAACAAGTACACCCATGAATAATAGAATTGAGAAAATCCAGGAGACATATACTAGCATATTGGTTAATGAATCAAAAGTTCCTGAAAAAATCATTACTGTAGCAATTGCGCATTCAAACAACATACTGTTTGTGGGAACAATAGTCTTGTTATTTAGCTTGCCAAAAAAGTTGGCAGCCGGTAGTTTATGCTCTCGTCCAAGGACATAAGGCATTCTTGACCCGAGCAAAAGGTGTCCATTAATTGCCCCGAATACCGAAACTAGAATACCAATGCCAGTAATTGTTCCACCTAAGTTACCAAAGAGTTTTCTGGCGGTTAAAAGAGCTGTACTTTGGTTGCCCACCACTTTTGCCCAAGGGATAATCTTGACGTAGCTCCAATTAAGCAAAGTGTAAATAACAGTAACCCCAAACAATCCCCAAATGATTGCTTGCGCTAGTGTTTTTGACGGATTTTTAATTTCACTAGCTAAGTTGCCAATGCTGAGCCAACCATCGTAAGCAAAAAGAACGGCTAATAGAGCTTGCCCAAAAGCAACGGCTGCATTTGCGGAACTAATGTGAGGAGCCGGCGTATTTGCTAATTGATTTGGTCCACTGTAAAAGAGCGAGAACACGATAATTGCAATAATTGGCAACAGCTTAATAACTAGCGCGATTTTCTGTACTTGCGAGCTGAGTTGCGAGCCTAACCAGTTAATCAGTAAAATGGTTAGCATTACTAAAATTGCTATTCCAGTTGTAGACCAGTTTTTAAATCCAGGAATTTCTTTTAGTTGAGACGCAAAAACAATTGATAATGCAGCAATATTAGCTGGGTAATAAATGATGATTAAAGACCAACCAAAAAGAAAGGAAATTCTTGGTCCGTAAACTTTTTCAAGGTACTTAACGGGACCGCCGTCTTCCGGAAAAACTGATGCCAGTTCAGCGATACTGAGCCCAGCCATCAGAGTGATAAATCCCGCCAGTGGCCAAACCAGGATGCTAAGCCAAGCATTGTGGGTTAAAGAAGATATATTTGCAATTTTGAAAAAAGCGCCGCCGCCAATCATGGTTCCCATGACGGTTGCAAGGGCAGCGAAAAAGTTAAGTTGTCTTTTCATAATAATTACCCTGCTTAAATGACGATTAATAAATGTAATTATAGGCTATGATGATGAAAATAAAAAGTCTGTTTTTTCATTTTTGTAATTTTAAAAACAGCGGCTAAAATAGTTTTTAAACTATGCATGAGTAGTGTTGAAAGCAATTTCAAGTATGTTATTATTTTTTATGAAGAGAAAATTAGTCTTCCATTCTCATAGGCTAAAAGGAGCAAAAATGAACAAAGTTACAGTTATTGGTAGTATAAATCTTGATACCAACTTACGTGTTGCCCAAATGGTTAAACCTGGCGAAACAATTCACGCTAAAGAACACTATACAGCCGCTGGTGGTAAGGGTGCAAACCAAGCAGTTGCAGCGGCTCGATCTGGTTGCGGAGTTAAATTCATTGGTGCAGTTGGAAATGATGCGCCGGGAAAAGAAATGCTCAATTTACTAAAACTGGAGGGAATTGATACAGCTGGCGTCAAAGTGATAAAAAACGAATCTACTGGTCAGGCCTTTATTTCCGTAGATGATGAAGGACAGAATTCAATTACGATTTATGCAGGTGCAAACTATGACTTTAGTGCAGCTGATATTGCTGATAACGCTAAATTGATAACGAATAGTGACTTCGTGATTGCTCAATTTGAAACTCCGGTTGCAGCAACAATTAAAGGATTTGAGTTGGCGCATGAGGCTGGAGTTAAAACGATTTTGAATCCAGCACCGGCAATGGCTAAAATTCCGCCAGCCTTACTCAAATTGACTGATATTATTACGCCTAATGAAACCGAAGCAGCTACAATTACTGGTGTTCAAATTGTTGATGAAAAAAGCGCTAAAAAGGCAGCTAATAAACTTCACGAGCTAGGTGTTGCAGCAGTTATTATCACGATTGGTTCAAAAGGGGCGTTTTATGATTACCAAGAACAAAGTGGATTAGTACCAGCATTTAAGGTTAAGGCAGTTGATACGACTGCTGCGGGCGATACATTTATCGGAGCAATGGCAAGTGTACTCAAATTAGATTTTTCGAACTTTAAGGATGCCATTCTTTTCGCTAATAAGGCTTCATCTTTGACGGTGCAAGGCTATGGCGCGCAACCGTCAATTCCGTATAAAAAGGAAATTGAACAAGTTGAATAATTTTTGATAATCAATAAAAGTAATAGGGACTAAGGTCTCTTTTTTAGTTATTTTGTTTTCTTAATGAATGATAGAAAATGGTTTAATTTGTGACTTGAGCAAACTATAATTAAGGTAGATTTGAAGGGATACTCATTCTTATAAAAAGAAAGGACTTTAATTATGACTACTAAAATTGGCATTATTGGTGACGGGCATGTTGGTTGTACCGTTGCTCACGAATTAATTATTTCTGGCTTGGTTGATGATTTAGTAATGATTGATGTTAACGAAGGCAAAGTCACTGCTGATGCGATTGACTTCGAAGATGCAATGGCTAACTTGCCTAACCATGTAAATGTTGCTGTTAATGATTATGATGCTTTAAAAGATGCCGAAATTATCATTAGTACCTTGGGCAAGATTTCACTTGAAACTAAAGGCGACCGGTTTGAAGAGCTTAAATATAATAAAAAGCAGCTGCAACCAATCACGGAATCAATTAAAAAGAGCGGTTTTAATGGTATTTTGCTCGTGATTTCTAACCCTGTTGATGCGATTACCAATCTTTATCAACAACTAACTGGTTTGCCAAAAGAACATGTTTTAGGTACGGGGACGCTTCTTGACACGGCGAGAATGAAAAAAACAGTTGCTAAGAAGTTTAATATTGACCCGCGTTCAGTCAGTGGCTTTACTTTAGGCGAACATGGAAATTCTCAATTCACGGCTTGGTCTACGGTTAAAGTCCTTGAACAACCAATTACTGAATTAGCAAAAACGGCTTCTTGGAGTCTTAATGACCTTGAAGACCAAATTATGAATGGAGCTAGAAGTATTTTTATTGGTAAGCAATATACTAATTATGGTGTTTCTGCGGCTGCAGTTCGTATTGTTCGGGCGATTTTAACTGATTCACGTACCGAGTTACCTGTTTCAAGTTACCAAGATAAATATGGTACTTATATGTCCTATCCCGCAATTGTTGGCCGTGACGGAATTGTTGCTAAGATCGAATTAAAGTTGACCCCTGAAGAAGAAGGCTTGCTGCTAAAGTCTGCCGAGACAATTAAGGAAAAGTCACAGGTTTAATTAAAAGAAAACCGTCTTTTGCCCTGCCTGATTTGACAGTGCAGTTAGTCACTTTTAAAAAATCTAATAACGTTGGTATAATAAATAAGTCTTGAAATCTACGTTGGAAAATGTTATTGTATTAGACGTTAATCGATTAATCTATGACTTGCAATAAAGTCATGGCAAAGGAGTAATAAACATGAAACAAGGCATTCACCCAGATTACCATCAAGTTGTCTTTATGGATTCCGCAACAGGTGCAAAATTTGTTGCTGGTTCAACCATGGAGTCAGAAGAAACAGTAGATTATGAAGGTAAGACTTATCCATTAGTTCGAGTTGAAATTACTGCTGATTCACACCCATTCTACACAGGCAAGCAGAAGTTTGCCCAAGCCGATGGTCGAATCGACAAGTTCAACAAGAAGTATGGTATGAAGAAGTAATATCTTTGATCTGGTGGAAGCAGTCCCATTGGGGCTGCTTTTTTATGTAAGGCACGAATATTATCATAAATTAGTGTGCTTTTACTGAAATTTCTTATTAGGTAGGAGAAAATTAAATGAAAATGCAATTGGCGGAAATTGCCAAAGCAATTAATTCAACCTGTGAAGGTAACGACCAAACTGTTATTACTTCTGTTGCCTTTGACTCAAGAAAGATTGCAGAAAGTGGCTTATTTGTTCCACTTAAAGGTGATCGAGATGGTCACGACTTCATTAACAGCGCAATTAGTAACGGCGCCAGCGCAACGCTGTGGCAAAAAGGTCATCCTAATAAACCTGATAATATCGCAGTTCTTGAAGTTGACGATCCACTGCAAAGTATGCAAAAACTGGCGCAGTACTACTTGGATAAAGTGAATCCGACGGTGGTTGGAATTACCGGGTCTAACGGCAAAACTACTACTAAAGATATGACTGCAGCTGTTTTAGCTAAGCGTTTCAATGTGCACAAAACCGATGCTAATTTTAACAATGAAATCGGTGTGCCAATGACTATTTTAGACATGAAACCAAATACTGAAATTTTGGTACTGGAAATGGGTATGGACCATGCAGGTCAACTGCACCAATTAAGTGAACTTACTCATCCAGATGTGACCGTAATTACAATGATTGGTGAAGCTCACATTGAATTTCTCGGTTCACGTGAAGGCATTGCGGATGCCAAAATGGAAATTACTGACTTCTTACGCGAAGATGGTGAATTTATCTACAATGGTGACGAACTGCTTTTACGTGAGCGAGCTGAAAAAATCAGTCAGTCAAAGGTTACTTTTGGCTTTGCCAAAGATGATACTGTCTATGCTACAAGTTTTAGAAGCTATAAACACCACGCTACCTTTACGATTAATCAATCCGAACGGCAATTTACGATTCCAATGATTGGCAAACACAATGTTTCTAATGCTTTGTCTGCACTTTGTGTTGGTCGCCACTTTGGTGAAAGTGATGAAGAAATTGCAACTGCCTTAGCTAGTTTTACCCCAACAGCAAACCGCATGGAGTGGGAGAAAGGCGATGTGGGTGAAGACATCATGAGTGATGTTTACAACTCAAATCCCACTGCTGTTCGTGCTGTTTTAACTAGTTTTGGACAAATTCAGGTTCCCTCAGGTAGTCGTCGTATCGCTGTCTTGGGTGATATGCTAGAATTAGGACAACGATCTGCTGAGCTTCATGCTGGATTAGCAGACTGTCTTGATCCTCAAGTGATTAACGAAGTATATTTATATGGCTCAGAAATGAAGAATTTAGCTGATGCACTAAAGGCTAATTACGGGCCAGAAGAATTGCATTATTATAAAAAAGATCAGATGCAGCCAATGATTGCTGATCTGAGAAATGATATTAAGCCGCACGACATAGTTGTTCTAAAAGGATCACATGGCATGCACCTTGAAAAGGTAGTAGAGCGGCTTAGATAAGGAGAATTTAGTGAAATTTTCGGAATTAGGATTAAATGATGAGCTCTTAAAAGCCATTAAACGTTCAGGCTTTGAAGAAGCAACACCAATTCAGGAACAAACAATTCCTCTTGCCCTTGCTGGCAAGGATGTAATCGGTCAAGCTCAAACTGGTACCGGTAAAACGGCTGCTTTTGCTTTGCCTATTTTACAAAACCTAGACAAACATAATAAGGTAATTCAGGCGTTAATTATCGAGCCGACGCGTGAATTAGCCATACAGACCCAAGAGGAACTTTTCCGTTTAGGCCGAGACGAAAAGGCCAAAGTTCAAGTAGTATACGGTGGTGCAGACATTGGACGCCAAATTCGTTCCTTGAAAAACCATGTACCAGCTATTTTAGTTGGTACTCCGGGCCGTTTACTCGACCATTTGAAGCGAAAGACGATTAGCTTAGAAGATGTTAATACTATCGTTTTGGATGAAGCAGATGAAATGCTAGACATGGGGTTCATTCAAGACATTGAGAGCATTCTAGGCTACGTTAAAAACCGTAAGCAGACTTTGCTGTTCAGCGCAACCATGCCCAAACCAATTTTAAATATTAGTGAAAAGTTCATGCATGATCCTGAGATTGTGCGAATTAAAACTAAAGAATTAACTGCAGACTTAATTGACCAATACTTTGTTCGTTCAAAAGATTCGGAAAAATTTGACATTATGTGTCGATTAATCGATGTTGAAAGTCCGGATTTAGCAGTTATCTTTGTTCGAACTAAACGACGCGTTGACGAAGTGACTCGGGGCTTGCAAGCACGTGGATATAACGCTGCTGGTATTCATGGCGATTTGACGCAAACTCGCCGGATTAGTGTGTTGAAACGGTTCCGGGCTGGCAAGCTTGACATCTTAGTAGCAACTGATGTTGCTGCTCGTGGTCTTGATATCTCAGGTGTTACCCACGTATATAATTATGATATTCCACAAGATCCTGATTCTTACGTTCACCGTATTGGGCGTACCGGTCGTGCTGGTCAAAATGGTAGTTCAATTACTTTTGTTACGCCAAATGAAATTGGTTATATGCGGACTATTGAACAGTTAACAAAGAAAAAGATGACTCCACTTCGTCCGCCGTCAGATGACCAAGCGCTACGGGGACAGTTAAAGATTGCAAAATCAAAAATTGAAGACTTGATGAAGGAAGATTTAAGTAAGTACACTGACGACGCTAGTGAATTACTTGAAAACTATTCCGCAGTTGATTTAGTTTCAGCTCTTTTGAAGAACCTTTCTAAAGACTCGTCTGACGTTGAAGTTACGATTAGTTCAGAAAAACCATTACCATATAAAGGTGGCAATAACCGTCGAGGCGGTGGTGGCCGAGGTCGTGGTCGTTACAGTCGCGGTGGCGGCCGTAACGGTGGCGATCGTGGCAGTCGAGGTGGATATCGTGGCGGTGACCGTAATCGAAGTGGTCGCGGCGGCCGCAGCAATAGTAATGGTCATAGTAGCCATTCTAACCATTCCGGTGGCAGTCACAGTTTCGTTATTAAGAATAAAAAAGATTAACGATTTTACTAAAAAAGAGTTGTGACCAAGAACAACTCTTTTTTTGTATTATAATTTTTCCTTAAGAGGTAAGAAAAATGATTTTTGGCGTTGGCATTGATGCAGTAGAAGTTGAACGAGTAGCTAAAATTGTAGCTAAAGGAGACAGTTTTGCTAAAAAAGTACTAACTCCAAGAGAGTTTGCGCAGTACCAAAAATTGGAAGGAAAACGCCAGATTGAGTACTTGGGTGGTCGCTTTTCCGTCAAAGAAGCCTTTTCAAAAGCAATGGGAACGGGTTTAGGACAAGCAATCGGGTTGCATGATGTAGAGACCCTCTGGGATGAAAGTGGGAACCCAGTTACTACTTCAGTCAAGTTTGATGGCAAGATTTTTTCAAGTATTACCCACGATAACAATGAAATAGTAACTTTAGTTGTATTGGAGAAATGAAAATGGTTCCTGGAATACATCGACCGGCAGCTGTTCATGTGGACTTAAGTGCAATTAAGCAAAACATTGAACAAGAAATTAGTCATCTTGAACCGGGGCAAAAATTATTTGCAGTTGTAAAAGCCAATGCATATGGTCACGGTGCTGTTAAAGTAGCGCAAACAGCTGTCAAAGCTGGCGTTAGCGGTTTTTGCGTAGCTATTTTAGACGAGGCTTTGGAACTACGTCAAGCTGGAATTACTTTACCAGTTTTAGTATTAGGCGTTACGCCAGCTGTGTATGCTCCGCTGGCGGCCGAAAACAACATTTCCCTAACAGTTCCTGATTTAGCATGGCTAAAAGCAGCAAATCAAGAAATGGCAAAAACGAATTTGCGCTTAAAGATTCATTTGGCGATAGATTCAGGAATGGGGAGAATTGGTTTCTCAGAAGACGCTGAATTTGTAGCGGCTAACGACTTTTTGCTTGCTAATACTCATTTTGATATCGAGGGGATGTTCACTCATTTTGCCTCAGCTGATAGTAGTGATGATGCCTACTTTTTAGACCAGGTAAAACGTTTTGAACACATTAAAAGCTTGCTTAAGCTCAAGCCTAAGTGGATTCATGTTGATAATACTGCGGCTAGTGTTTTTAATAAAAAGGTGCATAGTGACTTAGTTCGCTTTGGTATAGGGATTTATGGGCTAAATCCATCATCTAATCCTGCAACTTCCGACTTACCAGTTAAAATTAAACTGCAACCGGCTTTATCATTTGAAAGCGAATTGGTCCAGGTTCACACAATTCACAAAGGTCAAGGTGTTGGATACGGAACAACATATATTGCCGATAGTGATCAGCTTATTGGTACCGTACCGGTCGGATATGCTGATGGTTTTATTCGCAAATTCCAGGGTTTCAAAGTTCAAGTTGGTGATGTATATTGTCCAATTGTCGGTCGCATATGCATGGATCAATTAATGGTACGTTTACCATATGACTTGCCGGTTGGAACAAAAGTTGTTCTTATTTCGAAAGACCCCAAAGCACCAAATAATATTAAGGCTGCCGCAGATTATGTTGATTCAATCCATTACGAAGTAGCTTGTTTACTAGACGATCGTTTGCCACGAATTTATAACGGAGAATAAAAAGCACTGCAAGTTAATGCAGTGCTTTTTAGTATTATCTTTTATTAATTAGTCGTCATTAACATCGGTAACAAAGACACCAGGATTTTCATCACTCATAATTGTCATACCAGCTTGCAAATCTTCGATTTCGGCAACTACGTATCCCTTGGCTTCAAGCTTTTTAACAATTGTTCTCATTGTGTCATCAGTTACACCAGCAGGTAAGGTGAACAAAATGCGACGCACAAAGTTGTGGTTAACTTCAGCCGCCGCGGCATCAAGACTCATTACTCCAGCAAGATCAGAGTATTTACTAATTACCTTTGCCATCTTGACTAAGTTGCCACGTGAATTGTCAGTTAAAACAGTTAAAACATAAGAACCAGTTTTAACATTCCAAGCATCCGAAAGCATATCAAGCAGACGGGAGTGAGTTAAAATACCGTAAAATTTTCCTTCTTCATCCAGCACCGAAATATAAGGTAAATCCTTAATAGTGAAGAAAACTTTAAAAAATGGCGCATCAACTTTGATGGTTTTAGTAGCATTTTTTAGCAAGTAAGTAACAGGTAAGTCCATATCTTTGCCTTGAGATTTGTGGCGATAGATATGCATTTTATAGATGTTGCCACGGAAAATCGTGCCAGTGTCGTCTAAAATTGGCACACACCGAAAGCCAGAATCTTCTAGAATTTTAAGTGCTTCTTCAAGCGTGGCGTGTTCACTAACTGTTGTTAGATAATCTTTTTTAATAACCGAAGATTTAATAAGCATTAGAATGCCTCCGTTTGTATAAATAATTCAATTAATTATATCATAATGAATATAATGATTAAATAAATATTAAAAATAAAACGATGAACATATAGAGTTTAGCACGAGCGCCCAAAATTAAAAAGCTTTTTAATCTATGAAATCAAAGTGTAATAGTTTTAGTTGCGCTAAGTTATGCTATCATTAATACGATTAAAAGTAAGGGGAATTTTGATGAAGATAATTGCTGGTTTAGGTAATCCAGGGAAAAAATATGATAATACAAAGCATAATACTGGCTTTATGGCAATAGATCACTATTTAACAGAAAATGCGCTGGAACTTGAACGCGAAAAATTTGAAGGCAAATACACTAAGCAAAGAATCAAAGACCAAGATGTAATTTTACTTGAGCCACAAACATATATGAATGATTCTGGGCGTTCAGTTGCGCAGTTTGCTCATTTTTTCAAAATTGAACCCAAAGATATTTTGATTATTCAAGACGATATGGATTTGCCACTTGGTAAAATCCGCATTCGTGCAAATGGGAAGTCAGGCGGTCATAATGGTATTAAGAGCATTATCCGTGATCTTGGTTCAAGTAACTTTAATCGGCTGAAAATTGGAATCAAGCATCCTGATAATGTAACGGAAGCCAGCGTAATTTCATGGGTTTTGTCGCCCTTCAATGCTGAACAAAAGGAACTAATGACAGCTGCCTTTGATACTAGTTGTCAGGTAATTGATGACTTTATTGCCGATAAAGGTAGTCAATTTTTGATGAACAAATACAATTAAAATGCGTTTAACAGATCTAATTGAAAAAGACCAAGAACTAACCGATTTTATTCAAAAAACGGTACAAGTTAATAACTCATTAATCACGGGCGCCACTGCCGGTGCTTTTAGTCTGCTTTTGTGTCAAATCGTAGCTAAGCTTGAGCGACCTTTGCTTTTGATTGAAGAAAATGAAAACAAGGCGCAAAAACTATATAGTGAATTGACTGCTGTGATGCCTGCTGAAAGTGTGCAGATTTTTCCGCTTGATGCCACGATTGCTACACAAACAGCTGTTAGTTCGCCAGATGAACTAAGCAATCGGATTCAAGCATTGAATTTCTTGCAAAGTGGTCAAAAGGGCATCGTTGTTACTACGCCTCAAGGTTTGCAATACCAACTATCGGACCCTAAAAAGTATGCTAATACCTGTCGTTTATTTACCCCGGGAGAAGAATTTGAATTAACTGCTTTGACTAACTGGCTAGTACAAGCGGGTTACCGTCGCGAAAACTTGGTAGCAAAGCCAGGCGAATTTGCGTTGCGCGGAGATATTTTAGACATTTATCCACTAGACCGTGAAAATCCCGTGCGAATTGAGTTATTTGGTGATGAAGTTGATACAATCAAGGAGTTTGATTTATCGACTCAACGCAGTAAAAAACAAATCGACCAAGTGACAATTGTTGCTGCCCAAGATCGTGTTTTTGACCAGGCAGATTTTCAGCGGGCTAGTAAAGCAATAACAAAAGCAATGAAAGATGCTCCTGCGCCTGAAGAAGCGGTAAAAGATCATTTTGCGCCGGCTTTGGAAGAACTAAAAGAAAACATTTTGCCGCAAAACTATCCTTTTTTGGTAGATTTTCTAATCGAGCAGCCTAGTAGTCTGCTTGAATATATGAGCGAAGACGGGTTAGTCATGCTCGATGACTGGCCATTAATTGATCAAGCGGTAAAAACGGTTGATCAACAAAATGCTGGTTTTATTGATGATGAATTAAAAACTGGAGCTGTTTTACCTGGGCAAAAGTTGCGCGCTGACTTTCAGCGGGTTTGGGCAAATGATCATCACAAACATATTTACTTTTCGCTGTTTCAACGTAGTATTGGGCGAGTTCATTTAGGTCAGTTATTTGATTGGCAAACTCGGGAACCGCAACAGTTTTTTAGTCAAATGCCACTGGTTAAAGCAGAAATTGATTCATATCAGAAAAAAAAGCAGACCGTGGTTTTGCAAGCTGATAATGAAAAACGGGCACACCAGATTAGCCAAACGATGACTGAATTTGGCATGAATATTCCGGTGGTAAAAAGTGATAAGCTAGTTGAACAGCAGACGCAAATTATTGTCGGCAGCTTTACTAATGGTTTTACCCTTCCAAATAATAATTTGGTTTATTTAACTGAACACGAATTATTTAATAAAACAACGCATCATCATCGTCGCATTAAGACCCTAGAAAATGCTCAAAGATTGCGTAGTTACACTGAATTGAAGCCAGGTGACTACGTTGTTCACGTCAATCACGGGATTGGCCGTTTTGAAGGTATTAAAACTCTGGAAAATGATGGGGTTAAACGCGACTACATTACAATTACCTATCAGCATGGTGATCAGCTATTTGTTCCTGCCGATCAATTAAAGTTGGTTCAAAAATATGTTGCTTCGGAAGGTAAAACACCGCATATTAATAAATTAGGCGGTAGCGAATGGGCCAAAACTAAGAGCCGGGTGCAGTCAAAAGTTGAAGACATCGCTGACGATTTAATTGATTTATATGCTAAGCGTGAATCTGAAAAAGGTTTTGCATTTTCTAAAGATGACAGCTTACAAAGCGAATTTGAAGATGCTTTTCCCTATATTGAAACGCCTGATCAGCTGCGAACAATAAATGAAATTAAACATGATATGGAGCAAGCAAAGCCAATGGATCGCTTAGTCGTTGGGGATGTTGGCTTTGGTAAAACAGAAGTAGCTTTGCGAGCAGCCTTTAAGGCAATTCAAGACAACAAACAGGTAGCATTTCTAGTGCCAACAACAATTTTGGCCCAACAGCACTATGAAACAATTCAAGACCGATTTAAGAATTTTCCGGTTAATTATGCGGTTTTGTCACGTTTTCAAACTCCGGCTGAAGCTAAGAAAATCACCGAAGGTATCAAAGATGGCCAAATTGACTTGGTTGTTGGAACTCACCGGCTATTGTCAAAAGATGTGCAGTTCAAAGACCTGGGATTACTGATAATTGATGAAGAACAGCGTTTTGGTGTAAAGCACAAGGAACGTCTAAAAGAATTAAAAGCTAATGTTGATGTTTTAACCTTAACTGCGACGCCTATCCCACGAACTTTGCATATGTCGATGGTTGGAGTGCGCGACTTATCAGTAATTGAAACGCCGCCATCCAACCGTTATCCAATTCAGACATATGTAATGGAACAAATTCCAAGTGTAATTAGGGACGCTTGTCAACGTGAAATTCAGCGTGGAGGCCAAGTTTTTTACCTTCATAATCGCATTGATGATATCGATGAGGTGGTAACGCAATTAGAAGATTTACTACCGAATGCACGGATTGCCAGTGTTCATGGCCGTATGAATAAAAATCAAATGGAAGATATTCTTTACCGTTTTTTAGATCGTGAATTTGACATTCTGGTAACGACCACAATTATTGAAACAGGTATTGATATGCCAAATGTAAACACCATGATCATCGAAGATGCGGATCACTACGGTCTAAGTCAACTCTATCAATTGCGTGGTCGTATAGGTCGTAGTGCTCGTTTGGCTTACGCTTACTTTTTGTATCAGCCGAATAAAGTTCTAACCGAGGTAGGAGAAAAGCGGCTTGATGCTATTCGTGATTTTACTGAACTAGGTTCGGGTTTTAAAATCGCAATGCGGGATCTAGCAATTCGTGGTGCCGGAAACATGCTTGGTTCTCAGCAGCATGGCTTTATCGATAGTGTCGGCTATGACCTATATTCTCAGATGCTGTCAGATGCCATTAAGAATCGTAAGGGTAAAAAGAAAGTTAAAAAGAGTAACGCTGAAGTTGATTTGAAACTTGAAGCTTATATTCCGGAGACCTATATTAGTGATCAAGAAGAAAAGATTGAGTTTTACAAAAAAATCAAGCTTGCTGGCACAAAAGAAATAGAGCAAATTCAAGATGAGTTAATTGATCGATTTGGTGATTATCCTGAACCAGTCGAAAATCTACTAGCTATTTCTGCATTGAAAGCTGAAGCTGACATGGCGCAAGCGCTGAGTG
Organism: Lactobacillus sp. C449L; assembly: GCF_059900815.1. Lineage (NCBI taxonomy): Bacteria > Bacillati > Bacillota > Bacilli > Lactobacillales > Lactobacillaceae > Lactobacillus > Lactobacillus sp. C449L. The sequence continues at coordinate 57,376 of NZ_JBWXGA010000002.1, read as the reverse complement.
TTGTTAAAATAGATCAACGCGTGAAAGTTGAATTTGATAATGCAGCTAGCCGAGAGCTCGAAGGTCCCAACATTTTTAAAGCTCTGGAGCATGTAGCGCTGAAAGCTAAAATTAGTTTATCACCGCATAAACGTTTGGTTGTTTTGCTAGAACTTACAAAAAACATGTCCAACCGACAGCTTTTTAAGGAACTTACCACATTTATGACTGCTGCAAGTGATATTATTCAAAGATAAATTTTGAGGTAAAAAATGAGAATTGATAAATTTTTAAAGATTTCGCGTCTGGTAAAAAGAAGACCTGTTGCCAAAGAAATGGCTGATCAAGGTCGAATTAAGGTAAATGATAAAGTAGTTAAGTCGAGCTACGATGTTAAAATTGGTGATGTTATTGAAGTAGGCTATGGTACAAAGCAGGTCAAGGCTAAAGTTTGCGATTTGCGAGAAACCACTAAAAAAGCAGAAGCCAGTGAACTTTACGAAATAGTTGATTAATTTTTTCTTCTTTAATGACTTTTATACAGTCCATTGTTATAATAAAAATAGTATTTTTTAGTTAATAGAGGATAAAATTATGAAAGGACCACGTATTTATAACTCGCTCAGTCCGGAAGAGCGAATTGCGCGTTTACAGCGAAAGCAAGAAAAACGAGAAAAAGAAGTTCATCGGATTCGGCGAAATCGAATTATTGCTATTTTTGCGGTTTTATTTGTTTTTCTAGGCATACAGATTGCTCGGACTTATGCGCAAACTGGTCGAATCAATCAGCAAGTCGAAACTTCGAAAAAATCCCTTGATAAAATTAACACTCAAAAGACTGAGCTGAAAGCTAAACGCGATGACTTGAAGGATCCCGATTATGTGGCCAAGCTAGTGCGGTTTAAGTTCTTGTATTCTAAGCCAAATGAAACTATTTATAATATTCCTGAGGATAAGAATAACGATCAATGAAATTCCAAATAGGACAGCGTGTTACCGGTCGAATTAATAACGTTACCGATCTCGGCATTTTTGTAACACTTCCCAAACATGCTTCTGGTCTGATTCATCACAATGACTTTGGTAGCAACTGGGTTCGTGAGCAAAGAAAATATCAAATAGGTGATAGTATTAGAGTAGTCATCATTAATAATAAAGGTAAAATCGGTTTATCAAAAATGCGTTTAAATGATGCAACTTTAATTGATCCAACTAACGAGTTTTCGAACACTAAAAAAGAAGATTTTTTACCTGCTTTAACTAAAACAATGAACGATGCGCAAACTGAAATTAAGAAATTGCAACAAGAAATGACAAATTATGCTAGTTGATGATTTTTTTAGTCAATATAACTTGCCGTTAAAAAACAAAACTTTAGTGGTTGCAACAAGTGCTGGTCCGGATTCAATGGCTCTTTTGGACATGCTAAATACAATCAAAGATAAATATCATTTTCGATTGATTGCTGCTCATTTGGATCACTTGTTACGCCCAGATTCTGGGCAAGAAATTAAGATAATTGAGCAGTATTGTCGCTTTAGACAGATTGAAGTAAAAAATAAACAGTGGTCTTTGAACTTGCATCCGCAAACTGGAATTGAAGCAGCTGCTCGTAATTACCGGTATACGTGGTTGACGAAAGTGATGCAAGAAAATCATGGTGATTATCTTCTAACTGCCCACCATAGTGACGACTTACTAGAAAATATTCTACTGAAGTTTATCCGTTCTGGTAATCCTAATGAAATGAACAGTTTGCAGGCAGTTGGAAAGATGAACAACCGGACGCTATTGCGTCCATTTTTGTCTAGTGAAAAAGCCGACTTATTGGCCTATGATCAAAAGCATCAAGTTCCGTTTATCATTGATGAAACTAATAATGAGAATGACGTTCTTCGGAATCGTATCAGACATAATATTGTGCCCTTACTTAAGCAGGAAAATGCTCAAATTAAGCAAAGTGCCCTACGCTTTAGTATGCAGTTGAACGAAATGAACTCGCTAATCGAACTAGAATTTGATCAACTGCAGCAGCCAGAAGATTTTTTAGGGGTAGCATATCGTATTAAAAAAGAGTCTTTATGTAGCTTGACAGCGACACAAAAAACAGCTTATTGGCAATATTTCATTTGGCACAAATGGCATACCCGCGTTAATGAGAATCTAGGCAAATTTCACTTACTTGATTACCAAAAGTATTTTTACTTAATTAATAATAAATTACCTGACATTTATGATAAGAAGGCAATAAAACCTGGATGTGAATTTACTTTTGGCAAACGGCAATTTGTTATTTCTTTGGAAAAACTTAAAAAAGCTGAGCTAATTGGCGAATTTAATGCTTCTGCAACAGCAGTTTTAAGTGCAGGATCTATTAGTCAAGGAGAAAAGCTCCTACTAAAGAACCAGCAGCATGCTAAAAGCAAAAAGAAATTTGCTGAAAATAGTATTCCCAACAGCTTGCGTCCTTATTGTTTAACCATTTATGCCGATCAAGAGGTAGTGTTTGTTGACCAAGTGTATCAAAATCAGTTGTCTAGTATAGATGCCAAAAGATTTTACGTATATGCCAATAAATAATAAGATATTTTAAAGTATTAGAGCGCTACCTAAATTTGTGTTACACTTTTATTCGTATATCTATAGGAACTTTGCGGAGGTTTTTTATGAAAAATAACCGGAATCGGCTGTTTTCAAACGGCTTGTTCTATATAGTTGTTTTCCTTTTATTATTAGGTGGAATCAACTGGGCTCTTGGCGGAAGTGATAATTCTGGTGGCAGTGAGAATATTAGCTATTCAGAATTTGTGAAGGACTTGGACAGCGGAAAAGTAAAGAACTTTAACGTTCAGCCTTCCAATGGTGTTTATACCGTTTCAGGAAGCTATAAGAAAGCCCGTAAAATCAAAGGACAGTCAAGAAACAGTTTTGACTTCTTTAACGGAACATCCGGAGCAAAAGTTAGTCGTTTTTCGACAACAATGCTTCAAAATGATTCAAGCGTATCAAATGTACAAAATTTAGCTGAAAAAAGTGGCACGAAAATGACCACACAAGGCGAGTCGCAATCTGGTAACTGGATTTCGACAATCGTCATGCTTGTTCCAACTATTCTCTTTATCGTCATGCTTTGGATGATGATTAGTCAAAGTGGCGGCAGCGGTGGCGGCCGAGGTGGCAACGGCGGTATTATGAATTTTGGCCGCTCTCGTGTTAAGCCAGAAGATCCAAAGAAGAACAAAGTTCGTTTTTCTGATGTTGCTGGTGAGGAAGAAGAAAAACAAGAATTGGTTGAAGTTGTTGAATTCTTGAAGAATCCAGCGAAATTTACCAAACTGGGTGCGAAAATTCCGTCTGGTGTTTTACTTGAAGGTCCTCCGGGTACCGGTAAAACTTTACTTGCGCGTGCTGTGGCTGGTGAAGCTAATGTACCGTTCTTTTCAATTTCTGGTTCAGATTTTGTTGAGATGTTTGTCGGTGTCGGAGCTAGTCGCGTGCGCGATTTGTTCTCAAACGCTAAAAAGGATGCACCAAGTATTATCTTTATCGATGAAATCGATGCTATTGGACGTCGTCGTGGTAGCAATGCCAGTGGTGGCGGCAACGATGAGCGTGAACAAACATTAAACCAATTGCTGGTTGAAATGGATGGTTTTGAAGGCAATGAAGGTGTAATTGTAATTGCTGCAACAAACCGTTCTGATGTTTTGGATCCAGCTCTGCTTCGTCCAGGCCGTTTTGACCGAAAAGTGTTAGTTGGTACACCTGATGTTCGCGGGCGTGAAGCTATTTTACGAGTACATGCGAAGAACATGACTTTAGCTGATGATGTTGACTTAAAAGAAGTTGCTCGGCAAACACCTGGGTTTGTTGGTGCTGATTTAGCCAACCTCTTAAACGAAGCTGCCTTACTTGCAGCCCGTCGCAATGGTAACGAGATTACTGCTGCCGATATAGATGAAGCGGAAGACCGGGTTATTGCTGGTCCAGCTAAACGCAACAGCATGATTTCAAAGAAAGAACGACAAAGAGTCGCCTTCCACGAGGCTGGTCACTCTATCTGTGGTTTGGTATTAAGTGATTCACGTACAGTCCGCAAAGTAACAATTGTACCGCACGGGCGTACGGGTGGCTACAATCTGATGTTACCAAAAGATGATCAATTTTTATTAACTAAGAAGCAGTTAATGGAACAAATTGTTGGTTTAATGGGTGGACGTGCTGGTGAAGAAGTTGTTGTTGGTGACCAATCAACTGGTGCCTCTAATGACTTTGAGCAAGCAACGCAAATTGCTCACAGCATGGTTGTTAATTACGGTATGACTGACTCGCTGGGTATGGTTGAACTTGAAAAAGAGGGCGAATCTAACCCTTATGGTTTTAAGCCATACAGTGAAGCAACTGCTGCTAAGATTGACGAAGCTGAAAAGCAATTACTTGATGAAGCTCATAAGCAAGCGGTTGAAATTGTTGAGAACAATCGCGAGAAACACCGCATCATTGCAGAAGCTTTACTTAAGTATGAGACTTTAGACGAAAAACAGATTATGTCGCTGTATACTACCGGGAAAATGCCTGAAAAAACAGTTGAGGAATATCCTAGTGAGTCTAAGGCTTCAACATATGAAGAAGCTAAAGCGGCTGCTGAAAAGAAAGAAAGTCATAAAACAGTTGCTGCTAATGATGAAGAATCAAAAGATGAGCAACAGAAACAAGCTTCTGAAGCGGAAAGTTCTGAAACTCCTTTAGAAAAGAATAAGGAAACAGAAGAAAGAAATCCTGAGAACCCTGAAAAACTTGAGTTCCCAAGTGAAAAAACTTCTGAAGACTCTACTTCAAACGATTCAGAATCAAATGTTAATGATAATCACTCTGATGATGATCATTCTCAAGATTAATAACAAATAGGGCCTATATCAGGCTCTATTTTTTTAGGAGAATAAAATGAACGATTACTTGATTAAGGCTATTGATAAAACTAAAAATTTACGTCTATTAACCATTAATGCCAAAAATTTAGTTCAAGAAGCGCAAACTCGCCACGATACTTGGTCTGCATCTTCAGCAGTCTTGGGTCGAACGCTAATTGCTGGAGTTTTACTTGCAGGTGCCGAATTAACCGATAAGGAAGAACTAACAATTCGCTTATTAGGTAATGGTCCCGTCGGTCCCACAATTGTTACAGCAATGGCAGATTTAACCGTTAAAGGCTACGTCAAAAATCCTCACATTGCTTTGTCGCCTAAAAAAGATGGTCATATTAATGTTAAAAAAGCTGTTGGTGAAGGGTGGCTAGAGGTAACTAAAAACTTGGGTTTAAAGGAGCCTTATACTGGTCAAGTACCGATTGTTTCTGGGGAAATTGCTGAAGATGTTGCATACTATTTAACGAAATCGGAACAAATTCCTTCTGCTGTTGGACTTTCTGTTTTTGTTAATCCTAATAACACAATTGGTTCAGCAAGTGGTTTTATGCTGCAAGCTTTACCTGGTGCAAGTGATAGCCTTATTGATCAGACAATTGAGCGCATTAATCACTTGCCAGCACTTTCTAGCATGTTCTTAGATGGAGCAAGCCCTGAAGAATTAGCGAAAATGATATTAGGTGATGACTGCAAGATATTAGAAAAAGACAATGTTGCCTTCAAGTGCGATTGCTCTAAAGAAAAATATGGTAAAATTCTGGCAACAATGAAAACCAATCAATTGGAGCAAATGATTAATGAGGATCACGGTGCCGAATTAACTTGCAACTTCTGCGGAAACAAATACCAGTTTTCTGAAGAAGAGTTAAGATCCATTCTTGCACAAAAATAACAAGCAAAACCAAATTATCTGGTTCTACGTTAATTTCAACTTATTTTTAATTAGGGGTGCGGTAAATACCAATTTTTATTATAATGAAAGAGTTGAATTTAACCAGAATGAAGGAGTGTAACTAAATGCTAAACGTGTATATAGTACGTCACGGCCAAACTGATACCAATAAAACTATGGGCATCAATGGTTCGGGAACCAACTTACCATTAAACGAAACCGGAACTAAGCAAGTTGAAGCTTTACGTGATAGCTTTGATATTGACAAAATAGACTACATATATGCAAGTCCACTGATTAGGGCAAAACAGACAGCAGAAATTTTAAATCAGGGAAAGCACAACATTATTTACGATAATCGCTTGAAGGAAATAAACTATGGTAGTTGGGATGGTGCTCTTGCTAGCGAAATTCATCAAAAATACCCACAGGCTTTTGACGAATTAGGCTATTTTAACGAAAGCTATTCGGATTATTGTACCGGAGAAACGTTTAAGCATTTAGCCGAGCGACTAATGAACCTTTGGTATGAGATTGTGGATAAGCATGTTGATGAATCAATTATGCTTGTTTTCCATGGTACGGCTTCGCGTTCCCTAGTGCAGCATATTTTGGAAAGTCCTAAGATTGCTACTATTGGTGAAATACAAAATGCAGGAGTCAATAAAATATCTGTTGATAATGATAGCAAAAAAGCATTTTTGCGTTATTATAATCGCGTTGCTCCTTGCGATTTCTTTGTTTAAAAAGAACTAAAACTGCGCTAGCTTAAAAGTTTTACTTTAATAGCTTTGAGACTTTGTTTATCGGCATCTTTTTGTTATCATGTAAAAGTATTTGAGAGGATGATTTGGTGGATAACAGTTGGAAAATTCGCGAAATAACCATTCCTAACCGAGTTGTAGTTGCACCAATGGCTGGAGTTTCTAACTCGGCTTTTCGCATGATTTGCAAGGAATTTGGAGCCGGTCTTGTTGTCTGTGAAATGATTTCTGACCATGGCATTATTTATCGTAATAAAAAAACAATGTCAATGATGAGGGTTGATCCTCGCGAACATCCGATGAGTATTCAGATTTTTGGGGGAACTGAGGAAACACTACTTGAAGCTGCCCAATATATTGATCAAAACACAGAAGCCGATATCATTGATATTAACTTAGGCTGTCCAGTGCCAAAAATTACTAAGACTGATGCTGGCTCAAAGTGGTTACTTGACGCCAATAAAATTTATCAAATGGTGCATAAGGTTGTACAAAATGTCTCTAAACCGGTTTCGGTCAAAATGAGAATTGGGTGGGATCGTAAACATATTTTTGCGGTTGAAAATGCTCTAGCTGCCCAAGAAGCCGGCGCTAGTATGGTGGCAATGCATGGCAGAACCCGCAAGCAAATGTATGCCGGTGAAGCTGATTGGGAGACCTTGCACGATGTGGCTCAAGTACTCGATATCCCTTTCTTACTTAATGGAGATGTGACCACTCCCGAGCTTGCTCAAAAAGCGCTCGATGAAGTTGGTTGCACCGCAGTAATGATTGGACGTGCTGCCTTAGGTAATCCGTGGATTATTAAAGATATGGTTCATTATCTTGAAACCGGCGAAAAATTAGCACCGCAGACTATTCGCCAACGAGTAGAAACTGCCGAGCACCAACTAGCTGGCTTAGTTGAATTGAAGGGTGAAAAAATTGCAGTCCCGGAATTTCGTCAACAGGCCGCATATTATCTAAAGGGTATTCCCCGTTCGGCTCGTACTCGTGCTAAAATAAATGAAGTTTGGACAGCACAAGAAGTATATGATTTGTTCGATAATTTTGTTGATGATTATGAAAAGCGGCAAGTACAAAAAACGACAAAAAGTTAAGCTTAATATAATGGAGGAAAAGTAAGTGGCAAAAAATGAAATGAATGACCAGCTAATCGTACGTCGTCAGAAGATGGACGAATTACGCGAAAATGGCATTGAACCATTTGGAATGAGAAATTTTGAACGTCAAGACTTGGCTCGTACTTTGAATGAAAAATATACTAAAGAAGATAAAGACGAGTTAAACAGCGAACTTCCTAAAACCAAAGTTGCTGGGCGTATGCTAGCAAAAAGAGGCAAAGGGAAAGTTGGTTTTGCTGACCTTTACGATAGAACGGGCAAAGTTCAGATTTATGTTCGTAAAGACATTGTTGGTGAAGAAAACTATCAAATTTTCAAAAAATCTGACATCGGTGACTTCCTAGGCATTGATGGTGAGGTTATGAAAACTGATACTGGTGAATTAACTATCCGTGCTTTACATGTAACATTCTTATCCAAGGCTTTGCGCCCATTGCCGGATAAGTACCATGGCTTAAAAGACGTTGAGCAGATTTACCGTCAACGTTATCTTGATCTTATTACTAACCATGACAGTTATCAACGCTTTGTTAATCGTACCAAGATTATTCAGGCAATTCGTGACTTTTTGAACGAAAAAGACTTCTTAGAAGTTGAAACTCCAGTTTTGCACAATATTCCTGGTGGTGCTGAAGCTCGACCATTCATTTCCCACCACAATGCGTTAGATATTGATCTTTACATGAGAATTGCTCTTGAATTGCCACTTAAGCGGTTGATTGTTGGTGACATGGAACGTGTCTACGAAATTGGCCGTGTCTTTAGAAATGAAGGAATTGACACACACCATAACCCTGAATTTACTGAACTAGAAACTTATGCTGCCTACTGGGACTTCCATGATGTTATGGATGAAGCTGAAGGCATTATCCGGGCTGCAGCCAGCGTGGTTACCGATGATGGCAAAGTAACGTATCAAGGAACAGAAATAGATCTGGGCAAACCTTTCCGTCGTGTTCATATGGTTGATATAATTAAGGAGAAGACCGGTATTGATTTCTGGCAAAAGATGAGCATTGAAGAAGCTACGCAGATTGCTGAAGATCATGGTATAAAGGTTGAAAGCTTTTGGAAAGTTGGGCATATCATCAATGCGTTCTTTGAAAAATACTGCGAAGAAACTATTGTTGATCCTACCTTTGTTTACGGTCACCCAGTGGAAGTTTCACCACTTGCTAAAAAGAATGCTGATGATCCTCGCTTCACTGATCGGTTTGAAGTTTTCATCTTGGGAGAAGAATATGGTAACGCCTTCTCTGAATTAAACGACCCAGATGATCAACGCGAACGTTTTGAAGCACAAATGGCTGAACGTGAAGCTGGTAACGACGAAGCAGATATGATTGACGAAGATTATCTGCGCGCAATGGAATACGGTATGCCACCTACAGGCGGGCTTGGAATCGGAATTGACCGTTTGGTAATGCTTTTGACTGATGCACCAGCAATTAGAGATGTTTTACTTTTCCCAACAATGCGTCCGGAGAGAGTCGAAGACATCGAACGTGAAGTTGAAGAAGACTTGAAGAAAAAGAATAAATAGTTTAAAAAAAGACAAGCATTGAAGCTTGTCTTTTTTTGTTAAATTTTGATTGGGAGTCGTGTTTAAACAATATTAGATAATCAAATAGTTAATAGTTATAAGTTAGCTGGAAAGGTAAAGGAAAAGCATCTATTTACTTATACCCTACTGTTGTATAGTATTTAGTGATTTTTTTCTTTAATACAACTTGTAGATCTTTGTCGGAATCAAAGAAGTAATACCAGTTTTGTAATAGTCGTAACCAAGCACTTAATTTATGCCACGAAATTAAGTCGTCTTTTTTCAATTCCTGATATCTTTTGTCGTCGATTTCATTAATAAGCTTAATGAAATTGCTGGAAGAAACTTTGTCAGTTTTGACACCTTGGTAAAATGCAAAGGCCAGTCTTTGCTCTTCGTCATCGACAAAAGGTGCACTCATATTTTTAAAAATCGTCGGAATTATTTTCATAACCTTATTTTGATTTTGTATGAGAAATTTGGGGTGACTTAAAGCTGCAGCTAAAAAGTCGCTGCCGTGGGCCACGCTGTGTGCCCAGCCTTTGTCTTGAACAAAACCGCGGTAATCTTTTTCGCGCTTTAAGTAATCAATGCTCAAGTCAAAAAGTTGCTGGCGTTGCGAGTCAGATAGAATGGTCATTTGGTTATCTTTTTCCAATATTACTGAGCCAAGCAAGGCACTAAATGATCTTAAGAAAACACGGTCATTTTCCGGTTTAGCAATATCTTTAAATAACTTTTTTTCTTTAATAAAAGTAGTGATAACTGTTTGTTCCTGCTGCTGGGTAAAGGCATTTTCCATGAAACCACGCGCAAAGAGCGTATAAACGAGGTCATCACGCACATGCGGATTTAAATTGCCAACATTGTCAATCATCATTTGAACATGTTCATCTCCAAATGCTAATTCGCCTTTTGGCAATTTAACTAATTTTTCCAAACTCTGTTGCATATTTTTTCCTTCGTAAAAATGTTTTTATTTATTATATTACTTTGCTGCTTATGTGGATCATATGAACTAGAAATTATTTTGTCTATGATTTTGAAAAATTGTTTTAAAGGCCCGGCAAAAGTTCTATGTTTTAAGCAGTGTCTGAATTTAGGTCAATTTTTTGGCAAAAATGATTGCAAAATCAACTTAGTTTGCTATAATAATATTTGTCTTGCGGAAGTAGTTCAGTGGTAGAACATCACCTTGCCATGGTGGGGGTCGCGGGTTCGAATCCCGTCTTCCGCTCTAAACAAAAAACTCACCGCTTTTGGTGAGTTTTTTTATTGATCGGGAAATAGCTCAGCTTGGTAGAGCGCTACGTTCGGGACGTAGAGGTCGCAGGTTCGAATCCTGTTTTCCCGATAAAGCAGATTTGTCTTAGTTTCAACTAGCTGTAAATGTTGATGCTAAGGCATTTTTATTTTAATTAACTATAATTGTATTATTGGGATTTACTTATTTCAAAATTTCGTTTACTGAATTTTTTAACTCGATATTAACTATTGTTTTGGAGTGTGAAAATTCGCGTCAAGTGATAGTCTCTGTTATAATGATTTCAATGTTTTAGCAGTATAAATCAAATTGTTTTAACGAACTGGCAAAAAAGTTTATAGTATAAACACGTCATTTTTAAAGGTGGTGCTATGATGAAGAAATCTTATACTAAGAGTGCAAATCAAGTCTTAGAAATTGCACGAGAGCAGGCACAGAGTTTTCATCATCGCTTGATTGGTACAGAACACGTACTGCTCGCGATGGTTATCGAGTCTGATGGCGAAGCCGGCAAGAACTTGCGCGCTTGGGGCGCTACACCAACAGCAATTCGTGAAGAAATTGAACGCTATACTGGATACGGCTCGGCTGGCAAAACAACTTATATGGAAATGTCTCCGCGGCTTAGCATGGCTTTATCGTATGCAGGAACTTTAGCTGAACGTGAAGGTTCAGCTAAAATTAAAACAAGTCATATTTTGCTTGGACTAGTTCTTAATGAGCAAATCTTGGCATCAGTTATTTTGCGTAATTTAAACATTGATCTTAGCGGTCTGCGGAACGATATTTTCCACAGCCTTGGCGAAGATTATGAGGATGCTGATAATAACGAGCAACCTGAAAGCAATGGCTGGTCGAGTTTTAACGGTTCTGATTATAGTGGTCCGACTAGTTCGACGAGCGATACGCCTACGCTTGATCAAGTTTCAGTAAACCTCAATGAGCGTGCAGAAAATGGCAATATTGATCCAGTGATTGGGCGAGACCGTGAAGTTGCTCGTGTTATCGAGATTTTATCGCGTCGTAATAAAAATAATCCAGTTTTAATTGGTGAACCAGGTGTTGGTAAAACTGCCGTGGCAGAAGCAATTGCCTCCGCGATTGTAAACAAAAAAGTGCCTCATGATTTGATGGACAAGCAAGTTGTTTCGCTTGATCTTGGTGGATTGGTTGCGGGCACAAAATACCGCGGTGAATTTGAAGATCGCATGAAAAAAATCATCAAAGAAATTACTGAAGATGGAACAATCATTCTGTTTATTGATGAATTGCATACTTTAATTGGTGCAGGTGGAGCAGAAGGCTCAATTGATGCGGCCAATATTTTGAAACCATCACTTGCCAGAGGAGACATTCAAGTTATTGGTGCGACAACTTTTGACGAGTATCAAAAGTATATTGAAAAAGACCAAGCACTTGCAAGACGTTTTCAAATTGTGCGGTTAAACGAGCCATCGCGCGACGAAACTTTAGCAATTTTAACAGGCCTAAAGCAAAAGTATGAAAAATTTCATCATGTTAAGATTACTGATGCAGCATTAGAGAGCGCAATTGATCTTTCAACCCGTTATATCTCAAATCGGTATCTTCCTGATAAGGCAATCGACTTGATTGATGAAGCCAGTGCAGCTGTAAAAATCCACTCGAATAAAGGTTCAAGTAATCAATTAGTGCAGATTAATAAGCAAATCGAATTAGTGATTGAGCAAAAAAATCATGCCGCAGTCAATCAAAATTTTGTCAAAGCGGCTGAATTACAAGACAAGCAAAATAGTTTGCAACTACGCCAAGACCAGTTAGCAAACCGCTTGGAAAAGGCGACTAGCAAAAAATCGACAGTGCAACCTGAAGACGTAGCTAAAGTTGTTTCTAACTGGACGGGAGTTCCTGTTACCCAAATGAATCGGGATGAAACTAAACATTTGGCTAACCTTGAGAGTGATCTGCACAAGCGAATTGTTGGTCAAGACAAAGCAGTTTCAGCAGTTAGCAGCGCAGTGAGAAGAAGTAGAAGTGGAATTAAAGATGAAAATCGACCAATCGGTTCATTTTTGTTTCTTGGTCCGACTGGTGTCGGTAAAACTGAGCTTGCTAAAGCAATTGCCGCTTCAATTTTTGGTTCTGAAAACAACTTAATCAGAATTGATATGTCTGAGTATATGGACCAAATTGCTAATAGTAAGTTAATTGGTTCTGCTCCAGGTTACGTTGGTTACGATGAAGGTGGACAACTGTCAGAGCAAGTTCGTCGTCATCCGTATTCAGTAGTATTGCTAGATGAAGTTGAAAAAGCCCACCCGGATGTCTTTAACTTGTTACTTCAAGTTTTAGATGATGGTTTCTTAACCGATTCAAAGGGACGAAAGATTGATTTCAAGAACACAATTGTGATTATGACTTCCAACCTTGGTTCCCGGTCACTATTTGAAACTAAAGAAGTTGGTTTTAATTCGGACAATGCTGATCAAGCTGAAAAAAGAAAAGAGCGAGTTCGCCAGGCTTTGAAACAATTCTTCCGACCAGAATTTTTGAATCGAGTAGATGAGACCATTATTTTTGATGAACTTAATCAAAAACAACTGCGCCAGATCGTCAGTCTGTTAACACATAAGTTGATTGATCGCTTGTATAAACAGGGGATTGAACTGAAAATCTCTCCCGCAGCTTTAGACAAGATTGCTAAAGATGGTTATGATCCGGAAATGGGTGCACGGCCATTGCGCCGGGCAATTCAAAAGGATCTTGAAGACGAAATTGCCTCGATGCTGATTAAAGGCGATTTGCAAGATGGTGATTTGCTAAAAATTGGCTGTAACCATAATAAATTGAAATTTGAAATTACGAAGTCAAGCGAAAGAGAACTTGTTGGTTCTAAGTAAATCAATTGACAAGCCTTGAATTATTTGCTATATTAATGCGTGATTAAAAAGGCTGATTTTCAGGATTCTGCTGATCTATTGTCCAGTAGAATAATAAAAGACAAAAACGACAATCGTTGTTTTTGTCTTTTTTATGCTTAAAAATCCCGCTTTTTGATTTTGTAACCAAAATGTAATAATAGCTTTCTTTGACAGAAAGGATGTTTTCTCCTTGTTAAATGGACACGTAGTGAATTTTGGCAAACATCGTACAAGACGCAGTTTTTCCCGCATTAAAGAAGTGCTGAAACTGCCTAACTTGACTGATGTCCAAACCGAATCATACCAATGGTTTTTGGATGAAGGTATTAAAGAAGTCTTTGACGACATTATGCCAATTGGTGACTTCTCAGGTAAGCTTTCGCTTGAATATGTAGGCTATAAATTGCAAAAGCCTAAGTATACTGTCGATGAAGCACGTGATCATGATGCGACTTATGCTGCACCTATGCACGTTACCTTAAAGTTAACCAACCAAAAAACCGGTGAAATTAAGACCCAAGATGTTTTCTTTGGTGATTTACCGTTAATGACTCCATCAGGTTCATTCATTATTAATGGTGCTGAGAGAGTTATTGTTTCCCAATTAGTTAGATCACCAAGTGTCTATTATTCTGGCGACTATGACAAAAATGGACGTGAAATTTTTGGCACGACCGTTATTCCTAATCGGGGTGCTTGGCTTGAATATGAAACTGATGCTAAAAACGTTTCGTACGTACGTGTTGACCGTACCCGTAAGTTGCCTCTGACTGTATTAGTTAGAGCGCTTGGCTTTGGCTCGGATGGTGAAATTTTAGATATCTTTGGTGAAGGTGATACTTTACAGTTCACTTTGGATAAAGATGTACACAAAAACCCTGCTGATTCTCGTGTTGCTGAAGCTTTAAAGGATATTTATGAGCGCCTACGTCCAGGTGAGCCGAAGACTACTGATTCTTCGCGTTCACTTTTGTACGCTCGCTTTTTTGATCCACGTCGTTACGACTTGGCTCCAGTTGGGCGTTATAAGGTTAACAAAAAATTATCTTTGAAAAACCGCCTTTACGGTCAAACTTTAGCTGAAACCTTAGCTGATCCTGATACCGGTGAAGTTATTGTGCCAAAAGACACGGTAGTTACTCACCAAGTAATGGAAAAATTGGAAACTTACCTTGATCGTGATGACTTTAAGATGGTTACTTATGAACCATCTAAAGAGGGTGTCCTACAAGACCCAATTTCTGTTCAGGAAGTTAAGGTATATTCCAAGGTTAACCCAGAACGCATAGTTAAGGTTATTTCAAATGGTCACATTAGCAAAGACGTTAAGTACTTAACACCTGCTGATATTTTGGCCTCAATTAACTACTTCTTCTTGTTGCAAGATGGCATTGGTACGACTGATGATATTGACCACTTGGGTAATCGTCGTATACGTCGTGTTGGTGAATTATTGCAAAATCAATTTAGAATTGGTTTAGCAAGAATGGAACGTGTTGTTCGAGAAAGAATGTCAATTCAGGATCCTTCAACAGTTACCCCGCAACAGTTAATTAATATTCGTCCAATTGTTGCTAGTCTGAAAGAATTTTTCGGTTCTTCTCAACTTTCTCAATTCATGGATCAACATAATCCGCTTGGCGAATTAACGCACAAACGTCGTATGTCTGCTTTAGGGCCTGGTGGATTGACACGTGATCGTGCGGGTTATGAGGTGCGTGACGTTCACTATACCCAGTACGGTCGTCTTTGCCCAATTGAAACTCCAGAAGGTCCTAACATTGGGTTAATCAACTCACTCGCTACTTATGCAGTCATCAATAAATATGGTTTTATTGAGACTCCATACCGTCGCGTTTCTTGGGAAACTCATAAGGTTACTGACAAGATTGACTATTTAACAGCTGATGTAGAAGATAATTACATTATTGCTGGTGCGAATACCAAATTAAATCCAGATGGTACATTTAAAGACGAGCTGGTTTTGGCACGGCACAAGGAAGATAACGTCGAAGTTAGTCCTGAAAAAATTGATTATATGGACGTTATTCCTAAGCAAGTTGTTTCAGTAGCTTCTGCATGTATTCCATTCTTGGAAAACGACGACTCTAACCGTGCTCTAATGGGTGCCAACCAACAGCGTCAGGCAGCTCCATTAATTAATCCACATAGTTCACTTGTTGGTACGGGTATGGAATACCGAGCAGCGCATGATTCAGGTGCGGCAATCGTTGCCAAAGCAGCTGGAACAGTTGAATATGTTGATGCTGATACAGTTAGAATTAGACGTGACGATAGCACTTTAGACAAATATACGCTTGAGAAGTACCGTCGTTCAAACAATTCCAAATCATATAACCAAACTCCTAACGTTAAAATTGGCGATAAGGTTGAAGAAGGAGAAGTAATCGTTAATGGTCCAACAATGGATCATGGTGAGCTTGCTTTAGGTCAAAACCCCGTTATTGCCTTTATGACTTGGAACATGTACAACTACGAAGATGCAATCATGCTTTCTGAGCGTTTGGTTAAAGATGATGTTTACACCTCAATCAGTATTGAAGATTATGAATCAGAAGCCCGTGACACAAAGCTTGGTCCTGAGGAAATCACCCGCGAATTACCTAATGTAGGTGAAGACGCACTTAAAGATCTCGATGGTCAGGGTATTGTTCGTATTGGTGCCGAAGTTCATGATGGCGACATTTTAGTTGGTAAGGTTACACCTAAAGGGGTAACTGAGTTATCAGCTGAGGAAAGACTGCTTCATGCTATTTTTGGTGAAAAAGCCCGTGAAGTACGTGATACTTCACTTCGCGTACCTCATGGTGGCGGTGGAATCGTGCGTGACGTCAAGGTTTATACCCGTGAAAATGGTGATGAACTTTCCCCTGGTGTAAATACCTTAGTTCGTGTATATATAGCCCAAAAGAGAAAGATTCAAGTCGGCGATAAAATGTCCGGTCGTCACGGAAACAAAGGTACGGTAGCGGTTATTGTTCCTGAAGAAGATATGCCTTACTTACCAGATGGTACGCCAGTTGACATCTGTCTGAACCCAATGGGTGTTCCGTCGCGTATGAATATTGGACAGCTGTTGGAGCTTCACTTAGGTCGGGCTGCAAATAGTCTAGGTATTCATGTTGCAACGCCAGTATTTGATGGTGCTAGTGAAAAAGATGTTTGGGATACAGTTCACAAGGCCGGAATTGATAAAGATGGTAAGACCGTTCTTTATGATGGCCGTACCGGTGAGCCATTCCATAACCGTGTTTCAGTTGGAATCATGCACTACTTGAAACTGACTCACATGGTTGACGATAAGATTCACGCTCGTTCAATTGGGCCATACTCGCTTGTTACCCAACAACCTCTGGGTGGTAAGGCTCAGTTCGGTGGACAGCGTTTTGGTGAAATGGAAGTTTGGGCTCTTGAAGCTTATGGAGCTGCATACACTCTCCAGGAAATACTGACTTACAAGTCAGATGATGTTGTTGGTCGTGTAAAGGCCTATGAAGCTATTGTTAAAGGTGAAAGAATTCCAAAACCAGGTGTACCGGAATCATTCCGTGTTCTTGTTAAAGAATTGCAATCACTAGGACTAGATATTCGTGTTCTTGACATGGATCATAAAGAAATCGAACTGCGCGATATGGACGATGATTCAAACGAACATTTGAATATTGACACTTTATCTAGGATGGCTGAAGAACAACAGAAGAAGAAGTTAGCCGAAGAAACCGAAAGTTCTGAAGACGAAGAAGCTGAGGAATCAATTGATGCTGAAACTCCTGTAGATGAGTCGGATGATGACAACAAGATTTCTAGATAAATAGGGGGTTAAACTTTTGATCGACGTAAATAAATTTGAAAGCATGCAAATAGGCCTTGCTTCTTCGAATAAAATTCGAAGCTGGTCGTATGGTGAAGTTAAAAAACCAGAAACAATTAACTACCGTACTTTAAAACCAGAAAAAGATGGTCTTTTTGATGAGAGAATCTTTGGACCGACTAAAGACTGGTCATGTACGTGTGGCAAATACAAGGGTGTAAGGTACCGCGGTATCGTTTGTGATCGTTGTGGTGTAGAAGTTACTTCCTCCAAAGTTAGAAGAGAGCGGATGGGTCACATCGAATTGGCTGCACCGGTTACTCACATTTGGTATTTCAAGGGTATTCCCTCACGAATGGGTCTTATTCTTGATATGTCACCACGATTATTGGAAGAAGTTATTTACTTCGCTGCTTATATCGTAATTGATCCAGGTGACACTGATCTTGAATTTAAGCAGTTGCTGACTGAAGCGGAATACCGCGAGCAAAAACTCAAGCTTGGCAGTCGTTTTGAAGCAAAAATGGGTGCTGAAGCTATTCGAGACTTGCTACGCAAAGTTGACCTTGAAAAAGAAGTTGCTGATTTAAAGAAAGAACTAGCAACAGCCACGGGTCAAAAGCGTACTCGTGCAATTAGAAGATTGGACATTTTAGATGCCTTTAAGGACTCTGGCAATAAACCAGAATGGATGGTTATTGATGCTGTCCCAGTTATTCCTCCTGACCTACGTCCAATGGTTCAACTTGAAGGTGGTCGTTTTGCTACATCAGACTTAAACGACTTGTATCGTCGAGTTATCAACCGTAACAATCGTTTGAAACGACTGCTTGACTTAAATGCACCAAATATCATTGTCCAAAATGAAAAACGAATGCTGCAAGAAGCTGTTGATGCTTTGATTGATAACGGTCGTCGTGGTCGCTCAGTTGTTGGACCAGGTAATCGTCCTCTTAAGTCACTATCGCATATGCTTAAGGGTAAGCAAGGTCGATTCCGCCAAAATTTGCTTGGTAAACGTGTTGACTACTCAGGTCGTTCCGTTATTGATGTTTCACCTAAGTTGAAATTCTATCAATGTGGTGTTCCGCGCCCAATGGCTCTTGAATTATTCAAGCCGTTCGTGATGCACGAACTAGTTAAACGTAAAATTGCCTCAAATATCAAGAGTGCTAAACGTAAAATTGATCGTGAAGACGATGATGTGTGGGATGTACTTGAAGATGTAATTAAAGAAAGGACAGTTTTACTAAACCGTGCACCTACTTTGCACCGTTTGAGTATTCAAGCCTTTGAACCTGTCCTAGTTGCTGGTAAGTCTATTCGCTTGCATCCACTTGCTTGTGAGGCCTACAATGCTGACTTCGATGGTGACCAGATGGCCATTCACGTTCCCTTATCTGACGAAGCAGTTGCTGAATCTCGTTTACTAATGCTAGCTGCTCACCACATTTTGGCTCCTAAAGATGGTAAGCCAATTGTTACGCCATCTCAGGATATAGTTTTAGGTAACTACTGGTTAACTCAAGCTGAAAAAGGTCGTGAAGGTGAAGGAATGATCTTCAATTCACCTGACGAAGCAACTGTAGCCTACAACAACGGCGATATTCACTACCATTCAATTATTGGTATGTCAGCTGATTCAATGCCTGAAAAGGCTTGGCCTAAGGGATACGAACATGGTATCTTCCTTACTACCTATGGCCGGGTGATATTTAACCAGATTTTCCCAGAAGATTACTTCTATGTTAATGAGCCAACTGATGAAAACTTGAATAGTCCGCTTAATGTAAAATATTTCATGGAACCTGGTGAAGATATTCGGGAAAAAATTGATAACGTTGGTGAAGAGTTAGTTTCAACTCCGTTCAAGAAATCATTTTTATCTGATTCAATTGCCACGATTTATAAGTACTATAAAGTTCAAAGAACTTCAGAGTATCTTGATGATTTAAAGACTCTTGGTTATACAAGTTCAACAACTTCAGGTATTACGATTGGAATGACTGACGTTCCCGAAATTGATGACAAGGACGAAAAAGTTGAAAAAGCCCATAAACAAGTTGATGTTGTTTCTAAGCAGTTCAGACGTGGACTTATTACTGAAGAAGAACGTCATGATCGGGTAATCAGCATTTGGAATGAATGTAAGGATCAAGTTCAAAACGAAATTGCGCAAATTTATGATCCTCGTAACCCAATTACTATCATGGCCGACTCAGGTGCCCGTGGTAATATTTCGAACTTTACTCAACTAGCAGGTATGCGTGGTTTAATGGCTACTCCAAACGGTGGTTTGTTCGAAATTCCTGTTACTTCAAACTTCAAAGAAGGCTTGTCGGTTCTTGAACTCTTCATGTCAACTCACGGCGCACGTAAAGGAATGACTGATACGGCGTTGAAGACTGCTCAGTCGGGCTACTTGACTCGTCGTTTAGTTGACGTTGCTCAGGACGTTATTATTCGTGAAGATGATTGTGGGACTGACCGTGGTATCCATGTTCACGCCATCATGGAAGGCGACGAATTAATCGAGCCTTTATACGATCGTTTGTTAGGTCGTTTCACCAACGAAACGGTTAAGGATCCAAAAACTGGTGAAACAATTGTTGGGCCAAATGTGATGCTCGATGAGAATCTGTCACGTGCAATCTGTGATGCTGGTGTAACTGATGTCAAGATTCGCTCAATTTTAACTTGTGATACGCCGCACGGTGTTTGCCGCAAGTGTTATGGCATGAACCTGGCTACAGGTGAAGAAGTTGAAGTTGGTGAAGCAGTCGGTACTGTTGCTGCTCAGTCAATCGGTGAACCAGGTACCCAGCTTACGCTTCGTACTTTCCACAATGGTGGTGTTGCCGGTGCTGAAGATATTACTCAGGGTCTTCCTCGTGTGCAAGAGTTGTTTGAGGCGCGCAACCCTAAAGGGCGTGCAGTCATCTCAGAAGTTGATGGTACGATTGATTCAATTCAAGAAAACCCAGCTGAGCATACCCGTGAAATTACTGTTAAGGGTAGAATTGATACTAGAAGTTACAGTGTTCCTTATACTGCCTCAGTTGCGGTTGCCGAAGGTGATGAAGTTAACCGTGGTGATAAGTTGACGCTTGGTTCAATCGATCCAAAAGAATTAATTCAAGTAACTGATACGTTAACAACTGAAGAATATATTTTAGTTGAAGTTCAAAAAGCATATAGAATGCAAGGGGTTGACATCTCCGATAAGCACGTCGAAGTATTAACTCGGCAAATGTTGCAAAAAGTCCGTGTTCTTGATCCTGGTGAAACTAATTTACTTCCAGGTGAAATCATGGATATCGGTGAATTTAAAGAGCGTAACACTTCAGTAATTATTTCTGGTGGTATTCCTGCAACCGCACAAAGTGTGATTCTGGGAATTACTAAGGCTGCACTTGAAACTAACAGTTTCTTATCTGCTGCTTCATTCCAAGAAACTACCCGTGTATTGACTGATGCGTCAATCAGAGGTAAGAATGATCCACTTCTTGGTTTGAAAGAGAACGTTATTATCGGTAAGATTATTCCTGCTGGTACAGGTCTTCCAATTTATCGGGATATGGAACCAGAAGCAGACGTCAAAAAACCTAAATCAGTTTATTCAATAGCAGATATTGAGAAAAAGATGAAGGAAGCAGACGAAGCTAACGAGTCACAAGATTAATATAAATAAAAAAGCTTCTACTTTTTAAGGTAGGAGCTTTTTTTATTTAGCTGATATTGGAAAATGCGTACTTTCTCAGTAACGCTATTTTAAAAATAAATGATATATATTATAATATTTTAATATTAATATGTAGGTAGGTCATGTTTACAAAGAAAGAAATCTATTATGTCTAAGCAATCTGTGTTTTCTTTAAAAGGGTTAATATTGTTAGCTCTATTGATAGCTATTAATGTGGTGGTTAGCCGCGTTTTCATCATTCCAATGCCACTTACACATGGCAATGTCAACTTGTGTGATGCAATAATTGATTTAGTAGCTTTGTTGTATGGTCCAATTGCAGGCAGTCTTGTTGGAGGACTTTCAGGATTTTTACTTGATTTACTTGGCGGCTATGGCCAATTTATGATTTTCTCTCTAATTGTGCATGGTTTAGAAGGATTACTTGTTGGGTTGATCTTCAAATACTGGAAGTTCAACAAAGGACAACTTAAAGCTGTCATTGCAGGCATGGGTGGTATTTTCTTCATGGTATCTGGTTATTTTGTCACAAATACAGTGCTTTATACTTGGGCTGCCGGCTTGGCTAGTCTGTTCTCAAACACAATTCAAGGTATTGTGGGATTAGTGGTAGCTATATTATTGCTGCCCAAATTTCAAGTCATATTGGCTAAATATGGTTGGTAGCATTTGACTTTATGAAACATATATCGGGTGATTTTGGCTTAAGCAACTATATATTTAAAATTCGTATACTAACAATTGGATAACAAAACCCAAAAAAATAAAAGGAATAAAAGCAACAGACTCTTTAACTTTTAGTTGATGACAGGCAAAAAGTCCAAGCACAAGAATTGAAGCAGTTAAAAGAGTTAGGTTGGCAAATTCTGGTTTAAAGTAAAATACTAGAATTAGGTAAATTAGTAAATCTCCACCTCCTAATTTATGTCTAGCTATCTCAAAGATGAACAAAAATAAAATTGGAAAAAACTGGAAATAATCAGTTAAATCATATTTTGGAATAGTTTTAATAGCGCGAATAAATGCTAGAAAAATTGCCGGAAAAATAAATCTAATATCAAAATACTTCTTTTGATAGTCACTGATTGTTGCCAGTAATAAGCAGAATATCACGACTGCGGTAAATATACTGGTTATGTTGGCAAAATTAATATTATAAAATGCGAAGCCACCGATAAGTTCAATAGCAAAATATTCTACTGGAATTGAAACCTTACAATAACGGCAACGCCCCTTGAGTATCAAATAGGAAAGAAGCGGCAGTTCATCGAGTAAGTTTAGGGTAAAACCACAATTCATGCATTTTGAACGTGAAAAAACAAAACTACTTTTGCCAAATCGTTCAACAACTACGGTTGCGTGCGAAGCTATACAGGAGCCAATATAAAAACTAAAGAATTTGAAAATCCATTCCATACATTTCACCTCAAATAACTAAATACGCAAAAAGTGAAATAATTGTTTATTTTATAAAAAAGTCCAATTGTCAAAAAAATTTGCTTTTTTAATAAAATCGAGTACAATAGTCTTTGTGCATTTTGAAGATAAATTCAGGACTAAAAAAGAAACTCCTGGATGTGTGAACAAGATAATCGAATTTTTAGGAGGAATAATTTAATGCCAACCATTAATCAATTGGTAAGAAAAGGCCGTCAAACTAAGACGACTAAATCAAAATCACCGGCTTTAAGCTACGGTTATAACAGTATGAAGAAAGAGTTAGTATCAAACCCTGCTCCCCAAATGCGAGGAGTTGCAACTCGTGTGGGTACTATGACTCCAAAGAAGCCAAACTCAGCTTTACGTAAGTATGCTCGTGTTCGTCTTTCTAACTTAATTGAAGTTACTGCTTACATTCCTGGTGAAGGTCATAATCTACAAGAACACTCGGTTGTATTAATCCGTGGTGGACGTGTAAAGGACCTTCCTGGTGTACGTTATCACATTATCCGTGGTGCTCTTGATACCGCTGGTGTTGATGGTAGAAAGCAAAGCCGTTCTAAGTACGGTGCCAAGAAAGATTAAGGAGGAGTTAAATAATGCCTAGAAAAGGACACGTAACTAAAAGAGATATCTTAGCGGATCCAGTTTACAATTCAAAGCTTGTTACCAAGTTGATCAACCACTTGATGCTTGACGGTAAGAGAGCTAAGGCATCTTCAATCCTTTATGATGCTTTCGACATTGTTAAAGAAAAGACTGGTAAGGAACCACTTGAAGTCTTTGAAGAAGCTATGAACAATATTATGCCAGTTTTAGAAGTTAGAGCTCGCCGCATTGGTGGTTCAAACTACCAAATTCCAGTTGAAGTACGTCCTGAAAGAAGAACTACTTTAGGTTTAAGATGGCTTGTGTCTTATGCTCGTTTGCGTAATGAGCACACAATGGATGAACGCCTAGCTAACGAGATCATTGATGCCTCAAACAATACTGGTTCTGCAGTCAAGAAGCGTGAAGATGTACACCGTATGGCTGAAGCCAACCGTGCATTTGCTCACTATCGTTTCTAGTTTTTTAAGGAGAGAAATAATTTATGGCTAATAAGCGTGAATTTCCATTAGAAAAAACACGTAATATTGGTATCATGGCCCACATTGATGCGGGTAAGACTACCACTACTGAGCGTATTCTTTATTACACTGGTAAAATCCATAAAATTGGTGAGACTCACGAAGGTGACTCCCAAATGGACTGGATGGAAGAAGAAAAAGAACGTGGTATTACCATTACCTCAGCAGCTACTACGGCTCAATGGAATGACTACAGAATTAACATTATCGATACCCCTGGACACGTAGATTTCACTATTGAAGTTGAGCGTTCTTTGCGGGTTCTTGATGGTGCGGTAACAGTTCTTGATGCCCAAGCAGGAGTAGAGCCACAGACTGAAAATGTTTGGCGTCAAGCTGAAACTTATGGTGTTCCTCGAATTGTTTTTGTTAACAAGATGGATAAAATTGGTGCTGACTTTGATAAGTCTGTTACCTCTTTACATGAACGTTTAAACGCCAATGCTTTAGCTGTTCAAATGCCAATTGGCTCAGCAGAGAGCTTTGAGGGCGTTATCGACTTGATTAACATGGTTGCCGACGTATATGACGAAGACAAGCTTGGATCTAAGTGGGATACTATTCCAGTTCCTGATGAGTATAAAGAAGAAGCTGAAAAGCGTCGTAATGAGTTAATTGAACAAGTTGCTGATGTCGATGACGACGTTATGGAAAAATACCTTAATGGTGAAGAAGTTTCTGTTGACGAATTAAAGGCAGCTATTCGTAAGGCAACTTTAAACTTAAAGGCCTTTCCAGTATTTGCTGGTTCAGCATTTAAGAACAAAGGTGTTCAGATGATGCTTGACGGCGTAGTAGACTACTTGCCATCACCATTAGATGTTAAGCCTTATATTGCTCATGATCCAAAGACTGATGAAGAAGTTGAGTTAATTGCAAGTGACGATAAGCCGTTTTCAGCTTTAGCATTTAAGATTGCTACGGACCCGTTTGTTGGACGATTGACATACATTCGGGTTTACACTGGATCACTTGAATCGGGTTCATACGTTTTAAATGCTTCTAAGAACAGTCGTGAACGTGTTGGTCGTTTATTGCAAATGCATGCTAACTCGAGAAGCGAAATTTCTGAAGTATTCTCAGGTGATATTGCTGGTGCGATTGGATTAAAGAACACCACAACTGGTGACTCATTAACTGATCCTGATCACCCATTAATTCTTGAAAGTCTGGAAGTTCCTGATCCAGTTATTCAAGTTTCAATCGAGCCAGAATCAAAAGCTGATCGTGACAAGCTTGATGTCGCTCTTCAGAAATTAACTGAAGAAGACCCAACTTTCAGAGCTGAAACTAATGCTGAAACTGGTCAGACTTTGATTTCCGGAATGGGTGAATTGCACCTTCAAATCATGGTTGAACGTATGAAACGTGAATTCCATGTTGAAGCCAAAATCGGTGAGCCACAGGTTGCTTACCGTGAAACCTTTACTAAACCTGCTAAGGCACAAGGTAAATTTGTTCGTCAATCAGGTGGTAAGGGTCAATACGGTGATGTTTGGATTGAATTCACACCAAACGAAAGAGGTAAAGGCTACGAATTCGAAGACGCTATTGTCGGTGGTGTTGTTCCGCGTGAGTTCATTCCTTCAGTAGATGCTGGTTTGCAAGAATCTATGAAGAACGGTATTCTCGCTGGTTACCCATTAATTGATGTTAAAG
The DNA here is from genome assembly GCF_059900815.1 of Lactobacillus sp. C449L. NCBI lineage: Bacteria > Bacillati > Bacillota > Bacilli > Lactobacillales > Lactobacillaceae > Lactobacillus > Lactobacillus sp. C449L. The sequence goes on along the minus strand of NZ_JBWXGA010000002.1, from coordinate 32,221 downwards.
CTAAACTTTACGATGGTAGTTACCACGAAGTCGACTCTTCAGAAGCTGCTTTCAAGGTTGCAGCATCCTTAGCACTAAGAAATGCCGCTCCTAAGGCTGGTGCCGTAATTCTTGAACCAATTATGAAAGTTCAAGTAATTACTCCTGAAGATTACTTGGGTGACGTAATGGGCTCAATTACTGCTCGTCGTGGTACGATGGACAACATGGTTGACCGTGCAGGCGCTAAGGTGTTGAATTCAATGGTCCCACTTGCTGAAATGTTTGGTTATGCAACTACTTTGCGTTCATCAACTCAAGGACGCGGAACTTTCACAATGGTATTTGATCACTATGAAGCTACACCGAAATCGATTCAAGAAGAAATTATCAAGAGTCGCGGCGGACACGCTGAATAGTCTTGAAAAATCAAAGAGTTATTGATAACACAATAACTCTTTTTTTGTGTAGTAAACGAATTTTTATTTTTGTCTTATAAACTGGCACTACCTAATTAAATAAAATTAAAAAAAGTGCTCAAAATCCTTGATATTTCGCCTTAAAGTCGTTATACTAGTGTTTGTGCTTTTAGGGCGTAGTGCGCCCTAATGCGCATATTTGTTGTAAAGCGTTGATGCAAAAGGTTGCGGCACACCAGGCTGCATTGCCACAGAGGCGGCGCCGGGAATTTTTGCGGAAGCTAGTCATCTTTAAAAGAAGACGTTGAGGAGGTAATTCAATGGCAAGTCAATCAATTCGTATCAGACTTAAGTCTTACGAACATGGTATTCTCGATGAATCGGCTGCTAAAATTGTAGATACAGCTAAGAGAACTGGTGCTGAAATTTCAGGTCCTGTTCCCTTACCAACAGAAAGGGTATTGTTCACTGTTCTTCGTTCACCACATAAGAACAAGGATTCACGTGAACAATTTGAAATGCGTACGCATAAGCGTTTAATCGATATTTTAAATCCTACACCTAAAACTGTTGATTCTTTAATGAAGCTTGATTTACCAAGCGGTGTTGACATCGAAATCAAATTATAATTTTTAAAGAGAAAGAGGTGTAATCATGACCAAAGGAATCTTAGGAAGAAAAGTCGGTATGACTCAAGTCTTCACCAAAGATGGTATCCTTGTTCCGGTAACTGTTGTCGAAGCAGCTCCTAACGTTGTTATGCAAGTTAAGACTGTTGAATCAGACGGTTACGAAGCAGTTCAATTAGGATATCAAGACAAGCGTGAAGTTTTGAGCAACAAACCAGAAAAAGGTCATGCTGAAAAAGCAAAGACTTCGCCTAAGCGCTTCATACGTGAAATCCGCGGAGTTGAGCTTAAGGACTACGAAGTCGGCTCAGAAATTACTGTGGACACATTTAAGGAAGGTGACGTCGTAGACGTTACTGGCACTACAAGGGGTCATGGATACCAAGGTAACATCAAACGCTGGGGCCAATCACGTGGACCTGAAACTCACGGTTCAAGATATCACAGAATTCCTGGTTCAATGGGTTCTATTATCAATCGTGTTCCAAAAGGCAAACGCTTGCCTGGTCACATGGGTATGAAGAAAGTTACCATTGAAAATTTGGTAATTGAAAAAGTTGTAGCTGATAAGAATGTTTTACTTATTAAAGGTAACGTTCCAGGTGCTAAAAACTCATTAATTACTGTTAAATCCGCTGTTAAGAATAATAAATAGGAAGGAGGACTAGAATGGCTAATTTAAAAGTTATCGATCAAAAAGGTAAAGCTGCTGGTGAAGTTACTTTAAAAGATGAAGTATTTGGTATCGAACCAAACGAAAGCGTAGTTTTTGATGCAATCATCAGACAAAGAGCCGGCAGACGTCAAGGTACCTCGAAGGTTAAAAATAGATCCGCTGTTCGTGGTGGTGGTAAGAAGCCTTGGAAACAAAAGGGTACTGGACGTGCTCGTCAAGGTTCTATCAGATCACCTCAATGGCGCGGCGGTGGTGTAGTCTTTGGACCAACTCCACGTTCTTACGCATATTCAATGCCTAGAAAACAACGTCGTTTGGCTATCAAGTCAGTTCTTTCCCAAAAGTTAATTGACAAGGATTTAATTGTTTTAGATCAGTTGACAATGTCGGCTCCTAAGACTAAAGAATTTAAGTCAATTTTGGACAGCTTAAAGATTGAAGGTAAGGTACTTATTGTTTCAGATGACAAGAATGTACAACTTTCAGCTAAGAACTTACCAAAAGTTAAGGTTGTAACTATCAATGGTTTAAATGTTGAAGATGTTGTTAATTACGACAAGTTAATCTTGACTAAGGAAGCTATTGAGAAGATTGAAGAGAATGTTGAGGGGGCTTCGAAGAAATGAACGCACATGATATCATTTTAAGACCTATCATTACTGAAAAGTCAACGAACTTAATGGATGATAAGAAGTACACTTTCAATGTGCTTTTAACTGCAACCAAGACTCAAGTTCGTTACGCTGTTGAAGAAATCTTTGATGTAAAAGTTAAGAAAGTTAATATCATGAATGTTCGTGGTAAAGACAAACGAGTTGGCCGATACACTGGTAAAACTCCTCGCAGCCGTAAGGCAATTGTCACTTTAACTGATGATTCAAACGATATCAAGATTTTCAAAGACGAAAACCAAGAAGAAAATAAGTAATAGGAGGTCAGTCAATTGGCTATTAAGATTTATAAGCCAACCACAAACGGTCGCCGTAATATGACTTCTTCTGACTTTGCTGAGATTACTAAGAGCAAGCCAGAACGTACCTTGCTAGAATCGCAATCACGTACTGCAGGTCGTAACTCATATGGTCGTATTACAAGTAGACACCGTGGCGGTGGTCATAAGCAAAAATACCGTATCATCGATTTTAAACGTAACAAAGATAATGCAAAAGCAGTTGTTAAGGCTATCGAATACGATCCAAACAGATCTGCTAACATTGCACTTCTTCATTACACTGATGGTATTAAAACTTACATTTTAGCTCCTAAAGGACTAAAAGTTGGCGATGTTGTTGAATCTGGTCCTGATTCGGACATTAAACCAGGCAACGCTCTGCCATTAAAGAATATTCCTACTGGTACTTCAATTCATAACATTGAATTGCGACCAGGTCGTGGTGGACAGCTTGTAAGAAGTGCGGGAACTAACGCACAAGTTTTAGGTAGCGATGGTAAGTATACTTTAGTTAGACTTCAAAGTGGTGAGGTTAGAAAGATCTTATCAACTTGTCGCGCAACTATTGGTGTAGTTGGCAATGAACAACACTCATTGATTCAATTAGGTAAAGCTGGCCGTAGTCGCTGGTTAGGCAGACGTCCACAATCTCGTGGTTCTGTAATGAACCCTAATGATCACCCACATGGTGGTGGTGAAGGTAAGGCTCCAGTTGGTCGCCCACAACCTATGACTCCTTGGGGTAAGAAAGCTCGCGGTATCAAGACTAGAAATAGCAAGAGAGCTAGCGAGAAACTGATCATTCGTCACCGTAAGGGTAGCAAATAATAGAAGGAGGGTTAATTAATGAGCCGTAGTATTAAAAAAGGGCCTTTTGCTGACGCTTCTTTGCTTAAGAAAGTCGATGCACAAGCAGACACAGAGAAAAAGCAGGTTATTAAAACCTGGTCACGTCGTTCAACTATTTTCCCTTCCTTCGTTGGTTTGACTATAGCTGTATACGATGGAAGAAAACATGTTCCAGTTTACATTACTGAAGACATGGTTGGTCACAAGTTAGGTGAATTTGTTCCTACAAGAACTTTCCATGGACACAAGACATCTGACGACAAGGCTACTAAAAAATAGAGGAAGGAGAAACACTTAAATGGCAGAACAAATTAGTTCAGCTAGGGCTGAAGCAAGAACAGTTCGTATTGCTCCAAGAAAAGCACGTTTGGTCATTGATTTAATTCGTGGCAAAGATGTTGCAGAAGCATTGGCAATCTTGCAATTCACGCCTAGAGCTGCTTCCCCAGTCGTTGAAAAAGTTTTACGCTCAGCAATCGCTAATGCGGAACACAACTATGATCTTGAAAGTGCGAACCTATACGTATCTGAAGCATACGTAAATGAAGGTGCAACCTTGAAGAGATTCAGACCCCGTGCTAAAGGGATGGCTTCTCCAATTAACAAGAGAACTTGTCATGTAGTTGTAGTAGTTTCAGAAAAGAACGATTAAGGGAGGTATATTAATGGGTCAGAAAATTAACCCAAATGGTTTTCGTCTCGGCGTAATTCGTGACTGGGAATCTAAATGGTATGCTGACAGAGGATACAAAGAAACCTTGAATGAAGACCTAAAGATTAGAAACTTCATTACCAAGAAATTAAAAGATGCCTCTGTTTCTACTATTGAAATTGAACGTGCAGCAAACAGAATTAACGTATCAATCAATACCTCAAAGCCAGGTATGGTAATTGGTAAAGGTGGTACGGAAGTTGAAGCATTAAGAAAAGAACTAAATGCTTTAACCAAAAAGCAAGTTCACGTTAATATTGTTGAAATTAAGAAACCAGATCTTGATGCCAAGTTAGTAGCTGAGAGTATTGCAAGTCAACTAGAAGCTCGTATTGCTTTCAGACGTGCTATGCGCCAAGCTACTCAAAGATCTATGCGTGCCGGTGCTACTGGAATTAAAGTTCAAACTTCTGGACGTTTAAATGGTGCTGACATGGCAAGAAGAGAATGGCATACTGAAGGTCGTGTTCCATTACAAACTTTAAGAGCTGACATTGATTATGCTTGGGTAAATGCTTTCACTACTTATGGTGAAATTGGTGTACAAGTATGGATCAATCGTGGTGAAGTCTTACCTTCAAAGAGTAAGAAACCAGAAAAAGCTGTGAAAGGAGGAAATAAATAATGCCTCTAGTACCAAAGCGAGTAAAACACCGTCGTGAATTCCGTGGGAAGATGCGTGGTGCTGCTAAGGGCGGTAAAACTATCGCCTTTGGTGAATATGGTTTACAAGCCCTTGAGTCTCACTGGATTTCTAACCAACAAATCGAAGCTGCTCGTGTTGCAATGACACGTTACATGAAACGTGGCGGTAAAGTTTGGATTAGAATTTTCCCTCAAAAGTCATACACTGCAAAAGGTGTAGGTGTACGTATGGGTTCCGGTAAAGGTGCACCAGCAGGCTGGGTAGCCGTTGTTAAGAGAGAAAAAATTATGTTTGAAATTGGTGGCGTTAGCGAAGAAGTTGCTCGTGAAGCTTTAAGACTTGCTTCAACTAAGTTACCAATCAAGTGTAAGTTTGTGACAAAAAGTTCGGAAGTAGGTGGCAATTCTAATGAAGGCTAAGGATATCAGAGCACTAACCACTGATCAGATGTTGGACAAGGAAAAGCAATATAAAGAAGAACTCTTTAACTTGCGTTTTCAACAAGCAACGGGTCAATTAGAAAATACCGCTCGCCTAAGCAAAGTCCGTAAAAACATCGCTAGAATTAAAACAGTTCTAAGTGAAGATGCATTGAAGAAAGATTAGTGGAAGGGAGTTATTAACTTGAGCGAATCAATCGAAAGAAATCGTCGTCACGTATATCAAGGTCGAGTAATTTCTGATAAGAACGACAAGACTATTACAGTTGTTGTTGATACTTACAAAAATCACCCTGTTTACAAAAAGCGTATCAAATATTCTAAAAAATATTACGCACAAGACGAGAAAAATGAAGCTAAAGTTGGCGATACTGTTCGTATCATGGAAACCCGTCCATTATCTCGTACAAAGCGCTTCCGTTTAGTTGAAATTGTCAAGAAATCTGTATAGTTTTGCGGATTTAGTGAGGGGAGGATTAAATAGTGATTCAAAATGAATCCCGTTTGAAGGTTGCTGATAACTCAGGTGCCAGAGAACTATTGGTTATTAGAGTCTTAGGTGGATCAAGACGTAAGACTGGTAACATTGGTGACATCGTAGTAGCAACTGTTAAACAAGCAACACCAGGTGGCGTTGTCAAAAAAGGTGACGTTGTTAAGGCTGTCATTGTTAGAACAAAATCAGGCGCGCGTCGTGAAGATGGATCATACATCAAGTTTGATGAAAATGCCGGCGTAGTAATTAATGCAGATAAGAGCCCACGTGGTACTCGTATCTTTGGGCCTGTTGCGCGTGAGTTGCGTGAGCACGACTTTATGAAGATCGTCTCTCTTGCTCCTGAAGTCTTATAATTAAGTGAGGTGCACTGATGTTTGTTAAAACTGGTGACAAAGTAAAAGTTATTGCCGGAAAAGACAAAGGAAAAGAAGGTATTGTTCTTTCTGTTAACGTTAAGAAAAACCGTGTAGTTGTTAAAGGCGTTAATACGATCAAGAAACATCAAAAACCTTCGCAAACTAACGCAAATGGTGGAGTAGTTGAATCTGAAGGTTCAATTCATGCATCAAATGTGAAAGTTATTGCCAAGTCTGAAGGCAAAAAAGAAGAAAGTAAGAAATAGGAAGGAGGACACAAATGGCAAATTATTTAGCTGAAGAATATAAAGAAAAAATTGTTCCTGCATTGCAAGAAAAGTTTGAATACAAATCAGTTATGCAAGTACCTAAGATTGAAAAAATCGTTTTAAACATGGGTGTTGGTGATGCAGTTACTAATGCAAAGAACTTGGATGAAGCAGTTGAAGAGCTAACTCTAATTTCAGGTCAAAAGCCTTTGGTAACTAAAGCTAAGAAGTCAATCGCTAACTTCCGGTTGCGTGAAGGTATGTCTATCGGTGCTAAGGTTACACTTAGGGGCGATAGGATGTACGATTTCTTGTACAAGTTAATTAGTGTTTCACTTCCTCGGGTTCGTGACTTCCGCGGTGTCTCAAGCCGTTCATTTGATGGTCGTGGTAACTACACTTTAGGTATTAAGGAACAATTGATTTTCCCTGAAATTGATTTTGATAAAGTTAATCGAACTAGGGGCTTAGATGTTGTTATCGTTACTACTGCCAACACTGATGAGGAAGCTCGTGAGCTTTTAAGTCAATTTGGTATGCCGTTTGCAAAATAATGGAGGACACTAATGGCTAAAACATCACAAAAAATTAGAAATCATCGTCCTGCTAAGTTCTCTTCACGCGAATATACTCGTTGCGAGAGATGTGGTCGTCCACACTCCGTTTACCGTAAATTTGGCTTATGCCGTATTTGCTTGAAGGATTTAGCTCACAAAGGTCAAATCCCAGGTCTTAAAAAGGCTAGTTGGTAATACGGTTAGGAGGATAGCATAAATGGTCATGACAGATCCGATCGCAGATTACTTGACTAGAATTAGAAATGCCAATATGGCAAAGCATAGTTCAGTTGAAATTCCTGCATCAAACATTAAAAAATCTATTTCAGAAATTTTGAAACGCGAAGGCTTCATCCGTGATTACGAAGTTACTGATGACAACAAGCAAGGCGTTATTAAGATCTTCTTGAAGTATGGCCCAGACGGAGAGCGTGTCATTTCAGGCTTAAAGCGTATTTCTAAGCCAGGACTTAGAAATTACGTTAGCGCTGAAAACTTACCTAAAGTTCTTAACGGCTTAGGTATTGCCATCGTTTCAACTTCTGCTGGTGTAATTACCGATAAAGAAGCAAGGCAAAAAGACGTTGGCGGCGAAGTTGTCGCTTACGTTTGGTAATTCTGACAGAAAGGAGAACAATCAATGAGCCGTATTGGTTTAAAAACAATTGAAGTCCCAGATAATGTCACAGTTACCAAGGAAGGTGACAATATTACCGTTAAGGGACCAAAGGGTGAATTAACTAGATACTTCGATCCAAAGATTACTTTCAAACAAGAAGATGGTAAAATTAACTTTTCTCGTTCAAGTGAAAGTGATAAAGCACTTCACGGTACCGAAAGAGCTAACTTAGCATCAATGGTTGAAGGCGTAGTTAATGGCTACAAGAAGACTTTGAAGTTAATCGGTGTTGGTTACCGTGCTACTGTGCAAGGTAATAAGCTAACTTTAAATGTTGGCTACTCTCACCCAGTCGAGATGACTGCACCAGAGGGAGTTTCTGTAAAAGCTGCTTCAGCAACTGATATTGAAGTAGAAGGTATTTCTAAGCAAGACGTTGGTCAATTTGCTGCAGAAATCCGCGATGTACGTCCACCTGAGCCTTATAAAGGTAAGGGTATTCGTTACACTGACGAATATGTACGTCGTAAAGAAGGTAAGACAGGTAAATAGTAAATAAATTTTTGAGGTGAAATTGTGATTTCAAAACCAGATAAGAATAAAATGCGCTTAAAGCGTCACAAACGTATTCGTGGAAAAATTTCTGGTACTGCTGAGCGCCCACGCTTAAGTGTTTTCCGTTCAAACAAAAACATCTACGCTCAATTAATTGATGACGTAGCGGGTGTAACGCTAGCAAGTGCCTCATCTTTAGATGATTCTGTAAAGGGATCAGCTAAAGTAGAACAGGCTGAAGCTGTTGGTAAGGCAATCGCCGAAGCAGCTAAGGCTAAAAACATTACAAATGTTGTGTTCGATAGAAGTGGTTACCTATACCACGGCCGTATTTCAGCATTGGCAGACGCCGCACGTGAAAACGGATTAGATTTCTAGGGAAGGAGAATAATACATGGCAAACCGCAACGATTCTCGTAATAATCGCAGAAATAAAGACGACATCGAAGATCAGTTAGTAGCAATTAATCGTGTCACCAAGGTTGTCAAGGGTGGACAACGAATGAGATTTGCTGCCTTGGTTATCGTTGGCGACAAAAAAGGTCGTGTAGGCTTTGGTACTGGTAAAGCTCAAGAAGTTCCAGAAGCAATCCGTAAGGCCGTTGAAGCTGGTAAAAAGAACATGATTAGTGTTCCTAAGGTTGGTACTACCATTCCGCATGAAGTAATTGGTCACTATGGCTCAGGTAATATTTTGATAAAACCTGCTCCAGCTGGTTCTGGTGTTGCTGCCGGTGGTGCCGTTCGTATCGTTATGGATATGGCTGGTATCGCAGACGTTACTTCTAAGTCACTTGGTTCGAACACTCCAATCAATGTTGTTCGCGCAACTATTGATGGTTTAAAGAAACTAAAGACTAGTGAAGATGTTGAAAAACTTCGTCACGCAGATTTAGATTAGGGAGACTATATAAATGACTGAATTAAAAGTTACTTTAATTAGAAGTGCTGCGCACCGTCTACCTAACCAACAAAAAGTTGTTAAAGCTCTTGGCTTAGGTAGAATTAATAGCACAGCAACTCTACCGGATAACGCCGCTACTCGTGGTGCATTGATGAAAATTGCACATTTGATCTCAGTTGAAGAGATCAACAAATAATTAATTGAGGAGGTGCCGAATTAATGAAGCTTCATGAATTACATGCTGCTGAAGGTTCACGCAATACTAGAAAACGTGTTGGACGTGGTACTTCAAGCGGTCACGGTAAGACTTCAGGCCGTGGACAAAAGGGACAATTATCCCGTCAAGGCGGTCACACTCGCTTAGGTTTTGAAGGTGGTCAAATGCCATTATTCAGAACTATGCCTAAGCGTGGATTTAAGAATGTTAACCGTAAAGAATATGCAATTATTAATTTAGACGACTTAAACAAGTTTAAAGAAAATGACGAAGTAACAATTGCAAGTTTGAAAGAAAACGGTTTGGTAAAGAAAGAATTATCAGGCGTTAAGTTACTCGCTAATGGCGAGTTAAAAGTTAAGTTAAACGTAAAGGTTAACAAAGTTTCCGCCGCTGCTAAGAAAGCAGTTGAAGATGCTGGCGGATCTGTTGAGGTGATCTAATGTTTTCGACCTTGAAGAACGCCTTTAAGGATAAAGAAATTAGAAATAAGATTTATTTTACTCTCTTTATTCTTTTGCTTTATCGCATTGGAGCTAACATTACTGTTCCAGGTGTCAATGCAAAAGCGATTACTCAAGTTGCACAAACTGGTTTAGTTCCAATGTTGGACACTGTTTCTGGCGGTGGACTAGATAATTATTCGATTTTCTCTCTTGGAGTATCCCCTTATATTACAGCGCAAATAGTTATTCAACTTTTGCAAATGGATATTGTTCCTATATTAGTTGAATGGGGGAAACAAGGTGAAGTTGGTCGGCGTAAAACTAACCAACTTACAAGATGGCTTGCATTATTTGTAGCATTCATTCAGAGTATTGGTATCACGCTTGGTTTCAACGCTTTGACTGAAATGGGGCTAGTTAAGTCTCAAACAGTACAAGGATACTTCGAGATTGCAATTATTATGACAGCTGGTACGATGTTGCTCAACTGGTTAGGTGATGAAATCACTGACAAAGGGCTGGGCAACGGTGTATCTGTGATTATTTTTGCAGGTATTATCGCTCGTCTTCCGCGAGGAATATACCAGTTATTTAAAGATGAAATTATCAATAATAGTGCGACTGATCGTTGGAAGGGAATTTTGTTCTTCATCGCGATTATTATTGCAATAATTCTTGTAACACAGTTTGTTACTTGGGTTGAACAAGCAGATCGTCGTATTCCAATACAATATACTAGACGAGCAACTACAAGTGGCTCAGAAAGTTTCCTACCATTAAAAGTCAATGTTTCTGGTGTTATTCCAGTAATTTTCGCTAGTTCGTTTATTGTTACACCGGCAACAGTTTTAATGGCCTTTCAAAGATCTCAAGGCGATCAAGAATGGTATAAAATAATGACTACCATTTTCAGTATGCAAACTACACCTGGAGTTATAATTTATACAATTTTGATTGTATTATTCACATTCTTTTATGCTTTTGTTCAGGTTAATCCTGAAAAGCTGGCAAAGAACTTGCAAAAGCAAGGTGCGTATATTCCTAGTGTTTGGCCAGGAAAAGATACGCAAGATTATGTTTCGAAGTTGTTAATTAAGCTATCAACTGTTGGTTCAGTATTTTTAGGCTTGGTAGCATTGCTACCTCAACTTGCTACTAACATCTTTAACTTGCCAAGTTCAATTGGGCTTGGCGGAACTAGTCTGCTGATTGTGATCGGAGTTGTCTTAGAGCTATCTCGTCAAATTAACGGTTTGTTAATGAAGAGAGAATATGTTGGATTCATCAGATAGGAACGAATAAATGATTAATTTATTTCTTTTAGGTTTGCCAGGTGCTGGTAAAGGAACAGTATCAGAGCAAATTGTTGATAAATATCATCTAACTCATATTTCAACTGGGGATATGTTTAGAGAAGCAATGGCTAACGAGACTAAAGTTGGTCTTGAAGCTAAAAGTTATATTGACAAAGGTGATCTGGTCCCAGACGAAGTAACTGCCAGATTAGTTGAAGAGCGGTTAGGACAACCGGATATCAAAGAAGGCTATATCTTAGATGGTTTTCCAAGAACAATAGTTCAAGCTGAATTATTGGAAAAAATTACCAAGCGGATGAACATGCCCTTAACTAACGTAATCTCACTTGAGGTTAAGGAAGATACTTTGGTCAAACGTCTATCAGCCCGCTTTATGTGTAAAAATTGTGGTGCAACATATAACAAAATCACAAAAATGCCGAAAGTAAAGGACACATGTGATCGTTGTGGCAGTCATGAGTTTTACCAACGTGAAGATGACAAACCTGAAGTAGTTAAAAATCGTTTACAAGTTAACGAAAAGATGAATGAGCCTTTGAAGGACTATTATAAGAAGAATGGAATTCTCACTGTTGTTAATGGTGAGCAATCTCCAGACAATGTCTTTGAGAGTATTGACGCGGTTTTAAGTAAAAAGTAAAAATTTGTTTATTTTTTTATCCGTGTTATAATTTCAAAGTATGACTGTTTAAATGCGGAGGAACAGCTTTGGCAAAAGATGATGTCATTGAAGTAAAGGGTAAAGTTATTGATACTTTACCTAATGCTATGTTTAAGGTTGAATTGGAAAATGGAGCAGAAATTTTAGCACACGTTTCTGGGAAAATCAGAATGCACTATATTCGTATTCTGCCTGGAGACCGTGTTACTGTTGAACTTTCTCCTTACGATTTAACAAAAGGTAGAATTACTTATCGGTTTATAAAATAATAACGGAGGGAAACATGAAGGTTAGACCATCTGTTAAACCAATGTGTGAACATTGTAAGATTATTAAAAGACATGGTCGTGTAATGGTTATTTGCTCTGCGAATCCAAAACACAAGCAGCGTCAAGGTTAAAAATAAAATAGGAGGTGCAATTTATGGCACGTATTGCTGGTGTTGACTTACCAAGAGATAAAAGAATAGTTGTTGCTTTAACATATATTTATGGTATTGGTGAACCAACAGCTCAAAAAATTTGTGCGGATGCTGGTGTTTCTGAAGACATACGTTCAAAAGATTTGACTCCAGATGATCAAGAAAAACTTCGCGCAGAAGTTGATAAGTACCGTGTTGAAGGTGACTTGCGTAGAGAAGTCAGCATGAATATCAAACGGTTGGTTGATATTGGTTCTTATCGTGGTATGCGTCACCGCCGTGGACTTCCAGTTCGTGGACAAAATACCAAGAATAATGCCCGTACTCGTAAGGGTAGTAAGAAGAGATAAATAAAAATTACAAGGAGGTTTATTGATGCCTAAAACAGCACGTAAGCGTCGTGTGAAGAAGCACGTTGAAAAAGGCGTAGCTCATATTCATTCTACGTTTAATAATACTTTAGTCATGATTACTGACGTTCAAGGCAATGCAATTGCTTGGTCTTCAGCAGGTGCATTGGGCTTTAAGGGTAGTCGTAAGTCTACTCCATTTGCTGCGCAAATGGCCGCTGAAGCTGCAGCCAAGAGTGCAATGGACCAAGGCATGAAGCATGTAGAAGTTTCTGTTAAGGGTCCTGGTGCTGGTCGTGAATCTGCAATTAGATCACTTCAAGCTACTGGTCTTGAAATCACTGCGATTAGAGATGTTACACCGGTTCCCCACAATGGTTCTAGACCACCAAAACGTCGTCGTGTTTAATTTTGTTCTTAATGAAGGACGTTGCGTTTTGAAAGGGGCCTAGTAATGATTGAATTTGAAAAACCAAATATTACCGTTGTGGACCAAGAGAAGTCTTATGGTAAATTTGTTGTTGAACCACTTGAACGAGGCTTTGGTACTACTTTAGGTAACTCATTACGTAGAGTTTTACTTACTTCTATTCCAGGTACAGGACTTGTTTATGTTCAAATTGATGATGTCTTGCACGAATTTTCAACCGTTTCAGGTGTTAGAGAAGACGTTGCCAAGATAATCCTAAATCTGAAGAAGCTGGAATTAAAATCTTTTTCAGACGAACAGAAGATTATTGAGTTAGATGTCGAGGGTCCAGCAGCTGTAACTGCTGATGACCTTAAAGTTGATTCAGACATTCAAATCTTAAATCCTGATCAGTATATTTGTACTATTGCTGAAGGTGGACACTTGCACATGCAGATTGCTGTTAAAAATGGTCGTGGCTACGTTGCAGCAAGTGAAAATAAGAGTGAAGATATGCCAATAGGAGTTATTCCAGTTGATTCCATTTTTTCACCAATTAAAAAGGTTAATTATCAGGTGGAATCTACTCGTGTTGGTAAAAGAGATGATTTCGACAAGCTCACTTTAGAGATTTGGACTGATGGTTCAATCAAACCTAATGACTCCCTTAGTTTTGCTGCTAAAATTTTGGTAGCGCACTTTAAAGTGTTTGAAACTGCTGATGCAAATACCCAATTCAATGACGTTATGATTGAAAAAGAAGACGATACTGCTGAGAAGAAGCTTGAGATGACAATTGAAGAGCTTGACTTATCTGTTCGTTCATACAACTGTCTTAAACGCGCCGGCATTAACACTCTGCAAGAACTGACTGATAAGACAGAAGCAGACATGATGCGTGTGCGTAATCTAGGACGTAAATCATTGGAAGAAGTTAAAAACAAATTAGCTGACTTGGGACTTTCACTTCGTCAAGAAGATTAATTGATAAATAAAAGGAGGTAAACTGATGGCATACCGTAAATTAGGTCGCGATAGTGCACATAGAAAAGCAATGCTCAGAGAAATGACAACACAGTTGATCATGAATGAGCGCATTGTTACAACTGAAACACGTGCAAAAGAAATTCGTAAAACTGCTGAAAAGATGATTACTTTAGGCAAACGCGGTGATTTAGCTGCAAGAAGAAAAGCTGCTACTTTTGTACGTAATGAAGTTGCTGATATTCATGAAGAAGAAGATGCAGTAGTTGTTAAATCAGCATTGCAAAAACTCTTTAGTGATATTGCACCTCGTTATAAAGACCGTAATGGTGGTTACACCAGAATTTTGAAGCTTGCCAAAGCTCGTAAGGGCGACGGAGCTCCAATGGTTATTCTTGAATTAGTATAATTTGTAATAACCTAAACTTAATAGCTATTAAGAATTATCCACGAAAGTGAGAATAAGCGCTAAGATGATGACGAAAGTTTAGTCTAGCTTAGATAATGAAAATTATCCCTCTTCGTGGGTGATTTTTTTTACTCTTTTTGTTAACGAAACTAGTGTTTCTTTTTTGAAAGGTTGCAATGATTGCTCTTTTTTGCGTAATAACTCACTGCTATATTTCTTCTTGGTCAGGGTCACGAACTTGTTTCCATAGAAGAGAAGCAACTTACATCGGCTTTGAATATTGTTGACTTTGCTTTGTTATACATTTTACCAAGTAAACATATCAAATTTAGACTAATAAGAATATATTTATTCGCCATTATCTTAATTTATTACGAGGTCTTTTTTTGGTACAATTGAATCAGACTTTAAAGAAGGTGGGCTCATGACTAAAGAAAGTATAATAAAAATTAAAAACATTAGTTTTACATATCCTGAGTCCGACTCGCCAGCAATTGATAATATCAGTTTTGAAATTAAGAGGGGTTCTTGGACGTCAATTATTGGTCATAATGGTAGTGGTAAGTCGACCATTGTCAGATTAATCAATGGCCTATTGGTTCCGGATGAAAACGATGACTCTTATATTGAAGTCGATGGTACAAAACTTGATGATAATAGTGTCTGGGATATCAGAGATAAAGTTGGCGTAGTGTTCCAAAATCCGGATAACCAGTTTGTTGGCGCAACTGTTGCTGATGACGTAGCTTTTGGATTAGAAAATCGAGCCATACCGCGAACAGAAATGCTAAAGCTCGTTCCCGAAGCTATTGGAGCCGTTGGCATGACGGAATATGCTCATACCGAGCCAGCTAACTTGTCTGGTGGACAAAAGCAGCGTGTAGCAATTGCAGGAATTTTGGCAATTAAACCAAAGATTATTATTTTAGATGAAGCAACTTCAATGTTAGATCCAGAAGGACGCGATAAAATTCTTAACATTGTGCGCCAGATGAAAGACGAATATGACCTAACGGTTATTTCAATTACTCATGACATTGATGAAGCTGACATGGCGGATAGTGTAATTGTGATGAATGACGGGCAGCTGATTACGCAGGGGTCGACAAAAACCGTTTTTAGTCAGGCAAAATTATTAAAGAGTCTAGGCCTAGATATTCCGTTTTTCCTCCAAATTAAGGAAGCACTAATCCGAGATTCGATTGAGATTCCAGAAACAATTGATTCAGAAAAAAAGTTGGTAGATTACTTATGTCAATTAAATTCGAAAATGTAAGTTATACATATTCTCCTGGGTCTCCACTTGAGAAAAAGGGATTAGAAAACGTTGACTTTGAGTTGCAAGATGGCTCATTCACAGCAATTATCGGTCACACCGGCAGTGGCAAATCGACTTTGATGCAACACTTTAATGCTTTACTTAAGCCAACAGCAGGTCAAATTCATATTGCCGGAACAACAATATCTCCGGAGATTTCCAACAAAAATCTTAAAGGACTTAGAAGCCATGTTAGTTTGGTATTTCAGTTCCCAGAATCTCAGTTGTTTGAGACTACGGTTCTCGATGATATTGCTTTTGGCCCTAAGAATTTTGGCTTTAGTGATAACCAAGCTAAAGAAAGTGCTAGGATATGGTTAGAAAAGGTTGGCTTACCGGAAAAACTTGGCACAAGGTCTCCTTTTGAATTGTCTGGTGGACAAATGCGTCGTGTTGCTATTGCGGGGGTTATGGCATATGAGCCGGAAATACTTTGCCTTGACGAACCAACTGCAGGCCTTGACCCTCAGGCTCGTAAGCAAATGATGAATCTCTTTTCTGAGTACCAAAAAGCTGGTCATACGGTTATTTTAGTTACCCATAATATGGATGATGTTGCTAATTATGCCGATGATGTTTTGGTTATGGAGCGTGGTAAGCTGATTAAGCACGCCAGTCCAGTAAAAGTGTTTCAAGACCGGGATTGGTTGAAAATGCATCACCTTGAGGAACCAAAAGCGTCGCTTTTTGCTGCCCAGCTTAAAAATTTCACCTTTACTAATCCACCATTGACCCGTGCAGAATTAGTTGCGAAAATAGAGCAAAATCTAAAGGGGTGATACTGTGAGTAAAATTCTAATTGGTCGCTATATTTCTGGTGATTCACTCATTTATAAAATGGATCCTCGGGGGAAGTTGCTTGCCACTATTTTCTTTATTTTAGTCATTTTCATGGCTAACAACCCAGTTTCATATGCAATTATCGTGGCCTTTAGTATAGTAGCCGTAGCGGCCACAAAATTGAAACCCCGGATTTTTTGGGATGGAGTAAAACCAATGATTTGGTTAATCTTGTTCACCTCCTTTTTACAGCTTTTTTTCTCAGTTGGCGGAAAAGTTTATTGGCAGTGGACAATTTTTGCTGTGTCAAGTTACGGCATAACTAATGCAATCTTTATTTTTATTCGGTTTACTGTCATTATTCTTATTTCAACAGTAATGACAGTAACAACGATGCCCTTAGAAATTGCTGATGCAATCGAATGGCTTTTAACTCCATTAAAGTGGGTTCGTGTACCAGTTGATAAAATTGCACTAGTGATGTCAATTGCATTAAGATTTGTACCGACTTTATTTGACGAAACGTTAAAAATTATGAATGCCCAACGTTCACGTGGCGCCGACTTTAATAATGGCGGTCTGATTACACGCGCTAAAGCCATTACGCCCCTTTTAGTACCCCTTTTTATTAGTTCACTTGAAACAGCAATTGACTTGTCAACTGCTATGGAATCGCGTGGGTATCATGGCGACCAAGGAAGAACAAAGTTTAGAGTACTAAAATGGTCTAAATATGATTTGTGGAATTTAGGCTACTTTGTAATTTTAATTGCGCTATTATTAGTTTTTAGGACACATTAATGAATACTAGATATAAAATGACACTTGCTTATGATGGACATTTATTTCATGGCTTTCAGTCCCAGCCACATCAGCGTACCGTTCAGGGCACGATTGAAGCAGCTTTGAAAAAAATGACCAAAGGCAAGGAAGTACCAATTGAAGGTTCTGGACGAACTGATGCTGGTGTTCATGCTTTAGGGCAGGTTATTCATTTTGATTATCCGGGAAATAAAATTCCAGCTGAACGAATGATTTGCGCTCTTAATTCGATTATGCCACTTGATATTGTTTTTAAAAAGTGCGAAATTGTTGATGAGCACTTTCATGTGCGCTACAGCGCAAAGGGAAAATGGTATCGTTATCGAGTGAGTCTTGATCATTTTGTTGATCCTTTTAAGCGCTTTTACACTGGTCATTATTCATACCCAGTTGATGTGAATAGAATGCAAAAAGCTGCAAAAGATTTACTTGGCAGCCATGATTTTACTAGTTTCGCTGCCAGTGGGGGACAAATAAAAAACAAAGTGCGTACGATGTATTACGTTAATGTGATAAAAGACGAAGAGGCAAATGAAGTCATCTTTGACTTTATTTGTTCAGGCTTTTTGTACAACATGGTTCGTATTTTAGTCGCAATGTTGCTGGAAATCGGGAACGGCAAACGATCAGAAGAAGATATTCCACGGGTAATTGAAGCAAAAGACAGAGAACAAGTGCGTGAAACGGCACCAGCAAATGGTTTGTATTTGTACCATGTTTTTTATGGTAACATTCCAGAAAAGTATCGCTTGGATAGCGAAATATATTGACAAATAAGACAAAAGGACGTATTCTATTATGGTATGTTTGTCCACGATAGGCCCCGGAAACTTATTGTATTCAAACAACGTATAAACGGAGGAAATTAAATTGCGTACTACACAATTAGCAAAACCTAATGAGATTGAACGTAAGTGGTATGTTATTGACGCAACAGACATAGCTTTAGGCCGTCTGTCTACTGCAGTAGCAACTATCTTAAGAGGTAAGAACAAGCCTCAATATACACCAAATGTTGACACTGGTGACAACGTTATTATTATTAACGCTGCCAAGCTTAAGTTAACTGGTAAAAAGGCTACTGACAAGATTTACTACCACCACTCTGGTTCCCTAGGTGGCATTAAAGCCACTCCAGCAGGTGAATTGCTTGCTAACAACCCAGTTAGATTAGTTGAATTGTCAGTTAAGGGTATGCTTCCAAAGAACACGCTTGGACACCAACAGTTCATGAAGATGCATGTTTATGCCGGTGAAGATCACAAGCATGAAGCACAAAAACCTGAAAAGTTAGACATCAATAAATTAATCTAGGAGGTTATCATAAATGGCACAACAAGTCGCATATGCAGGTACTGGTCGGCGTAAAGATGCTGTTGCTCGTGTACGTTTAGTACCAGGCACTGGTAAGATTATTGTTAACAACAAAGATGTTGACCAATACATCCCATTCCCTAACTTAGTTAAGGATTTGAAACAACCATTGACTTTAACGGAAACTGAAAATCAATACGATGTTAAAGTTAACGTTAATGGTGGTGGTTTCTCCGGTCAAGCGGGAGCAATCCGTTTAGGTATTGCCCGTGCTCTTCTTGAAATTGACCCAGATTTCCGTGGCCCATTAAAGAAGGCTGGTTTCTTGACTCGTGATCCAAGAATGGTCGAAAGAAAGAAACCAGGTCTGAAGAAGGCTCGTAAGGCTTCACAATTCAGTAAGCGTTAATTACACAACAATTTGTTGGCAATCAATGCTAAAAAACTATTTGGTTATTTTGAAACAAGCAAATCGATCGAATTTGTTTTCTAGACATCAGCATCATGCTGATGTCTTTTTTATTTAGTAAAATATTATGGATTTTGTTCATGCTATAATTCTTTATTAAGTAGCTTAATGTTATACAGGAAAGTAAGTAGAATAGTTGATTTATTAAAGTACCGATTAAGCAAATTAGAGGAGAAACTAAATGGCACAAATCGAATTAACCCGTTTTAGAATTAAAAAGGGTAAAGAAGAAAAGGCACAAGAGTGGATGGACTTTTTAAATACTCATCATAGCGATACTGTTGCAACGATGGCTGGAGAGAAGATGCATGTTGAAACAGTTTTTAAAGAAAAAAATCCTGATGGTTACACCTACTTTTATTGGTACTCAATTCAAGGTGAGGGAGGCATATATGTGGAAGATTCAGAAAGTTATATTGATAAAAAACATAATCAATATTGGGAAGAATGTATTGACGCGGACTACCGTCCAGTTGACATGAAAGTGGAGCAAAGCTTAATTGCTCCCGCAATCGCGAAATTGATTATTGATTCTGAAAAGTAAAGAAAAGAATATGTTGATATACAAAATAAAAAGCAGAAGTCTCAAAAAGCTTCTGTTTTATATTTCTATAATTATTATTCACAGCGTAACTCAGCGATTAGACCTAATTTAATTGAAAAACTTTTTAAACTGTAAAAATTAGTTTTGTCTACTTGCTCATCACATTTGGTATTTGTTTTATGAAAATTAAACTACCAACAATTTTTTGTTTTTAATATCTTGGTATTTAAATTTAAGAACCGCATGACAAAGCGGTTTTTTCATATTTTTCAAGATGGATTTAGTCAGCAAAAAATAAATATCTAAATATTTTTTCTACTTAAACAATATGAGTAAATTGTCGGAATAAGAACACTTAACACAATTATTACAAACATAATCCAAATATTGCTTAAGATAGAAGTTATAAAAAGTGCAAAACCACTAATAACGAAAATCCAGCCTGCTAGCCTATGTGTTTTTTGCCAGTTAACCTTACTTGCCAGAGTCCAAGGCAGACGGATGCCTACCGTATTATTTGGTTTGGTTTTAGGTAGATAATTGCCAAAAATGATAAATATTACCCCAAGAAGTGCGTTAGCGATAATTGACATTTTAAGTTTATAACCCAGCGCAACTCCATAAATGGTTAGGTAACTCACATTTGCAACAAGAGGAATAATCCAACAAGACACGTTAATCATCCTAAAGTTAGTATTTTTATTAGTGCGTGTTAACAAAGTAAACAAAAGTAATTGCAAAAATAGCAGTAAAATTGGAAATACAAAAACAACCATGGGTTTGGAATCAAATCGGTTTGCTAAGCCGGTTAAACCGAAATGTACAGCAATTTTTTGGGGGAGTTCTTTATACAAAAATAGACCAGTTATCAAAGGAAGTAACGTTATTAAACTAGTAGTTATTTTTGTTTTACGAAGAATATTTTCAATCATTTTTATTTCCTTTCAGACCAACTAACCAAGACATTATTTCTTCAACAATAGAAACATTAAGTGAGTAATAAATAAAATTCTTATCTTTTTCTTTGCTAATTAAATCAGCTTTATTAAGAACACTTAGGTGATATGAAATTGTAGCTTGCGTCATGTCAAAATGACTTGCAATTTCTCCTGCAGACATTTGACCATTCTTTAGCAGCTGCAAGATATGTCGACGAACTGGATCTGCCAAAGCCTTGAAACTGGTTTCGAAGCTCATATTTTCTCCTTGTTATTTAGATAAATATCTAATTAGATACTTATCTAAATAATAACAGAACTTTTTCTAAAAGTAAATCTTGGACAGTCTAAAAAGTCCAAGTTACGGAAGATTAGATTAAATGACAGAGAAATAAAGTCAAACCTAAAAACAATTTCTTACAAGTTTATATAAGAAATTGTTTGGTAAACGAAATTGCCAATACAAATTCAATTCCTTCGGTTTAATGTTACATTTTTATCAACTGTAGCTGTAATCCTTACGATGTGCATAAACTCAACCTCACTAATTCGGAGTTAAAAACAATCAAAAAATATTGATCGACTTTCAGTAATAAGTTGAGGAAGAATAAAACGAACAAGTTAATTACTGACTATTTTTAAAATAAAAAAGCGCAGAAGTCGCTTTCGACTTTTGCGCTTTTGTGATTGTCATCTTTATTCGTAACGTAATGCAGTAATTGGATCAAGTTTAGCGGCTCGACGTGCAGGAAGTGTACCTGCTAAGAAAGTGATTAGACAGATAATCAAAACAATCATTAGACATCCACTCAAGTTGAATTGAACTAGGGTAAAGCCATCCATTCCTTTAAGGAAACTTTTGGTGGCGACTTGATTTAGCACTTGTCCAATGCCCATTGCACTTAGCAGTCCAAGAAGTGAACCAATCAGGCCAATCAAGATTGCTTCACAACTGAAAATTGAGAAGACTTTACCGCCACTAAGGCCAAGTGCTTTCATCAAACCAATTTCACTAGTTCGATCACGAACCGACATATAAAGGGTGTTAATCACGCCAAAACTAGCGGCAATTAATGCAATTGCACCAAAGATGATAAGAACCCCAGTTGCAGCATTGAAAGTTTGGAATACTTGTTTTACTGCATCTTTTAAAGTTTGAGCATCGAACCCTTTGTTGCTTAGCGCGTTTTCAACTTTAGCAATTTTATCATCGCTTTTGCTGGTTGGAGTAGCAATTACTTGAACATAGCGGTCCTTTAAAGTTTTGGGTAAGCCAGCTTGGTTAGCAGCGACAATTTTGTTGTTTAATCCTTGACTATAAACTGATTGACCGCTGTTGACCATGCTATCATTGCGAATGCCAACAATTTTAGCAGAAATGACATTTTTCTTTTTAGTAATTGGAGAAAAGACAACCAAATTAACATCATGATTAGTAGCGTGACGAGGAGTTCGATAGCCGAATGCTTTGGCCATTTCTTTAGTTAATAATATTTCGCAATCCTTGCCACTAGTTGCTACTTGACGACCAGCTTGTAAATCGTATTTGATACCGAGTGTTACCTGAGCGTTGATTAAATACTTTGTTTTACTTTTACCTTGAGCATACTCTACATTACTATCTTTTAGGGCTTTAATATCTTTTAGTCCTTTGACTGACTTGATCCTTTGAACATCCTTTTGGCTCATCATTCCATCAGCATTTTGACTGGATTTTTTAGTACTGTACTTTTGCGCACCTGAAGTACTACTTGAGTACTTCGGACCGATAATCATTTGCTCAGTATTGCCGACATTACCGATTTGTTTGTTTAGATAATTGTTAACTCCAGAGTTAATGCCTAGAGTGATACTAATAGTCAGCGATCCAATCAGTACAGCAATAATAGTCAAAAATGTACGGCCTTTATTGTGCCATAAGTTTGTTGCTGCCGAGTTTAAAATATCACGTAATTTCATTACCTGTCTCCTTCAACTACTAAACCATCTTTGATTTGAATTTGTCGTTGGCATTTCTTGGCCAAGTCTGAATCATGAGTAACAATAATTAAAGTTATGTTTCTTTCATGGTTCAATTTGAACAAAATATTTTCAACCATTTCACCAGTATTGGAATCAAGATTTCCAGTTGGTTCATCAGCAAAAATAATTTGTGGTTTGTTTACAAGGGCTCGAGCAATACAAACACGCTGCTTTTGGCCACCAGAAAGTTCACTTGCTTTATTGTTAGCTTTGTTTTCAAGTCCGACAGCGTTAATTGCATCTAAAGCCAGCTGTTTGCGGTTTTTACCAGTTATACCAGCTATTTTTAGTGGCAGCATTACATTATCAAGTACACTATCTTGACTATTTAGGAAAAATTGTTGAAAAACAAATCCAAAAGTCTCGTTTCGCAGTTTGTTAAGTGATTTTTGCGCTATTTTGACAGTTGGTTCTTTATTTAGTAAGACGTCACCTGAAGTAGGGTGATCAAGTAAAGCAATGATATGCATCAAGGTCGATTTTCCCGAACCGCTTTTGCCAACAATTGCAATCGATTCTCCTTTGTCGATACTTAAACTAATTCCGCCTAGTGCATCAAATTTGGTTGCGCCTTTACCATACGTGCGCGTCACATCACGCGTTTCTATTAAACTCATTTTTAGTAATCTCCTTCAGTAATACTGTTTTATTGATATAATACACTATAATTAGAGAAATGCAATATGTTTTTAATGGGTTAGAAAATTTAGATTCTCGATTCTTTTTTAAAAGCATTCTAATTGACTTGCCCGTAATAGTAGAGGTCTGCGGTTGATAGTAACTTTTTAATTTAGCCCAAAATTATTTACTTGCATTGCCTATATTGTTGTTCTACAATATTATATATAATATAATATTGGCGAAAGGAATAATATGGCAATTCAGATTCAAACACGCCTACTTGACGGTACAGTCTTGTCTTTAATCGATCGCGAAAGTCTTTACGGTTACGTCTTGACTCAGCAAGTTAAAACAGTTTTTAACGTTTCCGAGTCAACGATTTATCCGGTATTACGTAGATTAAAAAAGGACCAGTACTTAGTCACTTTTGATAAACCATACCAAGGGCGCAACAGACGATATTATCAAATCACTGCTGCTGGTCGAGAAGAATTACAAGCAATCAGAGAAGAATGGAACAACTTCAGTGAAAAAGTTGATCAAATTATGGGAGAAGAAAATGAATAAAGCAGTTGATAAATATCTTAACGAATTAAACAATTATTTAAGTAGTCTTCCGCAAACTGATCGGCAAGACGTAATTGAATTTTATCAAGAACTTATGCTTGATGGGAATTTTCAAAACGAAGCGGCGATTGTAAAGGAATTCGGTACTTCGAAACAATTGGCGTATAAGATTCAGGCGGATTATTCTGCTACTGATAACTTCAGTGATAGTAAAAACGTAAAAGAAACTTCGCGTTCAAATTTAAAAAGCATTTGGTTGATTATACTTGGTGTTTTAGCAGCTCCAGTCGGAATACCACTGGCAATTGCTACTGTTGCAGTTATGATAGCGATACTGATTGCATTTTGTGCTATCTTTATTGCTTTTGCTGCAACAATCACACTACTATTCATTAGCGGTATTTACATTTTTGTTAGAACGTTTGGATTATTATTTTCTAGCAATTGGGCAACGGGAATCTTCTATGTAGGCATAAGTATTGCCCTAATCAGTGTTGGGCTTTTACTGTTTCCACTAATCATAAGGTTTATTCGTTTCTTGATTGCCGAATGTGCCCAATTTTTCCGGCATATAGGAAGAAGAGTATTCAAAGAGCATTATTTCAAAACTAGTTCAACGCTAAGCACGGAGGAATAACAATGAAAAAGTTTTATCAATTTAGTTCATTTGGGCTGATTATCGGTTTGCTTTTGATATTAGTTGGCTGGGCCAATAATGGTATAAAAACAGTAGTTGCTAACGACAATAATACAACTTTTACGGTAGTCGACGGAAAGGCTCACACAAAAAAATTAACTGATCAAACGGACATGAATGAAATAGAAATAAATGTTCTGGATTCGGATGTATATATCCATAATGGGAATCAAAACAAAGTAACTGTTACTTGTATTAATCCAGGTGCAATTAAGGCGCGCGTCTCTAATAAAAAGTTGATTATTTCTGGAACAACCCCAGTTGGTATTGTTTTGAGTGAAACCAACTCAAAAATCGACATTTCAGTTCCAAAACATATGAAAAAAATTATACTTGAGGCTGGAAGTAATTCAGGTAACATTACTGTGGAAAATTTTAAAGCTAGTTTTGTTGTATTAATGAGTTATACGGGAAAAATTAATGTTACAAACAGTGATGTTGCGAGCTCAGTGCTTAATACTAAGAAAGGGCAATTAATAACGGTCAATAATTCAAATTTGGGTTACAGTGATATTGAAATGAAAGGTGGCCAACTGAAAATTAAAAATAGTCGTTTAAGAGCCAATGCAAGAACTACTTCAAGTAATATAACTGTTACTAAATCTAATCTCTTTGGTAATAGTTCGTTCAATATGAAAAAAGGTGGCAACTTTAAAATTAGTGATTCGAACCGGTTAAGTTACCAATTGTCCTCTTTTAATAGAAAAGAAATTAAATATCATGATTCAAAGCCGCGCGGTCGCTTCAGCAAAAAAAGTTCAAGTAAAAATTCTCTACGGGTTAATAATGATGATGGCGCAATTGTAGTTAAATAGTGTAAATAAAGGGACTGCATTTGCAGTCCCTTTTTATGTGTTTTGTTATAGCCAATTGACATTGTTACTGTGAAATTGCATAATTCAATTAATTTAATATTTCGTTTTATTTAATTTACTTATAAGAGGAGTAGATAATAATGAAAAAACCTCGTCAATTAAGCAAAGGCGATAAAATTGCAATTGTTAGCTTATCTCAAGGCACATTAGGAGAAGACTTTGCAGCGCACCAACGCAAATTGGGTGAACAACGCATTATGGAATTGGGTCTTAAGCTAGTGTATATGCCAAACGCGCTTAAGGGCATTACCTATTTAGAAAAACACCCTGAGGCACGTGCTGCTGATCTTAAAAACGCGTTTTTAGATCCAGAAATCAAGGGCATTATTGCCGCAATTGGTGGTGACGATACTTATAGATTATTGCCTTTTTTGATGGATGACGAAGAGTTCAAAACAGCTGTCATTAAGCATCCAAAGTTATTTACTGGTTTTTCTGATACTACAATCAACCACCTGATGTTTTATCGAATAGGAATGCAAAGTTTTTACGGCCCAAGTTTTCTAAATGATTTAGCGGAAATGGATCTAGATATGCTGCCTTATACCAAAAAAACGCTCGAGCATTTTTTTGAGAACTCGGGAGTAACAGAAATTTCGGCTAGCAAAACTTGGTATGAAGAAAGGACAGATTTTTCAGCTCTTCAGGTTGGAAAACCCCGTGTTAAGCATCAAGACACAGGCTACAAAGTCCTAAGAGGCCGCGGAAAAGTTCAAGGCCGACTATGGGGCGGCTGTATTGACAGCTTATATGATGGTTTAGTGGGGAATAGGTACTCCGATGAACCTGATGTATTTGCTCACTATCATTTGTTTCTAAAACCTGAAGAAGCTAAAGATAAGCTGCTTTTTATTGAAACATGCGAAGAATTACCGACACCAGACTTGTTTCGGCAACAGTTATTAAAGCTTGCTGAGATAGGCATTTTAGGTAATGTTAAAGGTATTCTTGTGGGCAAGCCACAAAACAAAAAGTATTTTGAAGAGTATCAGGCGGAGTTATTAAAAGCGACCACAAAATATCAAACACCAATTTTATATAATATTAATATTGGTCATGCCTATCCTCATACTGCGCTGCCATATGGAGCGTTGGCTCAAATTGATTTTGAAAAACCAAGTTTCAAGATTTTGGAACCTTGGTTTGCCGAGTAACTAATTTAATAGCAATAAAAAGTAGTTCAATTATTTGAACTATTTTTTATTGCTCAAATTATCTAAATCTTTCTATATGAAAATAAAAAGTAGACGATTATGTGTAATAGAAAATTACCGATTATGACTATATAAGCCAGACTATACTGATTTATTTTTAAATGAACACAAGTTTATAACTATAAAAAGTAAAGATATAACTCTATTTGAATAGTCCATCAATAATTTGAAAACTCGCTCAAATTATTTGCAATCGAGTAATTAATAAAAGCTATAATTTTAAAAATTCTTTTTAGTTAACATACTAGATTTTAGAGTCATTCTTAGTCTTCTGTATTGAGAAAATCGTACTCCATGAGCTTTCGAATAATTTCAAGATACTCGTCAGGAACACGATGTCCATGATATGAAAAAAAAATACTATCATTCGATATATCAACGCTAAATTTTTGATCAAGTTTGTTACTTTCGCCTAATAAGTAATCAGTAGAAACATCAAGAATGTTTGCAACTTTAGTTAAGGATCGAATAGAAGGCCTCATATTTTTCCATCGATATATTGAATTTTCTCCTATATTAGCTTTCCTAGCTAGTTCTTTTACAGAGATATTCCTTTCCTTTGCTAATTCACAAACTCGGGTGTAAACACTCATATAATTCGCCATCCAAAAAATATCAAAAGTGATTGTATTTATGCTTGAACACTATCGTTTGTGGTAGTATAATTTGAGTAGTCCAAGTTTGGACAGCATAAGTATTTTCACAGTAATACGTTTTATTTTATAAGAAAACCAAGTTTTGTTTTGGGAAAGACCCGGTTTTCTTATTTCTAAATGGTATCACTTGTGGTAGCGAAAAACAAAATTTTTAGTTTGTTTAGAAAGAGAGATGAGTAATGTGGGTGATTTTATTATTGATAAAATCTTACCTTTAGCAAAAGAAAGAGGCGAAACCCTTAAAGAAATCGGCAAAAACTCTGGTGTTGGCGAGAATTCAATATACAGATGGAAGGTTGTAGAACCAAAAATATCGAGTATTAGAAAAGTTGCTAACTATTTAAGCATTAACTATAAGACTTTACTGCCGTAATAAAGGTACAAAGGTAAACAAATTAATTACAAGCAAAAAAGAATCAAGAATATATCATATCAAATATGTGATTAAGTAGACTTAACAGCAGAGTTTTTAAGTTATCTACAGACAATTATTTTAAGTTCAGTTGAGTTTTTGAACTTAACATACAATGAATAATTGAATGGGTGGAGTCTGGTCTAATAGTACTTCGTGCATCTTAAGAAATAGATTGCTTATTCATTTAATTGAAAATTCCAAAATGTGAATTAGTAGAATGTAAAGTAACCAACAAATTTAATTTGACGGTAGTATTGTTATATCATTGTGTGCATATTATGTGAGCTTTAAAACAGATCGCTAATTCAGTCTGTATTTTAAACATAGTCAATTCATTTTTTAGTCTCAAGCATATAGCACTATTTAGGGTGGATTTTTAATTGATTAGATGTTTCTTTGATCAATCTTGTTTTCATTTGATGGCAGAAATGGAGTGTGTTTAGTATTTTAAGAAGTACATTTATGAAAAAAGTAAGAGCATAACTGTTAAATGCACAAGCTAGGTGGTTGTGAGCAAACCATCATTTTTAGAATTTAAATTAGTAAATAGTGAAATTATAAAGGAAAGTGGTGTAATTTTGAAAAAGAACAATAGAAATAACCTAATTGAAGATGTAAAAAATACAAATTACAAAATGCATAAGAGTAAAAAAGGGTGGTTAATTAGCTATTCTTTATTAACTTTTATGGTAGGCGGTCTGTTTTTTGGTAATTCTTCAACTCAGGAAGTAAAAGCTGCTGATTTTGAAACTCAAACTAGTCAATCTAGTGAATTTACGAAGGCCGATCAAGTTAGTCAAGACAAAGTTGAAAAGAGTTCAGTTGACGAAGCAAAGCAAACGGCAATTAGTAATTTAGAGAATAGAGCAGCTAATGTAAAACAAAGAATTAATGCTGATTCAAACTTAAGTAGTGTTAACAAAGCTGAACAGACTAACAAAGTTGACACTGTCGTAAGTGATGCAAAAGATAAAGTAAGATTTTTAGACAATTTAGCAGATATTAACGCTACAGTAGAAAGTGCATATTCTAGCATTGATGCCAGTTATCAAGCTGGAGCAACTAGAGCTTCCAGTAAAGGTAAATCAGTAACTACTAAAAAGTTTAAAGCTAAGAAAAAAGTTTTATCAAGCTACTCTAATTTAAATTCGTTTTTAAAGAGCAGTTCAAATCAAGATAGTTCGAATCAGAAAGCTAATGAAGAAAATAATAACACCTTAGAAAAAGAAAATCTAGTTAGAAGTAATGAATCAGATACTGTCGATACAAGAGTTGACAATTCATCTGTAGCTGTTGCTTCTGATCCAGATAATGGTCGTACCGAATTTAATGGTCAAGTTGGAAAAGAAGTTAAAAATTCTACTTCAGTTGATATCCCAACGCCTGACCAAGTTTTACATCCAGATAGATACAAAACTAGGGTAAAAAATGTTACTGACGCTGCTAGTTTTAAGGCGGCGTGGGAAGACGAAACAGTAACGTATATTAACTTATTGAACAATATTGATATGGGTTGGACACCAATGCTGCACAGACCAGGTGGAGGAAGTACAGTTATTGATGGTCATGGCTATGAATTCAATTTGAATATTGGTAATCTTGGCTATGAATCAATCTTGTCGAACAATAAAACCACATTAACATTAACCAATATTAACTTTATTATGGGTGTTGGCAATGATATTGCAAATGACAAGCGTGCGTTAGTATACACTGCCGATGGTGATGGATTAACCGTCAATTTTAATAATGTAACTTTGGGAACCCATGAAAATAACGCCCTTAAGCCTAATGGAAAACTTGTTAATGGTCCCAATATGGCTATCTCAGCAAACAATGCATGTGTTAGGTTCTCAGGAAAAAATGAGTTCTATATTACTAAAGAAGTTACTTATGGCGTAACAAAGGTTGAGATTTGCAATAATAGCTCTGTTAAAATGCAGAGATTAGCAGGTTCAACTCAGAGTGGCCAGTACTTTTTTGATCATGTAAATACTGATGAAAATTCAGTAGGTTATGGTAATACCTTTACTATGGGTAATGGCTCTACAAATGAAGCTTATACTCTTGGTTCAAATGTAAGTAATTTCCCAGTTTTATCTCAGTACATTAATGGTATGAATGTTGGAGATAATGTTACTTGGAAGCAAGGGGGATACTACTGGTTCTTAGACGGAACCATGGCCGGAGAATCTAACCGTGATGCTCAATTTAATTTTGGACAGAACTTTGATTTAGAATACGGTGATGCATATCGTCCTAATGCTATTAATTTATGGGGTAATCAAAAAGCAACCTTTGGTGCTGGTACAAAATTTGATATTAATCAGAGATATACTGATCCTCCTCAAAATGACTCAGTAATATTAGTTAAAGATAATTCATCTGTTATCTTTAATTCGCCAAATCTACTTCACTTAGCTGTTAGAAATAATCCGGGGCAACCGGTTTCATCTGCTACAGGAGTAGTTTCTGGATCAGGTAAAGTAATTATCACCAATTCAAGTATTAAATCTTGGAATGGTAATGATTCTTCAGACTACAATATTAATGGCGATGCAGCTGGTAGATTTGTTAAAACTGTTATTCAAAATGGTAGAGCTACTGTTGTTGACCGAAGTGGAGCTTCTTCTACGTCAAACCTTGTCACACCACAAACTCGAGAAATACAAGCTATAACCACTCCGGTTGGAGAAGTAGCAGTTCAATATGTAGACCAAAATGGTAAGAACATTGGTACTCCAATTGCTCTTAGTTTAGATCCGAATGCTTATGTTGGTCAAGAATTACCGCTTAACACTTCAGACATTGTTACTGCAAACATGCCACGAGGGTATATGTGGGCTTTAGGAAAGCAAGTGTATTCTGGAGCTAAAAGCGATAAGCAACAAGGTGGAGACCCAACTTTAGATGCCGACAATGGTAATGCTGAAGGACAAGCAAACATTGGAATTGTTCCAATGCAGGGTGTAAAATATACATATAAAGTATATGTATATGGAACAAAACAGAATGTAAATTACCAATATGTCGATGTTAATCATCCAGATCGTGTTTTAACTTCATCACTTTCTGGTGCCACCGGAAATGAATCTGCCGGAAACCTTGTTCCAGCTAACTTTGGTAACACGATTGACTGGACCAATAGATACTATACTGAGGACCATGTCCCAGTGGGATATCATTATGCGAATGGTGCAGCAAATCAACCAACAACAACTGTTGTGTCTGAAAATAATCCATTGGTAACTATTTATGTTGAGGGTAATAGTCAAACAGTTACTCCAAAATATAAAGATATGGCTGGAAATGCCGTTGTTCCTAAGAGTTCTAATCAAATTCAAGGAATAACCGGACAATCAGTTGCTATTCCAACTGCACCAGAAGTAGACAATTTTGCATTTGATCATGTTACTTTAAATGGTAGAACTGTTAATGTGGGTTCTGAATTTGAACTGGCAAATGGAACTGATGAAGTAGTATATGTTTACCATTCATTAAGTGTTGACAAAGCCCCAGCTAAAGCGGCTATCGATGATGCAGCAACCAAGGTAAAAGGCGAGATTGATGCCGATACAACTTTGACTGACGCTGAAAAGACAGCACAGAAAGCACAAGTTGATGCTGATGCAACAGCTGCTAAGAATAATATAGATAATGCTACTGTTGCTAGTGAGGTAGTTAAAGCTAAAGATGACGGGATCAGTAAAATAAATGCTGATCATGTTGCGGGCAAATCACTATCAGATCAAAAAGTTGAAGCTAAGACAGCTATCAATAATGAAGCAACCAAGGTAAAAGGCGAGATTGATGCCGATACAACTTTGACAGACGCTGAGAAGACAGCACAGAAGGCACAAGTTGATGCTGATGCAACTAGTGCAAAGAGTTCAATTGATGCAGCAGCTAATGCGCAAGGAGTAAAGGATGCTAAGGAAGCAGGTATTGCCAAGATCCAAGGCGACCATATTCCAAACACTACAACGTTAGCTGACCAAAAGAGTGCAGCCAAGACAGCTATCAATAATGAAGCAACCAAGGTAAAAGGCGAGATTGATGCCGATACAACTTTGACTGACGCTGAGAAGACAACTCAGAAGAATAACGTTGATGCTGATGCAACTAGTGCAAAGAGTTCAATTGATGCAGCAACAAATGCGCAAGGAGTAAAGGATGCTAAGGAAGCAGGTATTGCCAAGATCCAAGGCGACCATATTCCAAACAGTACAACGTTAGCTGACCAAAAGAGTGCAGCCAAGACAGCTATCAATAATGAAGCAACCAAGGTAAAAGGCGAGATTGATGCCGATACAACTTTGACAGACGCTGAGAAGACAACTCAGAAGAATAACGTTGATGCTGATGCAACTAGTGCAAAGAGTTCAATTGATGCAGCAACAAATGCGCAAGGAGTAAAGGATGCTAAGGAAGCAGGTATTGCCAAGATCCAAGGCGACCATATTCCAAACAGTACAACATTAGCTGACCAAAAGAGTGCAGCCAAGACAGCTATCAATAATGAAGCAACCAAGGTAAAAGGCGAGATTGATGCCGATACAACTTTGACTGACGCTGAGAAGACAACTCAGAAGAATAACGTTGATGCTGATGCAACTAGTGCAAAGAGTTCAATTGATGCAGCAACAAATGCGCAAGGAGTAAAGGATGCTAAGGAAGCAGGTATTGCCAAGATCC
>NZ_JBWXGA010000065.1:0-576 GCF_059900815.1 Lactobacillus sp. C449L | reverse complement strand
CCCGGCTCCGTCACGCGGCGGGGACCGAGGCCGAACGGGCCCGCATTGCCGGACCAGATGGGATCGGTCAGGATGTTGAGGCCCTGCGTCTGCACCAGCATCGTCGCATGGCCGACCCAGGTCGCCACCATCGCCTCGCCCTCGACGCGCGGCGCCGGGCGGCTGGTGGCCACCGCCACCCTCGCGGGCCATTCCGGCCGCTGCTCGTCCCCCAGCAGGTAGCGCGCGAGGAAGCTGCCCCGGGGGCGGCCCGCCGGCGGGCGCAGCGTGTCCTCGCCGTCCGGGTTGAAGAAGCGCTCGCCGTCGAAATGGTCGCTGACCGGCCCTTCATAATAGATGCGGTCCAGAAAGGGCGGGATGAGCGTGGGGGCGAAGCAGAGCGCCACGACCAGGAACAGGATCAGGGCGCCGGCGCGCTTCAGGGCAGTCAGCATGGCGTCCTTCATGGCGGGCGCGCCGGGCTTTCGCAATCGTCTCAGTCGGCGAGGGTGAAGCCCGCCGGCGCGCGGGTCTCGCGATGCTCGGCATGATACATGTCCATGACGAGATCGACCCTGCCGGGGGCGGCCGCCCCGC
>NZ_JBWXGA010000064.1:0-579 GCF_059900815.1 Lactobacillus sp. C449L | reverse complement strand
GTTGATGCCCGTCCCGTGCTCAAACTGCCCGGAGGATACGACCCAGCGGATCAGGTGCTGGATCAGTGTCTTCGGCACTCCCGCATTGACGTTGTAGTGGGACATCTGGTCCCCCACGCCATAGGTGCACCAGCCGAGCGCGAGTTCGGACAGGTCGCCCGTGCCGACCACGATCGCGCCCTGCTGGTTGGCGAGACGGAACAGGAAGTCGGTGCGCAGCCCCGCCTGCACGTTCTCGAACGTCACGTCGTAGACCGGCTCGCCACGCCCGAAGGGATGGCCCATGGTCTCCAGCATCTGCCGGGCGGCCGGCTTGATGTCGAGCTCGTGCCAGGTAATCCCGAGCGCTTCCATCAGCGCGATGGCGTTGGTCTTCGTCTCGCCCGAGGTGGCGAAGCCGGGCATCGTGTAGCCGAGAATGTCCGTGCGCGGCCAGCCGAGGCGGTCGAAAGCCTTCGCGGCGACGATCAGGGCGTGGGTGGAATCGAGGCCCCCGGAGACGCCGATCACGACGCGCTTCGTGCCGATCGCCGAGAGTCGCTGGGCGAGACCCGCGACCTGGATGTTGTAGCCCTCGTA
>NZ_JBWXGA010000063.1:0-584 GCF_059900815.1 Lactobacillus sp. C449L | reverse complement strand
CGGCTAGACCTGGTGCGAGGTCAGGTCGAATCGCTCCAAGAGGAGCCGCGCCTGGCTCGGATCGGCCCGGATGGCCTCGAGGACGCGCCGCAACCGCGTCACTTCCGCCTCGAGCTTCGCGACCTGGCTCTCCGGGTCGCCCTCGCCGCCCTTGGCGCCGCGCTCGTCTTCGAACTCGACCCCGGCAAAGCCCTGGCGAAACCAACGCAGCACGGCGTTGTAGCGGCGCCCATGCTTGGGGACGTACAGGGAGAACCGGGGCGGCAGCACGGCGCTTTCCGGCACCTGGAGCCGGGCTCCCGTCTCGGACAGGTCCCTGATCGTACATTCGACCGTCGCGGCACCACCGCTGAACTCGGCGCGCGCCTGCAGCAGCGTCCTGGTCCTAGGGCTCGATCGGTTGGAGGGGGTCCCAGCCACGGAATGTGTCCGCACGGTCTCTTGCGATATCGCGCGCACGCTAGCACCCGGTGAACAACGGGACGTGAACGGACTCGGAAGACATGCGCCCGTCGGGCAAAGCGGTGTTGTGCGTCCGACCTCCCTCGGCTAGGCAGTTTCTGCGACCGAGAAGAGCCCGGAAT
>NZ_JBWXGA010000062.1:0-586 GCF_059900815.1 Lactobacillus sp. C449L | reverse complement strand
TTTACGGCCAAGTTCACACAGCTCGGCGCATCGACCTTCGTCGAATGTCACGTCCGCAGGGGTTCCATCTGACGCGAGCACCGCGTGTACGTATTCCAGCAGGAACTGGTTTTCGTTGATCAGGTCATCCGGGCCGTCCGCTTCGCGTTGCTCCTCGGCGGCGCTTTGGTCTGCCATCGCCTTCATCATGTGCTGCGCGTAGATGTAGCCGAGCAGATCATGTGGGGGCATCGCGACGATAAGCTCGCGCATCCGAGCTGCTATGTCCTCCATGTCTTTCAACAAGGAAGCAGCGATCTCCTTCCGCTTTTGCTCATCCATAATGCATGTTCTCAATGTTTTCTGTAACGACCGCACTACACAATTTTCGTGAGGTCGGAGCATTCAGCGTCGGGCTATAATGTAGTATCGACGTGTCGCTTGCCACTTGGCCGGCGCGGATCGAAAGGGATGACGACTGGGACATGCTGGACACGTGAGGAGGTTGCATGGAATGCATCTGGGTAATCGTTGGCGCTGCCGCAGTTAGCATGGTCGCTACCTTCGGGACGAGCTGGTTCGGCCACTGGCTCAGGCTGTCTAATGA
>NZ_JBWXGA010000061.1:0-589 GCF_059900815.1 Lactobacillus sp. C449L | reverse complement strand
ACATGCGGTTCGTTACGGAGTCGGATGTCGTGATCAAGGTGGGCATCAAGGGAGGATGGGCCGGCGTATCGCTGGTTGCGGTCGCGCTCGTCCTGACGCCTGCGCTCGCCGCCCCCGGCGTCAAGGGCCGGAAGCTCGGCGGGGCCGATGCGGCGAGCGGCGCGTCCTTCACGCCCGCCGTCTCCGATCCGCGTCTCGCGGCGGCGCTTGCCAGGCGCGGCTACCCGGCGGGCAGCTTCGGCTTCACGCCCGCCACGCCGGGCGCTCCGCAGAGCAAGGCGGTGCGGGTGGCCGTCCGCGCCAGCCCCGAAAAGGCGCGGGCCGTCGCGGCCCGGGCCGCGGAGACGCAGGCGCCGACCTATGCCGCCGTCACGCCCAGCAACTACAATCTCGGCGTGGCGGTCGGCTGGAAACGCTTCTCGGTTTCCGGCGACATCGCCCGCGTGGAGAAGGACAGCATCCCCGGCAAGCGCGAATCGGCGGAGGTCGGGGTGAGCTATTCGGGCCGCAAGCTCGGCGGCAAGGTGCAGGTTTCGGCCGAACGGTCCGACGGCGCGCAGCGCCTGATCGGCGTCGACTCGAGCTACTC
>NZ_JBWXGA010000060.1:0-593 GCF_059900815.1 Lactobacillus sp. C449L | reverse complement strand
AGATCGGCGTGGATGCGAGCGTCACGCCGGCGCCGGGCGCGCAGACCAGCGCCTTCGGCTTCGACTACGGCATAATGCCGGTGGGCGAGATCTCCTTCTGCCAGTCCGCCGCGGGGCGGCTCTACTCGCTCTACGCCCAGCATTATCTCATGACCTATTTCCCGGCCGCCTATCCGCGCTGGTACCTGCAGGGCTTCGGGGAGATGTTCGCGACGTTCAGGGCGGACGAGAGCGGCGTCATGGAATATGGCCGCGCCCCGGAGGGCTTGCGCGAGGTCATCGAACATCATGGCCGCTACCCCGTCGCCAAGGTGCTGAGCGGCGAATATCTGACCGGCGACGGCTGGCCGCCGCCCCAGTGGACGCCCTATCACGCCTGGGCGATGGTCCACCTCCTCTTCTTCTCCGAGGAGTGGAGGGCGCCGCTGCGCAGCTATCTCGCCGCCTTCGCGCGGGGCGCCGCTCCCGCGCAAGCCGCCGCGGCCTTCGACATCGAGAAGCTCCAGCGGGAGCTCGGCGCCTATCGCGGCCGCAAGATTCCCTATGAGGTGATGACCTATCCGCCCGACCGCGTCGGCGAGCCCGTCGTCCGG
>NZ_JBWXGA010000059.1:0-596 GCF_059900815.1 Lactobacillus sp. C449L | reverse complement strand
CCCCCATATAATCGGCAGCATCGTCGAGGCCGAGGCCATACGCAAAGGCGGAGATATGTTCCCCATTGAACTTTCTGTACACACGTGGGATGCGGATCGGCATACTTATTTTTCCGCGGTCATTCGCGACATCTCCGAGCGGAAACGAGCCGAAACGGCGCTCATGAGGAGCGAGGAAATGTACCGCGACCTGATCGAGTCGTTTCCGGAAGCGATCTTGATCGGTCGCGGAGCGCATTGGCGATTCGTGAACGCGTCCGGCGTCCGATTGATGGGCGGCACGGAGCCTAGCGACATTCTGGAGAAAAGCGTATTCGATATCGTACATTCGGATTTTCATCAAAACGTCCGCAAACGAATTCAGCTTACCGAAACGATCGGGCGAATATCCGAGCGGATGGAGGAAAAGTGGGTACGGTTGGACGGGAAGGCGCTCCATGTCCAGGTGTCTGCCATTCCTGCGGTATTTAACGGCGAAGCCGCGCGCATCGTAGTCGTTCGGGATATTACGGAGCTTCAGAAGGCGAGGGAAATTTATGAGAGATCGGAAAAATTGGCGGTGGCGGGCGAGTTGGCCGCGGGCATCGCGCATGAAA
>NZ_JBWXGA010000058.1:0-597 GCF_059900815.1 Lactobacillus sp. C449L | reverse complement strand
CTTCTGCTCCATGCGGGCGATCTCCTCGCTCGGCACGGCGGTGGCGATCTGCGCGGTGGCGAAGGCGGACCAGCAGAGCGTCGAAAGCGCGGCCGCCGCGGCGGCGAACTGGAGCGGAACGCTCACGCGGATGCGGCGGAGCGCCTTCCCGTCGTGGATGAAAATATCCCGCGCTTTCAGCAAGCTGCGGAACCTGCCCCCGAAACCCGCGTTGGTCGCTGCGAACTCACTCATGACTATTTCGATCCCCGCTCGACCTGCCCGGCCGTGCAGCCGCTGGCGCGGCCGAAAACCATGAAGGACGGCAGGCATTTGCCGTCCGGACATTTCGTCAGGAAGCTGCCCACCCCGTGACGTGAGCGCAGACTGTTAAACAAGTCCTGCCGGCGCAATGGGGCCGTAGAAATCCGTAGACAGACCGGCTTCGGCGCGCGCCGAGTCGTTGAACGGAGGCTTCAGCACGCCCCGGAAATGGCTGCCGAGCAGTCGTTGCCACAACGCAACGGGGTCCGATTCCCGCGATTGCGCGACCGCCCTGAACCAGCGCGTGCCGGCGGCGACGTGCCGGATCTCGTCGCGGTAGATACGGTGCAGGAT
>NZ_JBWXGA010000057.1:0-598 GCF_059900815.1 Lactobacillus sp. C449L | reverse complement strand
GACGAGGCCCGCCAGCGCGCCGGTCGAGGCATGGAGGTTGCGCCAGAAGGGCCGCCCGCCCGGCCTGCCGGCGAGGGACAGCGCCCGGTTCCCGCCGCGCGGCCACCAGAGGTAGAATCCCGTCAGCACCAGGATGATCGCCCAGCCGGCCACGATCTCCACCACGGCGTTGCCGACAGGGCCGGTGATGGCGAGGCTGTGGAGCCGCTTCACCGTCTCCATGACGCCATTCTCCTGCGTGGTGCCGAGCACGGCGCCGGTCGCCGGATGGGCGAAGGCGGTGCGTTTCACGCCGCCTTCGTCCACCGTCATGCGCCAGCTCTCCCTTGCATCGGGCGGGCGGGTGATGGTCGTCACCCGCCCGCCGGTCTGCCGCTCCACCGCGCCGATCAACCCTGCCACGCTGGCCGGCTGCGCCGGCGCTTCAAGGACGATCCACTCATGGTAGACGGCCCGCTCGATCTCCGGCTTGAACAGGTAGAGCGAGCCCGTCACCGCCAGCCAGCAGAGGACGGGCAGGATGACGAGCCCGGCATGGAAATGCCAGCGCCACACCACGCGATAGAGCGACCGGTCCCTCAGAACTGCGCCCGCACGC
>NZ_JBWXGA010000056.1:0-599 GCF_059900815.1 Lactobacillus sp. C449L | reverse complement strand
CGATCATCCTCTGGACCATCGCCAACGAGATGGAGCGCAGCTCGCGCCGGCCGGGCGGCTGGGGAGGAGGCGGGTTCGG
This sequence comes from Lactobacillus sp. C449L, assembly GCF_059900815.1. Taxonomy (NCBI): domain Bacteria; kingdom Bacillati; phylum Bacillota; class Bacilli; order Lactobacillales; family Lactobacillaceae; genus Lactobacillus; species Lactobacillus sp. C449L. The sequence continues at coordinate 520 of NZ_JBWXGA010000056.1, read as the reverse complement.
CGGCGGCTTCGGCGGCGGGTCGTCGGGCGGCGGCGGATGGATGGGCGGCGGCTTTTCGGGCGGCGGCGGCGGTTCGTTCGGCGGCGGCGGCGCATCGGGGAGCTGGTGATGTTCCTGACGGCGGAGGATCATGTCCGGGTCAGCGCGGCGGTCGCGGCCGCCGAGCGGGCGAGCGACGGCGAGATCGTGACCATCGTCGCGTCCAAGTCCGATTCCTATCACGACGTCGGGCTGCATTACGCCGTGCTGGCGGTGCTGCTGGTGCCCGCCATGCTGGCCGCCGTGCCGCAGGGCTGCATCGAGGCGTGGCTGCGGCCCTTCAGCGGCTGGAACAGCGGCATCGCGCACGGGATCGCCATGGCGGCCCTCTTCGCGGTCCAGGCGCTCGCCTTCCTCGTCGTCCGCTACGTGCTCGCCTGGATGCCGCTGCGGATGGCGCTGACGCCGGGCGCTACCAAGACGCGGCGCGTCCACCGCCGCGCCCTCGAACTGTTCAAGGCCTCGGCCGAGCGGCGCACGA
>NZ_JBWXGA010000055.1:0-601 GCF_059900815.1 Lactobacillus sp. C449L | reverse complement strand
CGGCGTCGGAGCATGGGACAGTTTCGGCGGACGCATGCGCTTTCCGTCGCTTGCTCGGGCTGATCGAGATGAGGTCCGGAACGCCAACGTTTGTTCACAGTTCATCCACGGTTTGCTTCTGCGATAAGCAGGGAAATGAAGAGCACGATGGGCGAGGAAGCTGACAAATTGGACTTGATTACCCCACGGTTCGGAGGCAGTTGAGCGTGCCCACGGCCCGTTCGAGAAGGAGCCGCTGACAGGCTTCAGCGGGCATACGGTGAAGCAGTTAGTCCAGGCAGGACGGGCTGCGGAGGCTCGGCAACTCCTGCCGCAATTGACGCGGGCATTCATTCCTGAGGCTTCCGCGCAGCCTCAGTTCATTAGCGGCAGTCTATAAGAAGGAGACTCCGGGCAATCTCCAGTTTGTTCTTCCGCTTAGAGTATAGAATTGCGAAGTATGATATAACCTTTACGAGGATCAAAGGATCTCCATCAATTGGCAGAAACCGAACATCAATTCCACGCGCCTTTGCATTGACTTGAACGCCGCGGAGCTTAATCACGGCCTTGTGCGCCTTTGAGTTTGACAACCTGTAAAGCAGGTTGTCAAACTCAAAGG
>NZ_JBWXGA010000054.1:0-604 GCF_059900815.1 Lactobacillus sp. C449L | reverse complement strand
CATGTCCCCTCGTAGTCGGCGTCGATGATCCCGACCGTGTTGCCGAGCACGAGGCCGCGATGGCCGAGGCCGGAACGCGGCGCGATGATCGCGCACCAGCCGGGATCGCCGATGCGGATCGCAATTCCCGAAGATACCAGGGCCGGAGGTTCGCCCGGCCCCAGTGTGATCGGCTCATCGAGGCAGGCGAAAAGGTCCAGCCCGGCCGCCATCTCAGACCCCCAATGCGGGAAGCCCCAGGCAGCCAAGCGCGGGTCGAGCAGCTTCAGTTCGATGGGCGGCAGGGCCGTCATTCAAGCCTCCTCGGCAGCGACGCCGAACCTTGCTGCCATGGCACGGAGTCCCCGGTCAGGGGTCCAGATCCTCGCATTCGACGTCAGTCGGGTCGAGACGAGCAGATGCGCGTCGACATAGCCGATCCCTCTCCCGGCCAGCCCGTGCCGCTCGACGAAATCCAGCACGTCGGCATGGAACGCGACCTTTGCCCGTGGGAGCCTCTCGAACGCGCGAAGGACCTTCCGATCGCGCAGATTGCCCAAGGCCAGTTCCCCTACCACGAATGGATGGACGAGCACCCGCTCCTCGCCGAGGAGCATGCCAGACG
>NZ_JBWXGA010000053.1:0-604 GCF_059900815.1 Lactobacillus sp. C449L | reverse complement strand
AGCGCGAGCCGGGCCGGGCCGAGCGACCGCACCACCTCCACCACGTCGGGGAAGTAGCGGCCCAGGGGCTTGCCCGCCCGCGATCGCAGCGCCACCTCGCCGCCGCTCTTGAAGACGAGGCAGCGGAAGCCGTCCCACTTGGGCTCATATTGCCAGCAATCCCCCTCCGGCAGCGTCTCGGCGAGCTTCGCCTCCATGGGCGCGAGGCCCGGCGGCACGGCCAGCGCGCCGAAGGCGTCCTCCCTGTCCCCACGATTCGCCACGAGGGCGAAGACTCCGCTCGGTCCCCGCGGTTCCGCCGCGGCGCACAAGAAAAGATTAACGGCGGTTCCCGGCAATGCGGCGAAACGATTCATCGGCGCGGCGAACGGACCCGAAACGGCCGGCACCGCGTTGAGAATCAACGGATTGCCGGGTTACACCTTGGGCTGTGATCGAGGAGAGACCACGAGTGATGCTTTCGCGTAGAGCGCTCATCCAGTCTGCCGCCGCCGCGGGCGCGGCCGCGCTGGCGTCCCGTCCCGTCTTCGCGCAGCCCCTGCCGCAGCAGCCGCGGATCAACCCCGCGCTGCTCGCCCGCGCCCGCGCCGCGTTCGAGGAGAAG
>NZ_JBWXGA010000052.1:0-604 GCF_059900815.1 Lactobacillus sp. C449L | reverse complement strand
GAAGCGGTTCGCATGCAGCGCGCAGTCGCCGACCGCATGGACGTGGGGCAGGCTCGTGCGGCACCGGCCGTCCACCTCCACCCCGTTCGGGCAGCGCGCGCCCGCCGCCGCGAGCGGGGCGACGGCGGGGACGATGCCGATGCCGACGATCACCATGTCGGCGGGCAGCACCTGCCCGTCCGCCAGCCGCACCCCGGTCGCGCGGCCCTCCGCCTCCTCGATGCAGTCGACGGCCGCGCCCAGGTCGTTGGTCCCGGTGATCCGGATCACGACATTGGCGATGCCGGTCGTCTCGCTGGGGTCGAGCGTCGCATTGGCGTTGAGGTCGAGGAACACCCGGCCCGACAGGCTGGAAGTCGGAATCTCGCCGAAGTTGCGCCCGGTCAGCGCCTGGTTCGGGGCGAGCACGCCAACCACTATGTCCTCAGGAGCGGCGCGTCCGGCGGAATTGGGGACGACATCCCCAGCGCCGCCGCCATTGCTGTCCAGGCCGTCCGAAAGGCCGTTAGGCTGCACGATCTGCGTGACCGTGTATCCGGTCTGGTCCGAAGGCGGCAGGTCGTCGAACAGATAGCTGCCGTCGGCGTCGACCACGGCCGTCAGG
>NZ_JBWXGA010000010.1:0-1221 GCF_059900815.1 Lactobacillus sp. C449L | reverse complement strand
ATTCGGTGCCATCGTCGCCGAATGGGATGCGCTCGAGCGCCGCATGGAACAGGTGCGGAGCCGCCTCTCGCCCGAACAGCGCGATGCCTATTTCCAGCTCGTCGAGTATCCGATCGCAGCGATGGCCAATCTCCACCACGTTCATTATGCGGTCGCCTGGAACCGGCGGCTCGCCGCGGCCGGCGATCCCCGCGCCAATGCCTTCGCCGATCGGGCCGCGGCCGCATTCGCTCGCGATGCGCGGCTGAGCGACGTCTATCACAGGCTGAACGGCGGCAAGTGGGACGGCATGATGTTGCAGACCAAGTTCGGCTATACCTCCTGGAAAGACCCGAAGACGGACGTGATGCCCGCCGTCACGCGGGTAGCGGGCGGAGCCCGCCCGATACGCTTCACGTCTCCCACGCACCCGGCGAAGGACGCTTCCTACGCGGCGGTCGAAGCGACGGACTTCACGCGCCATGTATCGGCCCAAGGGCTGACGTGGCGGGCGATTCCCCACCTGGGCCGCACGGCCGGAGCGGTCGGCGTATTCCCGCAGGGCAAGCCCTCCACCACGGTGGGCGACGGCGTCCGGCTCGACTATGACGTGACGCTTGCGCGCGGCGGCGACGCGACGCTTCGGCTGTACATGGTTCCGACCCTCGACACGCGGGGCGGCGGCGGGCTGCGGATCGGCGTCTCGGTCGATGATGGCCCGGTCCGGATGCTGACGATGAACCTCCGGGTCGATCATCCCGATTGGGAGCAAGCCGTCTGCGACAACGCCTTTCCGCTCGAGGCGCCGCTCGGTTCTCTCGCCGCAGGGGTCCACACGATCAAGCTGTGGCGCATCGACGACAACATGCTGGTGCAGAAGCTGGTCCTCTATACGGGCGAGCTGCCGGACAGTTACCTGGGCCCTCCCGCCGGACCGGCTGCCCGCCCGGCGAGATGATCGTCGCCGGCTTCGACGTCCATTGAACGGCAAGGTTTCCGGCGCGTCACGCGCCGCAGTAAGAAGGACAGGACGCATGTTTCAGGCAACAGCGAGCGGCAGCGCCATCTCGAAGTCCCGTATGCTGCTCGCAGTGATCGCGGCTGTCGGCCTCCTGGGGCTCGCCATGCCGGCGGCGGCGCAGCGGCAACGCGTCTCGATCAACGAGGGATGGCACTTCCGCCTCGGCGATCCGCCGGGAATCTACGCCGACCTTCTCTATCACATCCGGCCGGACATCAAGC
>NZ_JBWXGA010000051.1:0-605 GCF_059900815.1 Lactobacillus sp. C449L | reverse complement strand
CTCGACCCCGAGCTCGTCCTTGAGGTCCGCGGCGCCGCCGGCATGGTCGATATGGCCGTGCGTCAGCAGGATGGCCTCGATCGTGACGCCGGCCCGCTCGATCGCCTGCCGGATCGCCCCGACATCCCCGCCGGGATCGATCACCACGCCGCGCCGGGTTCCCTGCGACCAGGCGACGGAGCAGTTCTGCTGGAACGGGGTGACGGGAACGACCTGGACGGCGAAATCGGTCATCGGATTCTCGTGCGCCGGGCGATCGGGACGAGACCGCCGCGTCCGGCGAACCTAGCCCATCGTCCTGCGCCCGTAACCCCAATGGGGGCGCAGCGGTTCAGCGTGCCAAGACAACCTGCGGCATGACCACCTCCCCGGAGCGCGCCGGACGGGTCCGCGCCGCCAGGACCGAGACCGTGATCAGCCCGCCGATCATCCCGATATGCTCCGCCGCCGTGTGGAAGGCATGCAGCGCGGCCGGGCCCTGCATCGTCCAGAAGTGATGCACGATCGGGATGGTGAGGGCCGTGAACACGCCCAGCGCCCCGGCGCCGAGCCAGACGTAACGGCCGGAGATAATGAGGGCCGATCCGACCAGTTGCGTCGTGAAC
>NZ_JBWXGA010000050.1:0-608 GCF_059900815.1 Lactobacillus sp. C449L | reverse complement strand
GCCCTCCGGCGCCGTCACCTTGGTCGGCCGGTTGGAGCTGTCTTATTCGTAAGCGGTCACGCGGCCGAGCTCGTCTTGCTCCGAGAGCAGCTGCAGCTTGGCGAGATCGAACCTGTAGACGCGCGGCGGGGCCGATCCGCGCGTGACCGTCACCGTCCGGACGTTGCCCGCGTCCGCATAGGCGTAGGTGGTGACGACGCCGCCGGCGGTGACCGACGATACCTTGCCGTTGGCGTAGGACACCGACACGTCGGGACTGGTGCTGCCGGGAAAGGTGATCGAGGCGATCTCCATGTCCGTGAACATATAGCGGGTGACCTGGCCCAGCGCGTCGGTATAGTCCCGATAGTCCCGCGCCGTCGGCTCGCTCAGCTTGCTGATCGACAGCGTCGGCCGTCCGGCGGGAACCGTGCAGTCCATCGCCGTCGTCGCGCAGTCGGTGTCGACCAGCGCGTTAAGCCCGATCACCTTGACAAGGTTCGACCAGTAGCCGGGGTTGCCGATGACCGTGTCCTGCTCATATTTGAGCTTGATGTGGTAGCCGGTGTTGCTGGTCACCGACTGGACCCGCCGCCCGTAGACATAGGTGGTGCCGGTTGGCGTCGAGA
>NZ_JBWXGA010000049.1:0-609 GCF_059900815.1 Lactobacillus sp. C449L | reverse complement strand
GCATGGCCAGGCCGAGGTTGGAGGATCTGATCGCCGCCCTCCATGCGCGCCGCCCGATCAGCACGGAAAGGGCATAAGCGCGCGCGATCACCAGGGTGATGCCGACGAAGACGAGGCCCCACAGACGCTGCGGCGTGAAGCCGTGCTGGTCGATGCGCAGCCAGGTGGAGGCGAGCGCGACGGTCGTCAGTGGCAGGATGACGAGGCTGAGGACCAGCGCGCTGGTCCTCAGCACCGGGCTGCGGCTCTCCTCCCCCTCGTCGTTGCCGATGATGGCGTTGGCGAGCAGCACCGCCCCGGCCACGCAGGCGAGCAGGGTCGGGGTCGTCGCGCTGGTGCGGTCCCAGAGCGGCTCCAGCCCGGTGAACGGGAGCGCGACGACGAACAGCGCGTGGCCCGCCGCCAGGACCGGGGCCAGCACGGACAGCACCGTCATCACCACGCGCTGGAGCAGGCCCATGATCCTGTCGCGGTCGCGCAGCAGCGCGACGGCGCCGCCGAGCGCGGCCCCGACCAGCGGCCAGCCGAACCAGCCCTTGCCGACCATCTCCTTGAGAATATCGATGCCGATGAGGTTGAACAGCTCGGCCAGGAGCAGGGCCATCAGGT
>NZ_JBWXGA010000048.1:0-624 GCF_059900815.1 Lactobacillus sp. C449L | reverse complement strand
ATCTTCCAGGGACGAGAATTGGAGGTTGGGTCGGACGAGCCAGAGCCCGCCTTGGCCCTCGTCCAGGACAAGCTCGCTGGCGGCAGCCCCGCCCGGCGCATAGAAGTTCGCGATGCGGATCGTCTCGCCCGATTTCAGGTGAACGACAAGATCGTTCGCCTGGCGCTCCGTCGAAGCTAGATCCGCTCTATCGAGGTCAAGCCTGACAATAGCCGGGGCCGTCAGTGCAATAACATTGGAGTCGACTGACCGGATTTCACCAGTCGCGCGATCGATCACTTGCGCGGGCATGGGCGCAGCTCCTCACCTGGTGCCCGCCGCATCTATTGTATCAAGACATGCCGTGCGGGCGTTCTTGAACAGGCTGGACGCTATTGGAGCGCGATTCAGCGGAAAATATCGGAGAAACCGCAAGGAACCAGACGACATTCCGGTTGTTCAACCCAGCTTTACCCCCGTGATCGCAGGGGGTTACGGAAGGCGGGTCATCTGGTGGGGGCGGCCGTTCAGGCGGCCGGCGCATGCTCCTGCACGAGCTTGTACGCCCGCTCATACCATTTGGTATTGGGGAAATTGGCGCCGAGCACCGCCGCCGCCTTGCGCGCCTCGTCCTTGATGCCGAGC
>NZ_JBWXGA010000047.1:0-627 GCF_059900815.1 Lactobacillus sp. C449L | reverse complement strand
GCCCGATTACCAAGCACCCTATCGTCCCTTTTATCTTTATGGCTTCCCCGTTTCGCCGCCGCTGCGGGTTGCTGCCATTTCGGTTCCGCCGCCGGAACCGGAACTTTGCCTTGCATAACTTGCATTAGGGATATTGTTCGCGCTGGATCTGAGGCTCCTCGGCAACCTGCCGGCTGAGGTGGCCCTTCACGTCTTTGGCAGTCGCGGCGACGGTGCGGGCTGCCTCCGCAGCTCGGCTGGAGCATCAGAGTTTCCGCTTCCGCTTTGTCAGGAGATAACCGAGCCCCAGCAGTGCGACCCCGGCGAGCGCGGCCGGCAGCGCGTTGATCCGCACCCTTCCGAGTTAAGGAACCATTTCCGGGCCGTCGGCTTCGAGACCTTCTGCGTCGGCGCAGCCGCTGCGGGTCCTCCCCTGCCCGAGCGATCGCCTGCCCATAGGCTTCGATCCTGCCACACTGGGCGATCTGGCCCGCGACCAGTCGACGTCCCCTTCTCAGGACCGCGAGCGGCGCGCGAGCTCCGTGAGGCGTTGTTCGATCTGTCGCTGACCGGCAGGATCGAGCCTGTTCGACAGGCTCTCGGCTCCCGACGATACTCGTGCGATCAGAGCCACCGGATCGAGGTCAC
>NZ_JBWXGA010000046.1:0-631 GCF_059900815.1 Lactobacillus sp. C449L | reverse complement strand
TCCTCGTAAAGGTCGACCAGCGCCTCGTAGGAGGACGGCGCCGCCCATATATGGGCCGGCGCCGCGCAGGGCATGGCGAGGAGGGGCGCGGCCATCAGCGCGACGGCGAGGCGAAGTCTTCCGGTCATTCCATTCCTCCCTCGGAGTTGCGGGCGTCTTTCCAGGATCATGGCCTCCCCTGCGCTGGCGCGCAGATAGCAACCTAATCATATGATTACGGTCTTAATAGCCCTGATCGAGCACCAGCGCTGCAACCACCCTTAGCGAAGAAGAAGCGGTCTGATGGGCGGGCGACTACAGGCTGTTGAAGAAGCGCTTCAACCGCTCCATCGCCTCGATCACCCTCGCCTCCGGCTCCGAACCGAAGCAGATGCGCAAATGGCCTTCGCCCGAGGGACCGTAGAAGCTGCCGGATTCGGTCACGACATGGGCTTCGCTCAGGATCGCCATGGCGAGTTCGGACGAGGCACGCCTGGTGCCGCGTATGTCGGGGAATGCGTAGATGGTGCCTTCCGGCTCCGCGCACTTGACACCCGGCATCTGGTTGAGAGCCTGAACGACGATGTCGCGCTTGCGCCGATCCGCCTCGACCATGGCCCGCATCGGCTCGTCCGGCCCCTCGATGGCGGCG
>NZ_JBWXGA010000045.1:0-634 GCF_059900815.1 Lactobacillus sp. C449L | reverse complement strand
CTTCTTCTCGATCCTGGGCGGCTTGCCGTCCGGGCGGTTGGGGAGGTCGACCAGGTAACCGAGCCTGGCGGGCGTCGGCCCGGGGCTGCGGATCAGCGAGACGACGTCCGCCTCCACGTAGAAGCGGGTCTTGCCGGCGGGCACGCCCGCCGCCCGCTCGCCCTTCAGCCGCGCCGCGCTCTTCACCCGGACATGGGCGGCGAGCGGCGAGGGGAGCGCCAGATCGGCGAGGTCGGCATAGGCATAGGCAGGCATCACCTGCGATTCGAGCGGCGTCCAGGCTGGCGCCGCCGTCAGCAGGCAGGCGGCCAGCAGGCTCTTCAAACGCACCCTCTTGCTCATCTCACACCCCGTCAAAATCCAGTGATTGCCATAATTTGCCGCAAATGAACGGCAGGTTTCCGCCAATTTCGCGTTCCGCCTTGAATCGGCCACAGAAGCATTGCGTCCGCACCGGTGTCACGATACAGACGCACTCCTCGTCCATGACATATTGATACATGAGTGGACCCCGCAACGGATCAGCGGCATATCGGTGCGCCGGTCCAGGCCTGAACGAGAGAGGGAGTGTGGCTGGTTAATGGCATATGCTGATCAAGGGATGAGCTCCGGCCGGATCACGGCTATCGTGATC
>NZ_JBWXGA010000044.1:0-638 GCF_059900815.1 Lactobacillus sp. C449L | reverse complement strand
CAAATGAATTAGATTTTTGGACACCTGTTCAAAGCTATAATTTTGGTTCCGGTTTTAATAATTATGTAAGAAATAACGGCAAACAATATACCTTTGATTTAGCGAGTAATTTCTCGAAAAATCAGGCAAACGGAAGAACTGTGAAGTACAGCAATCCGATAGCCGATTTTAACGGAAATTTCCGTTACTCATATGGAAATATGTATTATGTTTTGTTAGTGCAGCAATACCTTACACCGGGAGCCAATGGAGATATAGGGCATGCAGATGCTTCAGCTCTAGGTCCGGAAGCTTATCAAATGTTAATGAATGAAGTAATGAAATATAATGGTTGGCCTTATGCTTGGGGCGGAGGTAGCCCTTCTACTAGTTTTGATTGTAGTGGATTGATGCAATATGCGTTTCGTCAGCTCGGTTATGATCTGCCGAGGACGGCAGCTGAACAGCACTCTCATTCAATTCCTGTAGCTGATCCACAACCGGGCGATTTAATTTTCTTTAAAGGTACTAATCCCAGCCGTCCGGCAGGTTCAATCACTCATGTTGGTATTTATGTTGATGAACAAAGAATGTACGATGCTAACAATAGTGGGATTGGATATTCAAATTGGAGCCAAGGATACTGGAAACAACATTTT
>NZ_JBWXGA010000043.1:0-640 GCF_059900815.1 Lactobacillus sp. C449L | reverse complement strand
GAGGATTGCTCTCGCGCCGGAGCGTGTGCTCGCCTGTCGATCGTCGATGAACTCGCGGACTCTTTCCCCGTCCTCGCTGGCGAGTCACAATGGCTGCTGACTCTGATGGCGGACGAGTTGGTGAGGATTATGGTGGATGACTGAAGCAGTGTCGCACCTAATGCCCGCCTGCGCCTATGTTCGCGTGAGCACGCGGAGGCAGGCCGAGCACGAGACCTCGCTCGCGGAGCAGGAAGGCGGCATCGCCCGAGCCGCGGCAGCGGCGGGCTACGAGGTCATCAAGACCTATGTGGAGCCCGGCCGCAGCGGCATGAATGACCGTCGCCCGGTCCTCCAGCAGATGATCGCAGATGTGTGCGCCAAGCCTTGCCGCTTCGAGGCCGTCTATGTCTACAACTTCTCCCGCTTCTTCCGCGACGAGTATGAGTTCGAAGGGTATCGCCGCCGCCTGGAGAAAGCGGGTGTGAAGCTCATCTCCGCGACACAGGATATCGGAGACGGCCCCCAAGCTCGCATTTTTCGCAGTTTCCTCACCACCATTGATGCCGTCAGCAGCGAGATCAACGCCGAGCAGGTCAAGGTCGTCATGAAGGGCAATGCCGAGGCCGGCTTCTGGAACGGATCAGGGCCTCCGCTCGGC
>NZ_JBWXGA010000042.1:0-646 GCF_059900815.1 Lactobacillus sp. C449L | reverse complement strand
CTCCTCGAGGTCGAGCTCGATGAGCTTGCCGGCGCGCACGTCGCGCACCCCCGAAAAGCCCAGGCCCTCCAGCGCATGGTGGATCGCCTTGCCCTGCGGGTCGAGGACGCCGTTCTTGAGCGTGACGTAGACGCGGGTCTTCATGCGGGTCTGCTCCGGTTCGGGGGCGCGGCGCCTCTATGGCGAAGGGGGCCGCGCGGCACAAGCTTTCACCGCCCGTTTACCGTTTCCGGCGACAATCGGCCGTTCCAGGCTGTTGAAGGGAAGCGGGCCATGGTGCCGCTCGCGATCGCGATGTTCATCGCCCTGTTCGTCTTTTGCGGCGAGATACTGGGCGTCCATACGGGCCACGGGCAGATGCAGCTCGGCCTGTTCGCCGCGTTCGTGTTCGGCATCGTCTGCGGCTACAAGGTCAGGAGCTGACCGGCTTGCCGGGCGGAGCGCCCGATCCTATCTGCAAGGCATGAGCGAGGCTCCCATCATCCTTACCCCCGCCGCGGCGGCGCGGGTCGCGGCGATCGCCGCGAAGCAGGGCAAGCCCGCGATCCTGCGACTGTCCGTGGAAGGCGGCGGCTGCGCCGGCTTCCAATATCGCTTCGGCCTTGCCGACGGGGTGGAGGCGGACGACATCACGGCCGAGCAGGAC
>NZ_JBWXGA010000041.1:0-647 GCF_059900815.1 Lactobacillus sp. C449L | reverse complement strand
ATATCGGCCTGGGTGTCCTGGACCCGCTTCGCAGCGTGGCTTGAGGCGTACACCTGTCCCGTTGGAAGCGAGTTTCCAATTGGGTGACAATGGAACCAGTCCGTCGCAATAGGGACAACGGACTGTGCGTGCCCAAAGGTACCCTAAAACTTGGATGTCAGAGGACTCGGACGGGAACACGTTCTTGAATCTGGGTGTTGCGCGTCTTGCGAACTCGCTCGAAATCCGACTGAACTCACGAGTAAGTGTTGCCCCATGGCGAAGTGGATATTCGATAGTTGCCCTTTCTATCAGGGCAGCGACCGGATTAAGATCGTTTGCTAAAGCCGTCAAACCAAGCCGCACTGCCTCGAACGGGATGCTCCCGCCACCTGCCGTTGGATCAAGCACAACTGGTGTGCCCAAATCGGCCTCCGCTGAGCACTTCCGTAGAAGAATGCGATCTCCGTCAGTTGGCTGATACTTGAATGCACGGTCGTATCCATATGGGTTGAGGCCCAGGTCTTCTCCCGTTTTCTTTGCTTTGTCGATGATACGTCGCGTCTGTACTGGATCACCATGGATTCCGAGTGCATGCATGAACTTTTCTCTGCTCGCATCTGCTGGGAGGAGAGACGCGAGCACTGCCGCACGCGATGCAACTAGAG
>NZ_JBWXGA010000040.1:0-651 GCF_059900815.1 Lactobacillus sp. C449L | reverse complement strand
AGCTACTGGCAGGGCCTCTCATTGGCGACCTCACCAGCCGCGAATCGATCCGTGCGGATGCGGGGAGGGGCGCCTCCCCGCTGGGCGGTGAATTGATCATCGCGATCGATCCCGGCGGTTTTCTCGGTAGCGACGTCGCCAGCCACCTTGACCGTGCGGAGGCGCTTTTCGAAGCCATTAGCGGCCAAGGCGCCAGACTGCCCTCGGAGCGTCGCTACTCTGCCCGCAAGCTGAGCATGATCGAGGGAGTGACTATTGCCGATCAGCTGCTGGCTGAGATTAATCGATTACGAACGCCATCGGCTAGGTATAATTTATAGGACAAGAGGGCCTGCACATGGTCTATGGTCCCCTTCGGCCGCTTTCGCGATAGGATAAGATGAGCATCATTGTCCGCACACTTTCCGAACAAGTCTTCGACGTCGTACGGGAGCAGATCGTCACCGGGAAGCTGCCCCAGGACCGCCCCATCCGCCAGGATGCGCTGGCTACGGAACTGGGCGTAAGCAAGATCCCGCTGCGCGAGGCGCTCGGCCGCCTGGAACAGGAAGGACTGCTCGGCAGCCAAGCCAATCGCGGTTTCTTCGTCCGGCCAATGAATGCGGACGAAGCCGAGGAGATCTTTGCGTTACGGCTGGCGATCGAACCCGA
>NZ_JBWXGA010000009.1:0-1360 GCF_059900815.1 Lactobacillus sp. C449L | reverse complement strand
GACGGGGCGGACCGGGAGGCCGCGCTGGCGGCGTCGATCGCCTTCGTCATGGCCAATCCGCGCTGGCGGCTCGGCCTCCAGACCCACAAGCTGCTGGGGCTGCCCTGACGGTCGCGTCCCGGGCGATCAGCGCGCCGCGAGTTGCCGGCGGCAGCGCTTGGTGAGGCGGTCCTTCTTGTCCCAGCATTTGTCGTTGAGCGGCGGGAGCGCGCGCAGCCGCACCACCGCCGGATTGTAGCCCGTCAGATAGTCGTAGGCCGGGATGAGGCTGCTGCGCAGCTCCCGCATCCGGGCGGCGGCGACGCGGTGGAGTTCGCCCTTCGGCGCGGCGAGCGCGTCCTTGGCGATATCGGCCGCGGTCTGGCAGAAGCCGAGCTGGGCGTGGAGCGTCGAGAAATTGTTGTAGGTGATCGTCGAATAATCGTCGAACGCCTTCTGCCCGGCCCTGGCGCCCTGGACGCGCTTGAAATAGCCGTTGAGCGCCGTGTAGGCGGCCGCCAGCTCCTTGGCATGATGGTCGAGGATGCCGTTATAATTGTCGACGGCCCGCAGCAGCGGCGAGAACTGGCACTGGAGCGCGGCGACGTTGAGGCCCGAGCGCAGGTTCCAGACGAGGTGCGCGCGCTGCTCCGCCTCCGTCGCGCCGGGGATCGGCAGACCCACCAGCGGGTCGCCGCCGTCGATCGGGCCGCTGGCGAATTGCGGCTTGTTGAGGAAGAGCTGGGCCGATGCCGGCTGCGCCGTCGCCGCCAGAGCGAGCGCCGCCGCGGCCGCCATGCCCCGCCATATGCCTGTCCGCCAAACCGCCATTTCGATGCATCCCCGGTAAGCCACACGTTCGCCCCGATCCTAGAGCCTGATCGGTTGCGGTGGAAGCGCTTCGCGCTCCCGCCGAAAGCATGAATCAGGCTCTATTCAAGTAGTTGAGACCTTGATTCACGATCCAAGCTGATTCAGCTTGGATCGATCAAGGTCTAGCGCAACGCTAAGCGGATGATGCGGGCGTAGATGCGGGCGAGGGCGCGAATGTCCTCCACGGCGGCCGCCTCGTCCAGTTTGTGCATGGTGGCGTTGGGAAGGCCGAAGTCGACCACCGGGCACAGCTTGATGAGGAAGCGCCCGTCCGACGTGCCGCCGCTAGTCGACAGTTCCGGCGTGACTCCGGTCTCCGCCTCGATCGCGCCGACCACCAGGTCGTGGAGCGGCCCGGGGGGCGTCAGGAAGGCCTCGCCCGATATCTTCGCCTCCACGCGCGCGCCGGGCGCCTCCGCCTCGACCGTGCGGCGGACGAGCGCGACCAGTTCCTCGCCGCGATGAAGGTTGTTGAAGCGGATGTTGAGCCGGAGGCGCGCCTCGCCGG
>NZ_JBWXGA010000039.1:0-657 GCF_059900815.1 Lactobacillus sp. C449L | reverse complement strand
ACGTACGAAGGATCGCTGTTTGCGGGTTTGGGTCAACGAGCCGCTATCCTTGCGTCAGTTGCGGCGACAAACATCAATTTTGATCTTCTTAGAGATCAGGCGGACGGTCACCGTCGCAGAGCCCGCAGCTCGGAAATTATCCACCTGGATCGGATCGGTCACGCACCAATCACCGGCGCCTTCCCTGGCAGCGCGGCTGAGCCAGATGCCGCAATTGCTACTATGGTCGATACGCTTCCACACTGCTTGGAGCGGGTCCGATTACTGCCTGCTCATGATACTCACGGGGAAGCAGATTACGAGAAATCGGCTCGGCTAGCGACTTCGATTTGCTCCATTGAACGGAGCTTGCGCGATTTTTGGCAGCTCGCTCTCTGGGACGACTGGGAATTCGTGCTGGCCGACAATCGGCTCCACTTTCGGCCTACGGACCGAGAGCTGGCGACCAGATGGCCCGTCTGGACATGGCGGCAACAACAAATCTACGGGCAGGAAGGCATGCTGGACGCTGCAACGCGGCTCGATCGTAGCACTACTTCCACCGTCTATCCGGGCCATCAGGTGATCGGTATCGGAGGTAGTTCCCCAGCCACACGTCGCTTCAAGGTCGGACCTGTCGGGCCCACACGCGAACAGGTTTGGCATAAAATCGAGTAT
>NZ_JBWXGA010000038.1:0-660 GCF_059900815.1 Lactobacillus sp. C449L | reverse complement strand
ACCTACACCGGCATCGCCGAGATGGCATGGCTGCAGCAGATCCTGGCGTTCGGCTGGGTGTGCCGCCCGCTCGGCCTCCCGCGGATCAGAGACGGCAAGATGCTCGGCGCGCTGCGGATCGACATATCCGCGGAGACGCCGACGCTGCTCGCCCGGAACGGCATCTACACAGCGCCGGCGCTCGACCTTTCCGACACGCTCGAAGCCGCCTGAACCAGATTGGAAACCTGACATGAACATCTGCCAGATTCACCCCGAGACCGACCGCTGGACCGAGCGCCTGCTCGTCGACGGCTATTGCGTCATCCCCGACCTGCTCACCGACACGGTCCAGGCTCTCGACCGTGACCTTGCCGCGGATTTCGAGCGGACACCCTTCTGCGAGGGCGGCTTCTATGGGGCGCGGACGAAAAGGTTCGGCCGCCTGCTCGTCCGCTCCGGTCATGCCGAGGCTGTGGTCATGCACCCGCTGATCACCGGTATTGTCGAGCGCGTCCTCTCTCCCTGGTGCGACACCATCCAGCTCAATCTCACCCAAGCGATCGCGCTCCATCCGGGCGCCCTTCCCCAGCTGCCGCACCGCGACCAGGACATGTGGCGCGGCGAGGTCGGCGAGGTCGAATATCTCGTCAACGTGATGTGGCCGTTCACCCGCTATAC
>NZ_JBWXGA010000037.1:0-661 GCF_059900815.1 Lactobacillus sp. C449L | reverse complement strand
GGCCCCGGCGAGCGAGTTCTTCTCTGAAGAGGACTACCCGAAATCGGCGATCGTCGGTGGGTCCGGCAGTTCCTTCATCGACGGGCCGGTCGCCAGCCGATCGAACATCAAGTCCGAAGAAACGACGATCGTGCGCGGGATCGAGTTCGGCGGGCAGACCTACTTCGACATGCTTCCCGGCCTGTTGAAAGGGTTCGGCATCAATGCGAACGTGACGTATATCGACAACAAGGCGCCGGACGCCTTTGCGCTGGATATCGATGGCAACAAGCTCGACGTGCCGGTGATCGGCCTTTCAAAATGGGCCTATTCCGCGACCCTGCTTTATGACTTCAAGAAGCTCAGCGCGCGTCTGGCCTACAACTGGCGCGACCGGTATCTCACGACCACCAACGATTCCGGCACAACCAACGTCTATGTCGATCCGTTCACTGGGAACGAAATCCAGTTCGGATTGCCTGTATACGCGGCCGCGTCAGGCAGGCTCGATGGGAGCATCTCCTACCAGCTGACCAATTCCGTGAACATCAAGCTGAACGTGCAGAACATCACGAACGAGGATCAGAGGACCGAGATGGAAATCCTGCCCGGACGTTATGTAGACCGAGCTGTCTTCGTTACGGACCGCCGCTTCAGCCTGCATCTGGGGCTTGATTTCTAA
>NZ_JBWXGA010000036.1:0-666 GCF_059900815.1 Lactobacillus sp. C449L | reverse complement strand
ACTCTATATCCCGCCGGCGTGAGCCGAGTTTCCCTCGTACATGTTCCCCACGGTATCAATAAAATCAGGGATCGGGGGCGTCTTACCCGAACCAAGCCCGTCGACGATATCGGCAAGGGGCTTGCTCCACATCTCGTCAAAAACGCTCTTCTGGAACGCCAGTAGCACGTCGGGCGGGATTGGAACCTTCGGCGAAGGGTGAATGAGACCGAGAACAAACGACACCTTGCACCAAGCAAGCTGGGTATATTCGTAGACCGACTTGCCCGCCTTACGGTGGACGAAGTTGGAAACCTCGTTTGCCATCCGCATGTGCGACTCGAGAAGTGCGTAGCCGTGGCTCAGCCGATCCATAAGGGCGGCTGTAGCCCTCCGGGTCTCAATATCCTTTTGTTTGAAGAGCTCAATGAACGCGCTTTCGCTTAGGGGGCATATGAGCAAGCCTCGATCCGCGCCCGCTGTCAGCGCCGCAAGCAGGCGATTGCTCGGGGATCTATTGTCCTTAGTCTGAGCTTGCCGCAGCCATACCCAGAAGTTTGTATCGAGGTATATCTTGGTTGAAGCGTTTACGATGGTTCCGGCTTCCAAGATCCTACTGCGGACGTGCTGTTCCAAGGAGATGTGGCTTTCGCCCAGTAACTGATTCAGTATCGCGCGACGGTCGAT
>NZ_JBWXGA010000035.1:0-667 GCF_059900815.1 Lactobacillus sp. C449L | reverse complement strand
CTGGTAATGCTCCCGCTAGACCGAAAAACGTCAGCGCAAACTTGATACCGAGGAACGAAACGCCGCCGATCAGCAGCCAGGACATGATCGGGGTGAAGACAATTAGGAGCCCGACTAGAACCACCCCGAGTAGACAGAGTCCCAGGAAAAGGAGAAGCGCACCATCCGCGTCCATTAGCTCACCTTGGTTCTCGGAAGAGGTCCGCTGTCTCGGGCTGGTAGCGGGGCTCGCACGTAAAGCTCGAAGGGATCGCTCTTGTGAGGAGACCATGAGGCTCCAACGACAGTGAAATCGGCTCTGCGGTGTCTGGAGCGATATAGCCGTAGTGGTAATCGGTCGAGATCATCTCCTTCCTGCTACTCGGATCGGTCGGCCTGTACTGCGTCTGGGGAGCCCGGAAGGTGCAGCGGAGCCACACATCATAGATACGAGCGTTGCTCTCGTTGTGGATGATGGCCGTGATGAGGCGATCAGCGAAGTTCACCTGTTCGTTGCTTACGCGGACGTTCCCGTTAAAGGTGCGAGCTACGGCAGCTTGGGCCGAAACTTCCTTTCTGTCAGGCGCAATCATCTCAGTCGCGACCCAGAAGGCGATGCCAGCGAGGATGATGCCCGCGTGGGCACCCAACCAAGGGATCACAGGGATGAGGATCAGCAGGGCAATGA
>NZ_JBWXGA010000034.1:0-672 GCF_059900815.1 Lactobacillus sp. C449L | reverse complement strand
GTAAGGCCACCTGCAGGGCATCGAACTCCGGGAAGGCGTAGGCGGCATTGATCGGCACGTAGGTGCAGGGCCAGAGGAACACGCTGTCGAAGCCGTCGCTGTGGTAGTAGCAGCCCGAGACGATGACCCCGTCGATATGGGTCGTATCCTGCCTGACCCGGTTGGCGACGATCTCCTCGAGCGTATCGTGATCGAGCGCGGTGTAGCCGTTGTTCACGATCCACAGGACCGACCCCTTCGCGTGCGGGATTTCCGCGCGCGACTGGCTGAGCTGCGCCCGGGCCTTGGCAACGGCCCGCTTGACGGGCCCTTCGATGATCCGCCGGTATTTCAGCTGCTCCGGCACGGGAAGTCTCGCCGGGTCGAGGACGACGACCGGCCGGTCAGGCTCCTGCGCCGAGAAGAGTTCGGCAAGCCTGGCCTGCCGCTCCGGCTTCACGAACCCCTCGTCGTCCAGCATCTTCAGCTCGATCAGGGTCGTTCCGACGAGATAGTCGGCGCCTTCGCGGTCCCGTCGATCCGCATCCGGGTGCGCCTTCACGCCGCCGGCCGTCTCGACGATCCGGTCGAGATCCTGTTCGGTCAGAGCCCTGATGGGAAACGGGTCCATGCCCAATACCTATATCGGCCGCCCCGACGACGGCCAGATCGATCGCGTCAACCGGCTTGCAC
>NZ_JBWXGA010000033.1:0-673 GCF_059900815.1 Lactobacillus sp. C449L | reverse complement strand
AAGGAGGACCCGCGCGATCACGCGCAGCCCGCGCCGGTCCTCCTTCAGATACTCGACCCGCCCGACCGGCGGCCCGCGATGCTCCAGCAGCAGCGGCACCGCGCCGCGCCGCTTCAGGCTCCGCGCGAACGCCCCCGCCCGCACCACGTCGCCGCCCAGGTCGGTCCGCCCGAACACCGCCGCATAGCCGGCGAAGCGCAAGCCCCTCCCGCTCACTGTCCCGCCCCGAAGCCCAGCTTCACCGCCATCCCCAGCACGACCAGCGCCAGCGCCACGCGCACGCACCACCCGATCACCGCGTTCAGCGCGCTCTTCTTGGCGTCGCGCCACGCCTGGAGCAGCTCCCGCAATTCCTCCATGTCCCGCCGCGCGCCCGCCCCGTCGAGCCCCAGCCGCACCAGCGCCCGCGCCGCGCCCGCGTCGCTCGCCTCCTCGACCAGCGCGCGCAGCGTCGCGAAGTCCACGGCCTCGCCCTCCGCCTGCCGCATCAGCGCCGCCAGCATCGCCATCTCGCCCATCGCAGGCTCCTCGAAAAAGATCCTCCCAAGGCGTGGGGAGGGGGACCAGCCGAAGGCTGGTGGAGGGGCCGCTTCGGCCGAAGCCGAAGCGGAAAGCGGCATGGCAGAAATGAGCCAACGCTTCAGGGATAAAGGCAGTGAGATTTACCTACCCG
>NZ_JBWXGA010000446.1:0-395 GCF_059900815.1 Lactobacillus sp. C449L | reverse complement strand
CGTTGCGACCGCCTCCACTTCATGCGCCGGCGGCGCGTCCCTGCACGCCAGCGCGAAGTCGCGAAGCGTGGCGAAGCCGTCGACTCCGGGATCCTGCTCCAGCAGCACGACACGGGTGCCGGGCTGGATCGTGCGGCGCCCCTCGTCCGTCTCGATGAGGCCCGCGAGGCATTTGAGCAGGGTCGTCTTGCCCGCGCCGTTCGGACCGATCAGCCCGACGACCTCGCCAGGGTAGAAAGTCAGGCTGACATCGTCGACCGCCTTGATGCCTCCGAACCGTCGCGAGACGTTCTCCAGCTTCAAGATCGGAGCTGTTCCAGCGTTGCTCATGCTCAGGCCTCGCTGCTGGCGCGGACTCGCAGCGGCTGCCGCGACGGAAGGAGACGAGAGAACAG
>NZ_JBWXGA010000445.1:0-395 GCF_059900815.1 Lactobacillus sp. C449L | reverse complement strand
CCATCCGAGGTCGCCGTAGAGCGCCAGCCCGAACGGCGGGAAGATCAGCCACAGCGTCAGGAGCGTCTGCGCGATGTAGAAGGACAGCGCGACCCGCCCGGCCGCCGCGAACGGCCGGAACAGCCGCGTGCCGCGCGCCAGCAGCAGGTTGACGAGGCCGATATGGCCGAGCGTCACCGCGACGCGCGCCACCTCATAGGTGAAGTGGCCGATCTCCGGACCACCGTGGAAGCGCGTGAGGTCATAGGCGGCGGCGGCGCGCAGCGCGAAGCCGGCGGCATAGGCGGCCAGCGTCAGGCGCAGATAGAAGGCCCGCGGCCGGTCCCCCTGGATGATGCCGAGCTTGAAGAGGGCGGCGCCGACCAGCATCATGCTGAACGCCTCCAGGACCATGA
>NZ_JBWXGA010000444.1:0-395 GCF_059900815.1 Lactobacillus sp. C449L | reverse complement strand
GCGATCAAGAGCCGGGTCGCGGCCGCGGCCATCCGGTGCCGCACCGCGGCGCCGCTGCCGGTGCTCGCGGCGCTGCCGGGCGTCGCGTCCGCCGAGCGTGTCGGGGCTGACATCGTGATGCTGAGCAGCGATCCGGTCGCCGCCGTGCGCGCCTTGCTGGGGGCGGCGCCCGATCTCGACGCGCTCAGCGTCGGCCCGGCTAGCCTCGAACAGGCGCTCGCCACGCTTACCCACGACCATCTGGAGGCCGCATGATAGCCGCTCTTGCATCCGTCACCGCCGCGCCAAGCCGTTCCGGCATCTATGCCCGCGAGGCCTGGGCCGAGATCAAGAAGTCGTGGCGCATGCCGCAATTCGTGCTGCCGAGCGTCGCGCTCCCAATCGCCTTCTACAGC
>NZ_JBWXGA010000443.1:0-395 GCF_059900815.1 Lactobacillus sp. C449L | reverse complement strand
CCCCCGAACATTCCTTTACATACTCCCCCGTTAGCTCCACCGCCTGAGCAGCAACAAGATTTTCCGGCAGGTTTAAGCGCCTGGCAAGCTGTTCTACCCTTTTCCGGAGTGTATTGCTGCTGGAAAAATCCAATAGGGAATAAGAGCCCGTGCTTTCCTTGCGCAACGTTTGTTCAACAATGCTGATTTGCTCGAACGCTTCATGCCAATCCCAGCGGGAAAGCTTGCGCAAGCTTCCGATAAGGTTTCCTATTGTCACTTGATAATCAGCCTGAAGCTGATATTCATAGGACAATATATGATCTAAGCTCTCGGGGCCGTTCTCCAATTTGCATATAAGCCATTCACCAACGGTTGCCGTATAGTCGGCGCGTTCCCGGAGATGTTTAACTAGA
>NZ_JBWXGA010000442.1:0-395 GCF_059900815.1 Lactobacillus sp. C449L | reverse complement strand
AGCTACAACCGCCTTCTCGGTATAATGGGCGGCGGCCGCCAGTTCACGGACGAGGAGATCGCCAAGGTGCCCTACAAGCAGGCGATCAACATGGATTTCCTCAAGAAGGCCCGGACGGCCTGAGACCGCGCAGATGATCGTCCTCGACGGAATCGGGAAGAGTTACCCGTCGCCGCAGGGCGGTGGCGAAATCCGCGCGATCGGCGACGTCTCGCTCACGATCGAGCGCGGCGAGTTCGTCTGCATCGTCGGTCCTTCAGGCTGCGGTAAGTCGACGCTGCTCAACATGATGGCAGGCTTCATCGACCCGAGCGCCGGCCGCGTTCTCGTGAACGGCAAGGTCGTCGGCCGGGAACTTCCGCCCTCCCTCGGCTACATCTTCCAGAAGGATACGG
>NZ_JBWXGA010000441.1:0-395 GCF_059900815.1 Lactobacillus sp. C449L | reverse complement strand
CGGCTATATGGTGGTGCCGGTGGAGATCGACCAGTTCACCCGCTGCGGCGGCGGCGTGCACTGCCTCACCATGCCCCTCGCCCGCCTGCCCGGCTGAGCGCCGTCACAGGCCCGTATAGCCGCGGAACCAGCTGACGAAGGCGGGCACGCCCTCCTCGATCGTCGTCACCGGCCGGTAGCCGAGGTCGCGCTCGGTCGCGCCGATGTCGGCATAGGTGTCGCGCACGTCGCCGGGCTGCATCGGCAGCAGGTTGCGCACGGCCTTTCGCCCGCACGCGGCCTCGATCGCGGCGATGAAGCGGTCGAGCTCGACGCTCCGGCTGTTGCCGAGATTGTAGATGGCGTGCGGAGCGCGGCTGCCGCCCGCCTTCCGCGCGCCGTCGTCGGCCGGCGGC
>NZ_JBWXGA010000440.1:0-395 GCF_059900815.1 Lactobacillus sp. C449L | reverse complement strand
GAAATACAGACTGTCTCCAGCCGCCAGATCGACCGGCTCCCGTCCCTCTATGTAAACTCGCAACGATCCTTTGAGGACGATCAGGAATTCCTCTCCGGGATGACGGACATAGTCCGCAAATTCCCCGAAACTTCGTGCCGTCACCGTTCCCAGCATCGGGACCATTTGCTTGTCCGCCAAGTCCGCCGCCAGCATTTCGTAGACATAGGTCGGCGTATCGTAGCGCTTCGCCTTTCCGCGCCGGGTGACCTGAAGCGTATCCGATCCAAAGGACCGGCTCTCCCGGGAGAAGAGCGCGCCGACATCCAGCCCCAGACTGGTGGCCAGGGAGACGAAACGATCATAGGTCAGGGACATCTGACCACGCTCCACCTTCGAGATGGTCGAGATGGCAA
>NZ_JBWXGA010000439.1:0-396 GCF_059900815.1 Lactobacillus sp. C449L | reverse complement strand
GTACAACAGCGTTCCCACCGTAGCTGATATCGTCAATACAAGCCCTTGCTTAAAAGCCATCTTTTCGTTATACACGGGCTTCTGAAGAGTCTCATATACAACAACCAGAATTGGCGGTATTACCGCAAGTCGAGGGTAGCCAAACAACCAGCATAAACCGATCCACAACAAATTGAGCACCAAGAACACGAGCATATATTTGTACTCTGTTTTGACTTTTTGATCTAAACCTCTATGTAATCCAAATAAAAGAACCCCAAGCATCAGAATCAACGTAAAAACAATAACCGATATGATAAACGTCCATTCGTTGGCGTTCATCACCAGCGGCAGCAATCCTGTTGCAATGGCTGGAGCCAGGCTAGACTTAAACAATCGAAAAAACAGCATGATAAG
>NZ_JBWXGA010000438.1:0-396 GCF_059900815.1 Lactobacillus sp. C449L | reverse complement strand
ATAAAGAACTCATCCAAATTCGAACTGAAAATGGCCAAAAAATTTAGCCTCTCCAATAATGGATTCCGATCATCATAAGCCTCTTGCAAGACGCGTTCATTAAATGCCAGCCAGCTAAGCTCGCGATTGTTGTAATAGGAAGGGGCATTAAAGTCCTTTTTATCGTTCATGTTCCTCACACACCCTTTAAGCAATTCACAAAAAACCATGCCGGCATTTCAAAAATAATACTCGTTAATGCGGGATAAACTCCAGCACAACATTTGTTTTGATCGCCTTTTCCAGCTGGCGGAGATGTTTTTCAGCTTGACTTTTTTCGACAAAAAAATCTCCCCTGCATTTAACAGTTAATACAATGTGACCTTTACCTTTTTTCATTTCTAACTCTCTTACAAG
>NZ_JBWXGA010000437.1:0-396 GCF_059900815.1 Lactobacillus sp. C449L | reverse complement strand
GTGCCGTGCCCGGCGATGGCGCCGGAGGAGCCGGCGGGAATGGCCGACAGCCCCTCGTTCAGCGCCACCAGAAGGTCTGGCGAGCGCCGGGGATCGTAGGAGGCGCGGAAGCGGTCGAGCAGGCTCCAGCTCTCCGGCCGCGTCGTGGGCATGGGGTGCGCCGCGACTTCGGCCGCGGTGTAGACTTCGGCCACCTGCGGGTGCGCGTCCAGCATCTGCCTGGCGAGCGCCACCACCTCCGCGCGGCGCGCCTCCGGCACGTCGGCCGAGACGTGCCAGTCGCCTTCGAACGGCTTGACCTGGAGGCCGAGGCGCTGGACGACCGCCTCGCCCACGCCGGCCGGCGTGGCGGACCGGTCCACCCGGCCGCCGCCGGGCGCCTGCGTCCGTTCGGGA
>NZ_JBWXGA010000436.1:0-397 GCF_059900815.1 Lactobacillus sp. C449L | reverse complement strand
GACGAGCACAACCAGATCCTCGCGACGATCGGGCTGTCGATCCTGATCATCAACCTGGCGATGATCGCCTGGACGCCCGACTCGCGCGTCATGCACGCGCCGGAGCTCCTGCCGCCGCTGCGGCTCGGCCCCGTCACGGTTCCCGGCAACAATCTCGTCGTCCTGATCGTCGGCGCGATCCTGTATGGAGCGCTGATCTGGTTCATGCGGCGCACCCGCTACGGGCTGCTCCTGCGCTTCGCGAGCGAGAACCACGAGTTGGCGACCTTTGCGGGCGTGAACGTGTGGAGCATGTTCCGCCTGTCCTTCGTCATCGGCGGCTTCACGGCCGGAATAGGCGGCGGCCTCGTCGCGCTGATCCTCTACGTGCACCCGCTCGTGGGTGTGGACCTCGTGA
>NZ_JBWXGA010000435.1:0-397 GCF_059900815.1 Lactobacillus sp. C449L | reverse complement strand
GCCGTCCCGCACCGCCTGCCGCACGGTATCGTTGAGCCGGGCGGGATCCTGCACCGGATGGGCCGCGATCAACTCGACGCCCGCCTCCCCCAGCAGCCGCCTCGCCTCCTCGAACAGCGCCTGGCCCTTGCGCGAATGCGCGTTGACGACGAGGACGGCCTGGCGGGGGACGGGACGGTTCGTTTCCACGCCGCATTGAACTCATGGAAGCGTCAAGGTGTCCATGGGTCAGCGCGGCGGCGCGGGGCGACCATTTGAGTGGAGCCTGCTCCAGGACTTGGCGCGGAAGCGCGAGGCGCTTTCACCTCGAACGATCAGGCGCTAGAGGCTTGCAGTCATGAGTGCCGCGTCCTTTCCCGCCATCCGCCTCCGCCGCACCCGCGCCGCCGGCTGGAGC
>NZ_JBWXGA010000434.1:0-397 GCF_059900815.1 Lactobacillus sp. C449L | reverse complement strand
GAACAGCTGGTCGCCCATGACGACAGCTTCACCGTCAAGAAGGGCGAGGCGATCTCCCTCACGGCCGCGATGCTTCTCGCTAACGACGTCGATGCCGATGGAGATGAGCTCTGCATCGTCGCGGTAGACGAGGACGAACATGGTGAGGCCGTGCTGAACGAGGACGGCACCATCACCTTCACGCCGAAGGCCGGCTTCACCGGCACCGCCTCGTTCACCTACCTGGTGAGCGACGGACGGGGCAACTACGACCAGGGCAAGGTGACGATTGCGGTGAATGACGACAGCTCCCAGCCGGCTCAGCCGCCCGCGGAACAGCCCCCGGTCGTCACCCCACCGGTGGTCGAGAAGCCGGCGCCTGAGGACTTGGTCTGCCGCGGCGGCCGAGGCCATGACC
>NZ_JBWXGA010000433.1:0-398 GCF_059900815.1 Lactobacillus sp. C449L | reverse complement strand
CGCTTGACGGAAATGGGATTCGATGGCTACCTCTTGGTCAAAAATCTACTTGCGAGTAGCTTTCGAGGATCCGTTGGGAAGATCAATGCCGGAATCCGTCGAACACGGCGCGCCCGGATCGTGTGCGGCGCGATCCGGGCAGATGCCGAGATTCTCCCCGACCCGGCGTGTCGGCGCAGCCCGCAGCAGCGCCCTCCCCGCCTCTGCGTGACGCAAAGGAACGTCCATGACATACCGCTCATCTTGGATGACTGCCGATCTCGATATCTTCCGGAAGACGTTCCGGCGCTATCTCTCCACCAATCTTGCGTCGCGCGCGGAGCGGTGGCGCGCCGACAAGATGATCGACCGGGATGCTTGGCTGTCTCTCGGGGAGATGGGCGCGCTCTGCCCCGACA
>NZ_JBWXGA010000432.1:0-398 GCF_059900815.1 Lactobacillus sp. C449L | reverse complement strand
ATTTTGGATGTTATACAGTATTTTTTATCCGGAAAAATCAAAAGGTCCGCTACCCCGTTCTCCGTAGTATTAACGATATGATTTGCCTTGCCGCTGGTTATCCAGGAAAAATTATTCCGTTTACGGAAAAAAACTCCATCAATTTTTTTCTCATGAATAAAATTTTTAACTTTTTCCAATGCTGTTGACATTTCCAAACCAACCCTTTCATTCTCAATTACCGCTTATCAGAAAAACCATTTGGATTTGCCTTATGCCACTCCCATGCAGTCTCAATAATGGTTTTCAAATCGTTAAACTTCGGTTTCCAGCCTAAAACGGTTTGTGCTTTTTCGGAGGAAGCAATCAGTACAGCAGGGTCTCCCGCTCTTCTTGGGCTGATTGCCTCAGGGATTGAA
>NZ_JBWXGA010000431.1:0-398 GCF_059900815.1 Lactobacillus sp. C449L | reverse complement strand
ACCGTGAAGGCCGTCCATCGCCGGGCGAAGCTGACGACCCGGCCCGTGCTCGACCGGGTGCTCGGCTGCCTCATGAACCTCGCGCTCCGGGGCGAGGTGAGCCTCGACCTCAGCAAGCCGTTCGACGGAACCACGCGCGTGGGCAAGGGAGCCATCGCGTGAGCGCCGCGCGGAAGATCTCGTCCGTGCACCCCGACGATCTCGGCTTGTTCCCGGGAGCGCCGGTGGTGCGCAAGACGCCGCGCTTCAACTACGGCCACGCCCTCGACGGCGCGGGGGCCGACCACAAGGCCCTCGGCCCGGCGCCCTTTCGCTCGCTCCTGGAGCGCGATCTCCGCACGCTGCTCGGGGCCAATCCCGACATCGCGCATTACGCCGTCGAATCGCACGAGCTGAGG
>NZ_JBWXGA010000430.1:0-398 GCF_059900815.1 Lactobacillus sp. C449L | reverse complement strand
CTGCAGCACCGCAAGCTCGGGATGGTCCGCGGGGTAGAGGGTGGAGGCGAAGGCGAGCACCTCCTCCCACGCCTTGCGGTAGGCGGCGGGATCGGCGGCCTCGTCCAAGTCGTCGGCGGCCTTGCGCATCGCCTCCAGCCTGGCCGCATCGTCCGGTGCCAACGGCTGAGCCGTTGCCGGGAAGGCGGCGCCTGCCGCCGCCAGCATCAACGCGAAAAAAGCCCCTCTTTTACGAGCCATAGCCGCATCCCCCCCCACATGCGGAACATCCGTCATGCGGGGGGTTTTGGCAAGAGCGGGTGGTCAGCGACCCCTCGGGCGTCACGCGCAGGAGGTGGACATTGGCCGCGCGGCTGTCGTTGGGATCGAAGCTCGATCGTCGCGACCTTCGGCTCCAC
>NZ_JBWXGA010000429.1:0-398 GCF_059900815.1 Lactobacillus sp. C449L | reverse complement strand
CGCTGTGGGACCGCCGCCTGAGGGTCGGCGAAAATCATCGCGACACCGACTTCCACACCTATGACAGCGACCAGTTCCCCGACGAGCGGCTGCGGATCGTGGAAACGGACGCCCAGCTGCCCGGCTCGCCCCAGCGCTGGCGGTTTCAGGTCGCGCAGCGCCGCGATGCGCTGGACGAGCAGATTTCGGTGCTGCGGCAGACGCTCGTGCGCTCGTTCGGCGCTCTCGGCCTCGGGCTGATCGTCCTGACGCTGCTGCAGGCGATCTACGGCCTCTGGCCGCTGCGCCGGGTGCGGCGGGCGATCGCCGCCATCCGTTCGGGCGAGAAGGCCCGCATCGACGAATCCTATCCGCGCGAGATCGACCCCCTGGTTCAGGAGCTGAATGCCCTTCTGGAA
>NZ_JBWXGA010000428.1:0-399 GCF_059900815.1 Lactobacillus sp. C449L | reverse complement strand
ACCTCGCCCCCGGCGTCGCGGCGCGGGAAGGCGCGCGACCGCGCCCAGCGGTAGCTTCCGTCGCGGCGCTGGATGCGATGCTCGACGTCATAGGGCTGGCCGCTCGCGACGCAGCGGCGCCAGGCCTCGAAGGTGCGCGCGCGATCGTCCGGGTGAAGCCCCTCCATCCAGCTTTCGCCGGTGCCGGGCGTCCCGGTCCACTCCATCCAGCGCTGCGACACGCGGTCGATCCGGCCGTCGGGGCGCGCGGTCCAGCTCACCTGCGGGTTGAGCTCCACCGCATGGCGGTAATGGTCCTCGCTCTCGCGCAGCCGCTGCTCGGTCTGGACGCGCTCGACCGCTTCCCAGACGCGGGAGGCCACGTCCTCGGCAAGCTCGATCTCCCAGTCCTTCCATCGC
>NZ_JBWXGA010000427.1:0-399 GCF_059900815.1 Lactobacillus sp. C449L | reverse complement strand
ACCATCGGTCGGATGTGTTTCAGCGACGACTTAGAGCAGAGAGGATCAAGCGGATATGCGAGGAGCAGTATCGAGAATGTGCTGGACAAGCCGATATTGAGGATATTCAATTCAATGTTGTAACGGATTCGGTAACACTTAAAATGTTGTAGGAAATGATATGGCCCGAAAGTGCCCGGAGTGTTCCTCGTCGCTAAAGCCCTCTTTGTTCCTTCTGCCAAGGCTATTCGGTGGTTATCGCTGTCATTCATGTGGAAAGGGGCTGGCGTTAACCGGACCGTTTTCATGGGCTGTCAACGTCGCATTCGTAGTAACGAGCTACTGCATGTATCGCTTGATAGACGGAAACATAAGAGAATCTATTGTCCTGATGCCCTTGGCGATTATGCTCGTAGTCCT
>NZ_JBWXGA010000426.1:0-400 GCF_059900815.1 Lactobacillus sp. C449L | reverse complement strand
CGTTCCAAACCGCGAAGGCGCTCTTCTTCCAGATGTATTCGCGGTAGGGTTCCACCTGCGGCACGAGCAGGTTTTCCTCCGTGTTGTAGTAGACCGGCCCGCGGATGACGCTCTGGACCTGGATCGTCCAGTCATGCGGCGTGCCCACGGTGCCGAACCGCGTGCCGAGCGCCGCCTGGTAGCGGTAGACGCGCTCCACATTGTCGGTGTTGGCGGTCGCGACCGTCGCGGCGCCCTTGTCCTTCATATCGAAGTTCCAGTTGCCGTTGGCGTAGCCGCGCCAGCGCCAGCCTTCGGCGTTCAGGCCGAACAGCGACAGCATGTCCTGATCGTACTGGACCTCCAGGCCCTGGATGAACACGTCGCCCGGATTGTTGATGTAGTCGGACGTGTTGGCGGC
>NZ_JBWXGA010000032.1:0-679 GCF_059900815.1 Lactobacillus sp. C449L | reverse complement strand
CAACCGTAGCAACAACAAACTTTTTGTGGACATCAAGTCCACAGCAAATAGGGTAAACAATTTTGAGCATAAACACATCCCATAAAGTTTATAGTGGATAAAGCAGACATTGACTGTTTGCCATGTCATAAACAGGAATTGTTTACACAAAGATTAGTTTACGTGCTCGATGGCACACTTTTTTGTACTTGAAGACAGCAAACGGCACATCTTAATATGCGGGCAGTTTGGAACTGCACCACTCACCTCCCCGTGCTCTGTAGTGTATCTGCTTATCCAAATATATTATAGCAATATTAGGGGGGAGAGTAGATTCACTTTCATTAAATATTTGTGCCTTGAGCGCAGCGAAAGGAATGGAACTTAATATGAAAAAATCAATCTTGGCTTTCGCAGCAGTGGCTGCAATCTCAGGGAGTCTTGGAGCAAATGCATCCGCGCAGGATGTGAAAGTAAAAGATGGAGACACACTTTGGGGACTTTCTAAAAAATACGAAGTTTCAGTTGAAGAACTAAAGTCCTGGAATAACCTGGATTCCGATATGATCCGCACTGGGGAAGTGCTTAAGGTTTCACTTGAGGAGTATCATACAATCAAGCAAGGAGATACACTTTGGAATATTGCCAATAAATATGGCGTATCTGTAGATGATATTAAATCTTGGAATAAATTAACATC
>NZ_JBWXGA010000425.1:0-400 GCF_059900815.1 Lactobacillus sp. C449L | reverse complement strand
GAAATACATCGCATATTTTTTATAAGGCACCTTCGCCGACGGCTCCGGAAACCGAAGCGCAAGCGGCTTTCCGAACAGATCGAACGCTTTCTCCTTGTCGATGCGGCCGGCGTCGGCTACCTTGCGGAACGACGGCATGCCGAGGGAGCTCATCGCTTTGCCGATGCCCTCCTGCCGAAGCGCGATTTTCTCGAATAAAGCGGGCGGCACATGCTTTGCGTCCACCAACGCTATGTTGTGGGACACGAGAAAGCCGCTCCGCGCGCCCTGTAAGACGGACTCCCTGACATACAACCCGGCGCCGGAGGAATCGCCCGCTCGCTCGCCCGACTCGACGCCGATACGCTCCTGGCGAAGGACGCTTACGACGATGTTTTCGTTCAGCAGCGCTTCCAGCAGA
>NZ_JBWXGA010000424.1:0-400 GCF_059900815.1 Lactobacillus sp. C449L | reverse complement strand
CTGTTCCTGACCACCACGTCAACCCTCACGGTCCAGATCGCGATCTTCAGCTACATGCTCAGCAACTACGATCCGAGCGTAGCCGCGCTCGCCACCATCCAACTCGTCATCATTCTCGCAGGGCTCTCGATCGCGCAACGGATCGCGAATGTCCGCGACCTGCTGCTCTGAGGAGGTACGGATGACTGGTTTCCAGGCTTCCATGCGCACTCCGCTGAGTGTCGGCCAGGGCGGGCGAACAGCTGCCCGGAGCGGCAGCGCGATCGCGACGGACCAGGCGGATCTCGCGCTCAACGGCGTATCGAAGTTCTACGGTAGCGTTCCTGCGGTCCGCGGCATGTCGCTTAGCGCCGGACGGGGAGAGTTCATCTCCTTCCTCGGCCCAAGCGGATGCGGGAAG
>NZ_JBWXGA010000423.1:0-401 GCF_059900815.1 Lactobacillus sp. C449L | reverse complement strand
ACGTATTGATGCTTGATGAGCCCTCCATGGGCCTTGCTCCCATCATTGTGGAACAAATTTTTGAAATCATTAGTGAACTCAACAAAACGGGTATGACAATATTGCTGGTTGAACAAAATGCGTTTCAAGCATTACAAATTGCTGACCGCGGCTATGTCATTCAAAATGGTGAAATCGTACTCGAAGGCTTGGGAAAGGAGTTAATGACTAATGAGCAGGTTCAAGAAGCCTATTTAGCCTAGATCAATTCTATTTATACCAACCATAATTCATTATGGGTAGAGCATAAATAATTTAGTAAAAGTATTTGTTCTTATATTTTACATTTAACTGCACATCCTAAAATAGGAGAGGTGTTTAATGAAAAATTCAAGGTTTTTATTAGTAATTATGAGGATTCT